>NZ_LJJX01000028.1:0-98075 GCF_001421075.1 Frankia sp. CpI1-P | reverse complement strand
CTACGAGGCCTTCGACCCCGCCGTCGCGTTCGCTCTCGCCGGGCGCCTCGAGATCCACCACACCCCCAAACACGGCTCCTGGCTCAACATCGCCGAGATCGAACTGGCCGCACTGACCCGCCAATGCCTCGACCGCCGCATCGACGACCTCGACGTGCTCAACACCGAACTCGCCGCCTGNCAGACAGCCGTCAACNCCGACCAGCGCCAAGTCCACTGGCACTTCNCCACCGCCNACGCCCGCACCAAACTCCGCCACCTATACCCCAAACATTAGTGGCGACGGTCTACTAGTGCAGCCGCTCATAGGTCCCTTTCCGGTGTGCGGTGACGGCCTGTGATGTCAGACGGCGTTCGTCTCGCCGCCGGATGGTTCGCCGGAACCGCCTCGCGAGAGGTGTGCGTGGGAGCGGAGCCACGTGGTTGTTCTGTATGGATAAATCGGACGCTGAACCGTATAGAAGGACCACGGTGGCGGCTCTCCCACGCATCCGCCCCGAACCGCGAGCCGTCGCCCCCATAGCGACCCTCGCAGCCACACGGCGACGTCACGCAGCGCGAAAGGCTGGACGGGAAGCGGACTTCCGAGGCGCTGCACTAGTGTGCCGAGTCGTTGATCCACTTGCGGATGTCCGCTTCGAGTTCGACAGCGGACCGGGATCCTGCTGCGGGAGGCTGGTCAGCCGGCGACCGCAGCCTCGGCGGCCCCGGGCAGGACCGGCGCCCAGGGCCACGGCGGGTCGGGGATGCTCCGGCGCAGCGCCGGGGCGACCTCNGACTGGAACAGTTCCAGGCTCGCCCGGTGCTCGGCGGCGGGCAGGCCGCCGGCCTCGGCGTGCAGGTGCAGCACACTGTGGCCGAACTGCTCGTGGTAGCGGTGCACCTTGTCGACGATCTGCTGGGGGCTGCCGATCAGCGCGGAGCTGCGTTCGATGAAGTCCTCGAGCGTCGGGAAGACCGGTTCCATCCCCATCGAACGCTGGAAGGCGAGCTGCCCGGCGAACACCGGCGCGTAGGCGGCGACGGCGTCCTGGGAGCGGGGGGCCACGTGGAAACCGGCCGTGCCGGCGCCGACCGCGGCCAGCGCCGGGTCGTGGCCGTACTCTGCCCAGCGCTGCCGGTAGTAGTGGACCAGTTCGGCGTAGGGTTCGATCGGGTTGGTGACGTTGGCGGAGAACAGGGGATCGCCGTAGCGGGCGGCGAGGTCGACCGATTCCCGGCTGGTGGCGCTGCCGTGCCAGACCCGGATCGGCTGCTGGAACGGGCGCGGCCAGACCTCGGCCTCGTGCAGCGCGGGCCGGTAGCGCGGCTGCGCGGTGATCGTGTCCTGCCGCCAGATCTGCCGGAACAGCTCGTAGGACTCGGCGTTGCGATCCCACTGGTCCTCGGGGGTGACGTCGAACAGTTCCCGCTGCGCCGTGCCGTTGCCCTTGCCGATGATCAGTTCGAGGCGGCCGTCGGAGAGGTTGTCGAGGGTGGCGTAGTCCTCGTAGGCGCGCACCGGGTCCAGCAGGCTCAGGGTCGTCACCGCGGTGAACAGCCGGATGCGCGAGGTACGCGCCGCGAGGTGGCTGAGCACGACCGGNGGCGAGGAGGAGATGAACGGCCGCTCGTGCCGCTCACCGACGCCGAACCCGTCGAAACCCAGCTCCTCGGCGAGCACCGCGCTGTCGACGACCTCGCGCAACCGGTCCCGGGTCGACGGCGTGACGCCGGTGACCGGGTCCGGCCGATGGACGATCAGGGTGATGACCAGGAACCGCATGGTGCCTCCCCGGGGAGTGGTCGACGGTCAGCGTGTGGAGGCGACCGAGACTGATCGCCGGGTGGTCCGCCCGGCCCGCCCGGCGGGGTACCGCGGGCTCGCGGTAGGGCAGGTCCGGCCGGCCGGCGCGGGGCGACCGCGGCGGGAGGCGCGGATCTCTCCGGCGGCGGGCTGGTGGAAGGATCGGCGGGCGAACCGCGCGCCGGCTGGGACCACGATCCGGCCGGCGCCGAGGACCGCCTCGAACCCCGCCGAGAACCCCAGGTTCGGGGACACGCCGTGCTGGTGCGCCGGGGAGTCGAGCACCGGGAGCGCACCGGCGCCGTCCCAGGCCGCCGAGACGTCCACCGCGGGCCGGCCGCCCATCGCGATGGGGCCGCTCACCCCCATGGCGCCGCCCATTGCGATCGGGCTGCCGACTGCCATGGGGCCGCCAACCGCGACAGGGCCGCCAACTGCCATGGAGCCGCCAACTGCCATGGAGCCGCGAATTTCGAGGGGGCCGCCGGTGGCGGCACGGGGCTCGAACGGTCGCGCCAGCCCCGTCGGGGCCGGGACGCCGAGGTGGGCCGTGACCGGCCCGGCGACCTCGGACGCCGGCGCGGCCGGCACGGCGGGGGCGATCTCGGGCTCGATGCGGGCGAGTTCGAGGCGCACCTCGTCGAGCAGGTCCGTCAGGCGCACGCCAAGCGCGCGGCAGATCGCCGCGAGGATCTCCGAGGAGGCCTCCTTGCGACCCCGCTCGATCTCGGACAGGTACGGCATCGACACCAGCGCCGCCGCGGCGACGTCGCGCAGGGTGCGCTGCTGGGCCAGCCGGCGGCGCCGCAGCGCCCGCCCGATCAGCCCGCGTAGCAACGGGACCTCGACCTGCTCGGCCATCGCCACCCGGACCACCCTCCGACGCCCGCGGAACCGCTCAGAAGCCGAGGGTATCCGTTGCGGCGTCGTCTCATCCGCCGATGTCGCCGTCCGGTCCGCCCAGCCCGTCCGGCCCGTCCGGCCCGTCCGGCCCGTCCGGCCCGTCCGGCCCGCCCAGCCCGTTCGCTTCGTCCAGCCCGTTCGCTTCGTCCAGCCCGCGCAGGTCGTCGCGACGAATGCAGCAGTGCACGCCGACGACTTGGTCGACCACCTGGCTCACCGCGAAGTCGCCGGCGGCGCTGAGGTAGGCGAGGGCGACGTGCGGCGGCAGCGCGAACCGTTCGCCCAGGAATGCCACGGCGTTGCGGGTGGCCGCGCGCATCGCCGCGCCGAGGTCCGGGTCGAGCCCGGCGACGATGTGCAGCGCGTCGGTCTGCGCCCACGGTGCGCTCAGGGCGCGGGCGGTGCGGCGCACCGTCTCGTCGGAGCGCACGGTCAGCCGCAGCAGGGCACGCAGCGGCGCCTCGAACGCGGTGAGCGCCACCTCCCCGTCGCCCTGGGCGAAGTGCGGATCCCCGGCGTAGAACAGCGCGTCCGGGACCTGGACGGGCAGGTAGAGACGGGCGCCGACGCCGAGGTGGCGGATGTCGAGGTTGCCGCCGTGCGGGCCGGGTGGCACCGAGTGGACCGGGTCGGTCGTCGCGGCCGCCACCCCCATGATTCCGAGGAAGGGACGCAGCGGGAAACGGATCTGTCGGCCGTCGCCCACGGGCAGCACCCCGGACTCGCCCCGGGTGTGCGCGACCAGGCACACCGGCGGCACCGCGGCCCCGGCCGGCAGGCCCGGCGGCGCGATCGGCATCTCGCCGGGCAGCGCCCCCCGCCCGTGCCGGTTGCTGATCGCCCCGTAGGGAGCCCGGCGGACCAGGTCGAGCACCTCGACCTCCAGGACATCGCCCGGTCGGGCCCCGCGCACGGCCACCGGGCCGGTGACGACGTGCGGGCCGGCGACGTCGGGCTGGTGGCGCCGGCCGCTGCCCGCCAGCGCCAGCACGTCGTCGAGCAGCGCGTCGGCCGGGATGCCCGCGGCGCCGAAGAAGGTCCGCGGGTCGCCGCCCTGGTCGGCGAGCAGACCCTCGTGGCTGATCGTGTCGATCCGGATGGCCTGCCCGGACGGCACGGTCAGCACCGGTCGGCTCGCCGCGTTCGGCAGCAGCCCCCACCAGACCTCGTCCGGCCGGGCCGGCAGGTACGTCTCGCCCGCGGTAATCCCGACCCCGCTGTGCAGAACGGTCACGGGCCGGCACGCTGCCACACCCCGGTGTCGGTCTCGTTACCGCGCCACGCGGTCACCGGCCCGCCGCCTGCGGTGTGACCAGCGCGTCCGTCCCGCGAACGGCGAGGCGTGGTCCACCCCGGGCGCCACCACGACGCAACTGGCCGGTAATGCCGAGGCAAACGACCGGCCGCAGGATGTTCACGTGGTCAACATCCGGCTGGGCGGCCCCCGGAACTCGTGGGCGGTGTCGTCCGAACACGTCGATCTGCGCCGCGCCCCGGTCGCGCCGCTGCCGGTCACCGTCGACGCCCGCCCGCAGCGGCTCACCCTCGATCTGGCCCGCACCGCCGTCGTCGTCGTCGACATGCAGAACGACTTCTGCCATCCCGACGGCTGGCTCGCCTCGATCGGCGTCGACATCACCCCGGCGCGCCGCCCCATCGCACCGCTGCGCCGCGCCCTGCCGGTGCTGCGCGCCGCCGGCGTCGCCGTCGTCTGGCTGAACTGGGGCAACCGGCCGGACGCGGCGAACCTGCCGCCCGGCGTGCTGCACGTCTACAACCCGGACGGGGCCAGCGGCGGCATCGGCGCGCCGGCCCGCCCCGGCGGCAGCCCGACGCTGCAGGCCGGAAGCTGGTCGGCGGCGATCGTCGACGAGCTGCCGGTGCCCCTCGGCGACGTGCGCGTCGACAAGTACCGGATGAGCGGCTTCTTCGACACGCCGCTGGACGCCGTGCTGCGCAACCTCATGGTGACGACGCTGCTGTTCGCCGGGGTGAACTCCGACCAGTGCGTGCTGGCGACCCTCACCGACGCGGCCTGCCTCGGCTACGACGTCGTGCTGCTCGAGGACTGCGCGGCGACGACGTCACCGCCGTTCTGCCACGACGCCGCCGTCTACAACGTCGCCCAGTGCTTCGGGTTCGTCGCCTCCTCCGCGGCGCTCACCGACGGCCTCGCCGGGACCGCCGATGCGCGGTATCCGGCGGCCGCGGCCGGTGTCGCCGACCCCGCCGACCCCGCCAACCCCGCCGGGCAGGGGTGACGCCGTGCCGACGACGCCGATCCTGATCACCCCGGACGCCCTGGAGATGCACCACATCAGCGCCGGGGACACCGTGCGCCTCGGCGTGCTCGCCGGCCCCGAGGCCTCGCCGGTCACCGTCATCCTGGAGTCCTGGGACGTCGGCGGAGCCCAGCCGCCCAACAGCCATCCCGCGTCCACCGAGCTGTTCGTGTTCCTGCGCGGGCGCGGGGTGGCCGTCTGCGACGGCACCGAGGTCGCCGTCGCCGCCGGCGGCACGCTGGTGCTCCCGCCCACGTCGGTGCACCACATCACCAACACGGGACCGGGCCGGCTGTACGCGCTGACCCTGATGAGCCCGGACGACGGGTTCGCGGCGATGGTGCGCCGCGGGCCCCTCGCCGGGACCGACGACGAGGACCGCGCCGTCCTGGCCGCCGCGCCGTCCGCCGCGCCATGACCGGCGGCGACGCGGTGGCCATGGCGGCGGACTGGTTCGCGCTGCGGCCCGTGGCGGCCCGGACCTGGCTGGTCGCCGAGCCCGGCCACGTCAACTGCTTCCTGGTCGAGGGCGACGAGCGCGCGGTGCTCGTCGACACCGGGCTGGGCCTCGCCGACGTGCACGCGGCGGCCCGGTCCCTGACCGGCCGGCCGATCCTCGCCGTCAACTCCCACGGGCATGACGACCATCGCGGCGGCAACTGGCTGTTCCGCGACGTCGCGGCGCACCCGCTGGCGGCGCCGTCGCTGAGGACACCGGTGCCCGCCGAGCGGCTGGCCGCCTACCTCGCCGTCGCCCGCGAGCAGTACGCCGCCTACGAACGGCTGCGCGCCGACGACGAGCGGTTCTTCCACCTGCTCACCGAGGACACGACGCCCCGACCGCTGCCGCCGTCCGCCGACGCCTGGACCGTGCCCGCGGGGCCCGCGCCGGCCGCACTGGTCGACGGCGAGCGCCTCGACCTGGGCGGCCGGGAGCTGACCGTGCTGCACACCCCCGGCCATTCGCCGGACTCGCTGTGCCTGTTCGACGAGCGGGACGGTCTGCTGTTCGCCGGCGACACCCTCGTCACCGGCGACTTCTGGGTGCACCTGCCCGACGCCGAGATCGACGTGTTCGCCGCGACCCTGCGCGGCCTCGCGTCGCGGCTGGCCGGCTCGGTGCGGGAGATCTATCCCGCGCACACCCTGCGGTACCGGGTGGGCCCGGACTTCCTGCGCCGAGCCGCCGACGCGTTCGAGGCGGTCGCCGCCGGGGAGGCGCCCGGCCGGCCGGGTACCGACCTGCTGCGCCGCCCGGCGCTGCGGCACGACTTCGCCGACTTCAGCATTCTGCGTCCCCTTGGCATCGAGACGGCGGCGGCCACGTCGGAGACTGATGGGGCACCGGCGGAGCTGGCCGCCATCGACCCCGAGCTCGGCGCCGCCTTCGCGCGGTACGAGCGGGCCCTGCTGGCCGGGGACGTGGCGACCCAGCAGGAGTCCTTCTCCGCCAGTGCGGACGTGGTGCGCGTCGACGGGGACGGGCCCCTCGTCGGGCCGTCGGCGCTCGCCGCCTACCGGGCCGCCCGGCCCACCCCCGGCCCGCGGCGGCTGCGCGCGCTGCACACGATGCGCAGCCCCGGGGAGACCATCATTACCGTGTCGACGAATGAGCGGCTGGGAGCTGACGGCCGGATCGTCGGCCTGAGTACCCAGACCCAGGTGTGGGCCCGCACCGACGACGGCTGGCGGGTGATCGCCGCCTGCGTCGCACCGATGAGCGACCCGAATCCCACGGACGACCTCTCCCCGGCGGGTGGCCGGTGAACTCGACGGGCGGGTGGGCGCCGGCCGTCTGGCGGGAACGCGGCGACCCGCTGCTCGCGCCGACCGGCAGCGGCCCGCTCGACGGGCTGCGCGTGGCCGTGAAGGACCTGTTCGCCGTCGGCGGGTACCGGATCGGTGCGGGCAATCCCCGTTGGCTCGCCGAGGCGCCGGTGGAACCGGCTGACGCGCAGGCCGTCCGGGCGCTGCGGGCCGCGGGCGCCGCGATCGTCGGGATCGCGCAGACCGACGAGCTTGCCTTCTCCCTGTCCGGCGTGAACGTGCACTACGGCACCCCGCCCAATCCGGCGGCGCCGGACCGGGTGACCGGCGGGTCGAGCAGCGGGCCCGCGTCGGCGGTCGCCGCCGGGCAGGCCGACGTCGGTCTCGGCACCGACACAGCCGGGTCGATTCGGGTACCCGCCTCGGTCTGCGGGCTGTACGGGCTGCGGCCGACGCACGGCGCAGTGGCGGTGGGCGGCGTGCTGGGGCTCGCCCCGTCCTTCGACACGGTCGGCTGGCTCACCGCCGATCCGGGCCTGCTGCGCGCGGTCGGGGAGATTCTGCTGCCGGCGGGATCGTCCGGGTCGGCGGGCCCGGCCGGGACCGCGGGGTCGGTGGCGCGCCTGCTCGTCGCCGTGCACCCGCCGGAGGAGGCCGTATGTTCGCTCGCCGACGCGCTGGGCGCGGAGCTCGACCTCGGGCCGCTGCGCGAACTCGATGACGTCCCGCGGCTGCTGGCGGCGTTTCGCGCGGTGCAGGCCGCGGAGGCGTGGCGGCTGCACGGGGCCTGGATCACCGCTCACCCAGGTGCATTGGGCGCCGACGTCGAGGCGCGATTCCGGTTCGGCGCCGAGGTCGACGCCGACGTGGAACGCGACGCNCGGCGGGAGATCGCCGCCGGGCGGGAGCGGCTGCTGGACCGGCTCGGCACGGACGCCTGGCTCGCGCTGCCCGCCGCCGGAGGCCCGGGGCACCTTCGTCGCAGCGGCACAGGTGATCGGGACGCCTGGCGTATGGCGACGCTAGGCTGGACAGTTATGGCTAGTGCGTACGGCCTGCCAAGCTGTGTCGTGCCGGACCGGATGACCCAGGGCGGCGACCCCCTTCCCGCAGCGGCCGGGTCGCCGCGCCGCCCGGTCGGACCAGCTCCGGTCGGACTGGCCCTGGTCGGCCCGCCCGGTGCGGACCGGGCGCTGCTCGACGCGGCGGTGGCCGCTGCCGGCACGGCCGCGTCGTGACCGCCTTCGCCGAGGATGTCGGCGTCCGGCTCGGCGGGGCGGTTCGCGCGCAGCGGCATGCCCTCGGCCTCACCCTCGTCGACGTGGCAGGCCGGGCGGGACTGAGCCATCCCTTCCTCAGTCAGCTCGAGCGGGGGCTGGCCCGGCCGAGCATGCGGTCGCTGACGGCGATCGCCTCCGCGCTCGGGACCAGCGCTCAGGCCCTGATGGCCGCGGCGGAGGCGAGCGTCCCCCTCGTCGAACCGGTCAGCGTGGTGCGCCACGACACCGTCTCCGTCGACTCGCCCGGCGGGTCGGTGCGCAGCCTCGTGCGCGGCGCCCGGGCGATGCTGCCCTCGNAGTACACCGGCGCCCCGGCGTCGTTCCACGACTACTTCCAGCACGACGGCGAGGAGTTCGTCTACGTCGTCTCCGGTTGCATCGAGGTCGACGTCGACGGCGTGCTGCACACCGTGGCCGCGGGCGAGAGCGTCTACTACGCCGGGGGAGTGCGCCACCGCTGGCGCGGCCTGGACGGCGAGCAGGTGCGCCTCGTCGTCGTCCAGCAGAACGCCTGACCGTCCCACCTGCGGGGTCAGGTTTAGCGCCGCCGACATTCGGCTCTGACGGTCCCGTCACGCACCCGCGCGACGATGTTGATCCCGTCAACATTCGGAGGCAGCGTGCGGATCGGCGTGTTCCTCTTCGGTGGCGTCGAGATGGCCGACGCCGGGATCGGCGGCACCGAGCCCACCGAGCGCCGCTACGACCAGGCGGCGATCGAGCACGCCCACCGGGAGCTGCTGGTCTGCGGTGAGCTGGCCGACCGGCTGGGCTACGACAGCTTCTGGCTGACCGAGCACCACTTCCAGCACGAGGGCTACGAGGTCGTGCCGAACGGGCTGATGTTCTCCGCCTTCCTCGCCGCCCGCACCGGCCGGATTCGGATCGGGACGATGTTCAACGTGGTCGGCCAGTGGCATCCGCTGCGCCTCGCCGAGGANTTCGCGCTGCTGCACAACCTCAGCGGCGGGCGCGGCATCCTCGGTGTCGGTCGCGGGACCGTGCCCCGCGAGATGCTGCCGCTGACGGCGGGCACGGTGTCCGTCGGCTCCTACGACAACCCGTCGGCGGCGGCGGCCGACCGGCTCAACCGGGAGATCACCGAGGAGAGCCTCGACGTCCTGCACGCCGCGTTCACCCACGAGCGGTTCAGCTACTCGGGCCGGCACTTCTGTTTGCCGCCGCCGGGGATCCCGGACCGCGGCGGTGAGGTCCGCGAGCTCACCCTGGTCCCCCGTCCGCGCTATCCGTTCCAGACCTGGCAGGCGGTGACCAGCCCGCCGACGCTGCGCGCCGCGCCGACCCGCGGCTTCGGCGGCGTCTTCTGGCTGCGCGAACGCCACCGGCTCGCCGCCGACTGGCGGGCGTTCGCCGAGACCTTCGAGCAGGTCCACGGCCGCCCGCTGGAACGCGGAGAACGCCGGATGCTCGTGCTCAACGTCGCCGTCGGCGACACCCGCGCGCAGGCGATGGCCACCGTCCGCGCGGGCCACGACGAGTTCTGGCGCTTCCTGGCCCCCTACGGCTGGGGGCGGGGCTACGTGGGCCCGGACGGGCGGCCCGCCGACGGCTCGTTCATCCCCACTCTGGAGGACTCGATGGCGCAGGGGCCGTGGGCGGTCGGCACCGCCGACGACGTCGCCGCGCACATCGCCGCCCTCGACGACCTGCTTGGCCTCACCGATCTGGTGATCTTCCCGGCCATGCCCGGGGACCCCTACGACCGGGCCCGCGAGCAGATGGAGCGCTTCGTCCGCGACGTGGTGCCCCTGCTGCCGGCCGCGGCCGGGACCGTGACCGTGACCGCTGAGGAGCCAGGATGACCCGGTACTTCGCCGACCTGCGGGCCCCCGAGGCCGCCGGGCTCTCGCCGGACGCGGTCGCCGTGCTGCCCGTCGGGTCGATCGAGCAGCACGGCCCCCACCTGCCGCTGTCGACCGACCTGGTGGTCGCCGAGACGCTCGCCCGGGACGCCGTCGACGCCTTCGGTGACGCCTGTGACCTGTGGCTGCTGCCGGCGCTGGCCTACACGAAGTCCAACGAGCACGCTTGGTCGCCGGGCACGATGTGGCTGTCGGCGACGACGCTGCTCGCGGTCCTCGACGATCTGGCCCGCTGCCTCGCGACCACCCCGGTGCGTCGGCTGGTGTTCCTCAACGGCCACGGCGGCAACAGCGCGCTGCTGCAGGTCGCCAGCCGCGACATCCGTCTTGCGCACGGGCTGCGCACGTTCGTCATGCACCCGTCCCTGCCGGCGGACCATGGCGGCACCTCGCCGGCCGCCGAGCTCGGCATGGGCATCCACGCCGGCATCGACGAGACCTCGCTGCTGCTNCATCTGCGTCCCGACCTGGTCCGCCTCGATCTGGGGGTGCGCAGCGTCCCCGAGCAGCTCGCCTCGTTCGATCGGGTCCGTTTCGGCGGTGCGGTCTCGTTCGGGTGGCTCAGTGACGACTTCGGCACCGACGGAACCATCGGCGACCCGACCGGGGCCACCGCGGAGNGCGGCACACGACTCTACGAGGCGATGGTGGTCGCGGCGGGCCAGTCGCTCGCCGAGATCGCCCGGTTCGACCCGCGATCGACGCGTTGACGTCCTCCCCCGCCTGCTGCTGAAGACGGGGGATGCCCACTCCTGCACATCATTGATCCTTTTTCATCCCGGTTCTCTGAAGCGCGGGCCAGGATGGCTCGGTTGACGGTGCTCCAGGTTTTTCAGGTCAGCACCTCGGTCAGCCGGCCGACGGAATGGGCGGGGGTGCCGTCAGCGCCTCGAGGGCGTCGCCGACCGTGGTCAGGCTGCGCCGCAAGCGCTCCAGCAGGTCGTCGGTCGTGGTTGTCAGGAGCAGCCAGCCTCGTAGCTCGGCGATGTATGCGCCCTGGATGGCACCGGCGATCGCGGCCGGCACGACATCCTGGGACGCCGCGCCGATTCGCTGCGCGATGAACGCAGCCACGGTTGCCCGCCACGTCTCCCAGTGCTCGGCGGCGCTGGCACGTAGGGCGCTTGAGGTGTCCAGAAGCTGGAAGCGCTCCAGCCACACACCGCGCGTGTCCACGGCGTCGCGTGTGGAACCCACGACCGCCTCTCGCACAGCCGTCATGGGCGGGCAGGCTCCGTCGGCTCGGGCCAGCAGCTCGGCGAGGCGGCGGTTGGTGTGGTCGAACGCGCTCCACACGACGGCCGCCTTCGAGGGGAAGTAGCGGAAGAACGTCGTCCGGCCGACGCCCGCCGCGGCCGCGATCTGGTCGACCGAGACGTTGGCGTAGCCCTCGCGGAGCAGGAGCTGGATGGCCACCTGCTCGACGGCCTCGGGAGACGTGACCCGTGGCCGCCCGGCACCGCGTGAGCCGTTGCTCGCGCCGGCCATCCGCCAAGTCTACCCGTCGTCCGCAGCCGCGCGGGAGGGCGAAACGACCGTGCATCGGCGGTCACACCAATTTCGGTATCGAGTACCATATTGCTCGGTCTGAGCTCGACGCTGACTTTCCGATCTCGGACCCCCAGGTCAACGAGGAGGAAGAGGGGCACATGAGCAGACTGAACGGCAAGATCGCGATCGTGACCGGTGCTGCACAGGGCATGGGCGAGGCGCACGCGCGCCGGTTCGTGGCCGAGGGCGCCAAGGTGGTCCTGACCGACCTGAACGAGGAGCGCGGGAAGCAGATCGCCGTCGAGCTCGGAGAGAACGCCCACTTCGTCGTCCACGACGTGGCGTCCCTCGCCGACTGGCGCCGCGTCGTCGACGAGACCGAGGCGACCTTCGGCCCGCCCACCGTCCTGGTGAACAACGCGGGCGTCCTCGGGCCCATCGTCTCCACGGTGGATCTCGACGAGGACGCGTACCTGAAGGTCTGCGCGATCAACCAGCACTCCCAGTTCTACGGGATGAAGTCGGTCATCCCCGCGATGCAGAAGGCCGGAGGCGGTTCGATCATCAACGTCTCCTCGATCGCGGGTATCGTCTCGATCGTCGGCGCGCCGAACCTCGCCTACGTCGGCAGNAAGTTCGCTTCCCGAGGGATGACGAAGCACGTCGCCGCGCAGTACGGGAAGGACAACATCCGCGTCAACTCGGTGCACCCCGGCTACATCAAGACGCCGATGATGGCTGCGGCCACCGACGAGCAGGGTGGCGGCATCGCCGCCCTGGTGCCCCTTGCACGGATGGCCGAGCCCGACGAGGTATCCCAGGTCGTGCTGTTCCTCGCGTCCGACGAGTCGTCGTACGTCACCGCCACCGAGCAGATCGTCGACGGCGGGCTCACCGCCCAGTAGGTCGGGCCCGGCCGGGCTTCCTCCATCTCGCCGGCCATGTCGCAGCGGCGCTGGTCGCGCTGGTCCCGCCGCAGCGACACTGGCCGCGATGGGGCCCGCTGCCGTCGCCGGGCTCGCTCGGGCGGTCTGATCAGCCGTTCGGGAGGGCGCGTCATGCTGTGACTCCGCGCAACGCACCAGCTCCCATCTCGCTTGCCAGCGTCCGAAGGTGTACTGCAGATGCGCAGATGCGCAGATGTGTGGTGATCAGCTTGTTCAGGCGCCGACGCATCAGCGTTGTCGAACCGCGCGTGTGTCCCCGAGGCCGCATGCAACAAGCGCACCTGCGAAGTGCCCTCTCGATCCGGTGGACGGAAGCATAGAGAACTCCCATCCTCCCAGCTCGGAGGGCACTTTCGCGTTCAGGAACCCCAACGGGCAGGCATAGCGCGCGGTGCATCCAGGCCTGGACTGAAGCGCGGTGTGCGTACGATTTTCCGGTGACCCTCATCCCAGAGACCCACCGCGACCTCGCGCAGAACGCCGAGGTCGCGATCCTCACCACCCTCGGCCCCGACGGTGCCCCGCAGACCACGGCCGTGGGCTACCTGCTCGACGACGGCGTCTTCCGCATCTCCGTCAGCTCGGACAAGCAGAAGCTGAAGAACCTGCAGCGCACGCCGCAGTGCTCGCTGTTCCTGCTGGACATCACCAACGTCTACCGCACGGTGGAGGTTCGCGGCACCGCCGAGGTCATCCTCGACGACGACTACACCTGGGCCGCGAAGATCGCCGAGAGCCGTGGCCGCACGGCCGACGACATCCGCAAGCTCACCCCGCCCGGTGAGCACCGCTACAGCATCGCCGTGACCCCGACGAAGGTCAACACCTTCGGCTGATCCCGCGGCCAGCCGGTCACGGATCCGAACATACGTTCGACATTCGGGCCGTGTCGGCTCTAGCGTTGATGCATGACCTTCGCCACCCGTCCTTGGCCGCCCCTCGCACGGTGGTTGTTCGCCCTGGCGCTCGTTGCCGTGCGTCGGCGTGACGGTTCAGGACGGTGTGGCGGGGGTGGGGGCGGGGAGTTTGCCGGGGTTGAGCAGGCCGTCCGGGTCGAGCCGGGCGGCGGCCTCGCGGACCAGGTCCAGGCGGCCGTGGTGCAGCTCCCAGGTGTGCGGGTCGTCGACGTACACCTCGACGTCGGCCAGGCGGGCCATCCGCTCGTACAGGTCGTCGGGCCCGTCGTAGCGCAGGAACAGCATCGAGACCCAGTCGCGGCCGTTCGCGGTGAGGAAGCCCTCCAGGTGGATGAGCGACTCGGGGGCGAGTGCGGCGACCTCGGCGCGGCGCCGAGTGAGACCGGGGCCCATGCACTGCAGGTGGGTGAGCTCCGGGCGGACCTTGCGGACGCGGTACGTGGTGTGGTTGTACGACAGCGAGGCGATGTGCGCCGGGCCCCTGGGGCGCACGGCGTCGACCCGCCCGCCGTGCCGCTCGACGACGGCGGTCGCCGCGGCGACGCTGTCCTCGGTGACGATCCCGCGCACGCTGACCCGGCCGGCGGGCATCGCCGGGTCGACCGGCCGGTAGGTCGCGATGATCCCGGCCTCGTCGAGGGAGAGCAGCCGCGGGGTCGGCTCCAGGTCGAACAGCTCCTCGCCCGCGGCGACCGCGCCGGCCAGCTCCGGGAAGGACGCGAACAGCCCGGTCCAGCGGCGCGCGGGGCGCAGCGCCACGGTCGCCTGCGCGATCACCCCGTTGACCCCGAACGCGTGCGCCATCGCGGTGTCGTCCGGGAAGGGCACCTCCACCGGGATGGCATCGTCGGTGCACGGCACGACGAGCAGCGAGCGCAGGTAGCCGTCCCAGATCGCGCCGTTGGCGATCGAGCCGGTGCCGCCGGAGCCGCCGGCGATGAATCCGGCGACCGTGCTGCCCACGGTCGACGGCAGGATTGCCAGCTCCTGCCCGGTGGCCAGGGCAGCCTTCTCCATCAGCACGAACGACGCGCCGGCCTCCGCGGTCAGCCAGCCGTTCTCCACCGCGAGGATCCGGGCGGCCGCCGTGGTGTCGATGACGAGCCCGCCGAACAGCGGGATGCCCTGCCCGTAGTTGCCGGTGCCCTGGCCGCGCACGGTCACCGGCACCCGGTGGCGGTGCGCGGCCCCGACCGCCGCCGCGATCCCGGCGGCGTCGGGCGGGCGGATCACCACGTCGGCGACACCGCCGGGCAGCAGCGGCGCCAGCACCGGGCTCATGTGCGCCCAGTCCGTCGAGGCCGCCAGGCGGGCCGGTTCGTCGCGCAGCACGGCGTCGGCGCCGACCAGGGTGGCGAGCTCGGCGGTCAGCGCGTCGAGCACAGCCGGGTCGAGAGGGGTCACGGCGGGCAGCGCCGCCCGGCCGAAGCCGGGGAGCGCGCGTTCCCCGGCCCGGCCGTGCGACGCCGCGAGGGTCGAATCCGACATCGCTCAGGTACCAAGCCCGATCTTGGTGTCGAGGAAGCTGTTGTCGACGAGGTCCGCCGGCCTGAGCCCGGACAGGACCGGCTTGCCCTGCGACTGGTAGATCGGGTCGAGGATCTCGATGAGCTTCCGCAGCCGCGCGTCGTCGAAGTCGCCGAGGGTGCTGTTGGCGCCGTCGCCGACGATGCCCAGCGACTTCATCGTCTGCACCGCGTAGTCCGCGACGCCCTGGGAGTAGACCCAGCCGTTGTTGTACTTGTCGACCAGGTCGAGGATCAGCGTGTTGGTCGCGGCCGGGTCGGCCATGAAGTCGACGACGCCCTGCTGCATGATCGGGACGAGCTTGCTCAGGCAGGGCTTGAGCGCGTCGAGCTTGTCCTTGCGGACGCCGATCGCCTGCTGGTAGAAGTCGAAGCCCGCGTCCGCGATGAGCTGGTACTTCAACGGCTTGTCCCAGGAGCGCACCTCGTGGGACCAGGTGTAGGGCTCCGACGTCGCGAAGCCCTGCACGGCGTCGGCGCCGCCGGAGGCCACGAAGTTGGTCGGCGTGCCGTCGTAGCTGCCGTCGACCTGACCCTTCTTCAGGATGCCGGAGCCGGTGAAGTAGTCCATGTAGGACGCGCCCTGGAAGTACAGGACCTTTGTGTCGGTCCTGCCGATGTCGGCGATCGTCTTCCAGCCCGGGTGCTTGTCCGGCGACCACTGAATGACCTGCGGGCTCTTCTCCAGACCCGCCAGCACCGCCACGGTCGGCTGCGTCTTGGACAGGGCGATCTGCTCATCGGTGCCCAGGTAGCCCAGCGTGATCCCGGAATCCTTGTAGAGCTGGGAGGTCACCGTCTGGAAGCCGATCGCCGGGCCACCGGCGCGGATCTCCAGCTTCACCCCGGTGTCGACGCCGCCGTGGGCCGTCAGCTCACCGGTGACCGACTTCTTGCCCGCGTCGATCTTCGGGTTCGGCCCGAGCAGCTTGTACTGGCCGCCGTGCTCGGACTCCGGGTTCCAGTCGGTCTGCAGCACGATCGTCGACGGGCAGCCGGCGGCCTTGAGGTTGAGCGCCGCCGGGGCCGCGCCCGCCGCGGACGGGGCCGCCGCGCCGGTGGCCCCCCCGTCGCTGCTGCCGCAGGCGGCGGCGGTGAGGGCGAGTGCGGTCGCGGTCAGCGCAACGAGCCGCGCGGGCCGTCGCCGAGATCTGGTCAACTAGGTCTCCCCGAGTTCATCGGCCGTTCGGGCCGGAGGGTGCGGTGCAGTGGGGGCGCGGCGGCAGGGAGCGGCGGCGCGCAGGGTGCGCCGTCGCGTGGGTCGCGCCGAGGGGGTCAGCCGCGCTTCGGCTGGTACCAGCGGCCGACCACGCGCCGCGCCAGCCAGCCGAAGAAGACGAAGACCGCGACGCCGAGCAGGCTCGCGGTGAGCGTGGTCGCCCACAGGCGCTCGCCCTCCAACCGGGAGGTGAACACCGACAGGTTCGTGCCGAGCCCCGGCTCACCCTGCTTGAAGAAGAACTCGCCGACGATCGCCCCGATGACCGACAGTCCGGCCGCGTTGCGGAACCCGGTGAACATCGACGGCAGCGCCGCTGGCAACTGCAGCTTCCACAGCCGGGTCAGCCGGCTGGTGTGGTGCAGGCTGAACAACTCGTGCATGCCCCGGTCGACCGACTGCAGCCCGAACAGCGTGTTCGACACGATGGGGAAGAACGCGATGATGACACAGACGATGATCCGGCTGGTCAGGGCGAAACCGAAGAAGAAGCTCAGCACCGGAGTGAGCGCCAGGATCGGCACCGTCTGGATCACGACGGCCCACGGGTACAGCGAGTTCTCTATCCACCTGGCCTGGCTCATCGCCACCGCGACGGTGACCCCGATGACGATCGAGATGGCCAGGCCGGCGAAGGTGACCTCACAGGTCAACCGCAGCGCGCTCATCATCGTCGTGAAGTTCGACCAGTCGAGAAAGNCGACCCGGACGACCTCGTGCGGCGGCGGCAGCATGAACCGCTGCTGGTCGTTGAGCACCCCGTCGGACACCGCGTACCAGATGCCGATGAACACCGCGAACACCGCCCCGGGCAGCAGCACGAAGCTGACCAGCCCGGCGCCGCGCCGGCGAGATCGGGGGCGGGGCGGTGTCGCGCCGATCGCCGGCGTCGCCGCGGCCGCGTCGCCGGTCGCGTCCGTCTCGACCGCGGAAGGCACCGTCACGCTCAAGACTCGCTCCTGAGATGGTGCGAGACCTCGCCNCACAGGGCGGCGAACTCGGCGCTGTAACGCAGGTGCGGCGAGCGTGGGTAGTCGAACGGGACGGCGAGATCCGCCTTCACCCGTCCCGGCCGACCGCTCATCACCACCACCCGGGTGGACAGGAACACCGCCTCCGCCACCGAGTGGGTGATGAACAGCGCGGCGAACCGGCGCAGCATGAACATCCGCAGCAGCTCGTCGTTGAGTCGTTCGCGGGTGATCTCGTCGAGCGCGCCGAACGGCTCGTCGAACAGGAAGATCGAGGGGTCGAGCACGAGCGAGCGGGCCAGCGACGTGCGCATCCGCATGCCGCCAGACAGCTCGTGGGGCAGATGTTCCTCGAAGCCGGCGAGCCCGACGAGGCTGATCGCGTCGGCGACGCGACGCCCCCGCTCGACGGAGTCGAGGTGCTCCAGCTCCGCGAACAGCCGCACGTTGTCGCGGACGTTGCGCCAGGGCAGCAGAGTGGCGTCCTGGAAGACGTAGCCGACGTTCTTCGAGGCCACGTCGACGGTTCCGTCGGTGGCCTCGTCCAGCCCGCTGGCGATGCGCAGCAGGGTGCTCTTGCCACACCCCGACGGTCCNACGATCGAGACGAACTCGCCGGGGCGGATCGTCAGGTCGGTGTCGGTGAGCGCGACGGTGCCGTCCCGGAACCGCTTGCGCACCCCCGCGAAGTGCAGGGCCGGCGCGCCGGACAGGGCCGGCGCGCCGGATCCGGTGGCGTCGGCGGTGGCGCCGGCGGCGGTGTCGGCGATCGTCATGAGGCGGCCTCCCACTGGTCCGGTTGGGCGTCGTACGGCTCGGTCCCGGGGCGCCGGACCGGCTCGGCGCGCGGGGCCGGTCGGCGCGGTTCGGTGAGTTCCGAGTGCACCGTGGTGCGGGCCACGACCCGGCCGGCCCGCCACACGGTCCGCTGCTCGCCGGCCGCGGCCAGCGCCTCGAGGGCGTTCGCCGCCGGCAGCGCGACAAGATCGGCCGGGCTGCCCGAGGTGATCGAGACGGCCGGCAGCCCGAGGGCGCGCCGCGGCGCGCCACTCACCGCCACCAGCGCCTCGTCCGGGGCGAGGTGCCCGCAGGTGACCATCAGCGACGCGGTCTCCAGCGCGTCGCCGCGGCCGACGAGGTTGAACGGGTCACGCAGGTTGTCGCCGCCCGCCGCCACGGTCACCCCGGCGCGGCGCAGCGGCGCGACGGCGGTCAGCCCGCGCGGGGTGCCGACCGCATGGTTGCGCCCCTGGAGGAACAGGTTGGTCTGGGGTAGCGCGACGACGGCGATGCCGGCGGCGGCGACCTGCTCGCTGACCCTGTCCTGCACGTCCGGGGGCTGCATCGCGAGGCTGACGCAGTGGCTGGCCGTCACGCCGTGCGGGAAACCGGTGCGGCCGACCAGGTCGGCGAGCGTGGCGAGGGTGAGCAGCCGCGGGTCGAGGGTCTCGTCGGTGTGCAGGTCCAGCGGGCGGCCGGCCTNGCCGGCCGCGTCCAGGCAGATCGCGACCGCGCGGTGCGGCTCGGGGTCGAGGTGTGGGCAGCCGCCGGCCACGTCGGCTCCCTCGGCCAGCGCGCGGCGCAGGTCGCGGCCGGGTTGGCCGTCCAGCGGGTTCGACANGANAGCGACGAGCTGCAGGTCGACCAGGCCGCGCCAGCGTTCCCGCACGTCGACGAGTGCCTCCAGCGCCCGCATGCCCGACTGCACCCCGACGTTGACGTGCGTGCGGATGTGGGTGGTGCCCATCGCGAGCTGGATGCGCAGCGCCGCCTCGGCCCGGGTCGTGAAGTCCTCGACCGTCGAGCCGGGCAGCAGGGTCTGGATCGCCTCGATCGCGCCGGCGAGATCGCCGGTGACATTGCGGGCCAGTGACGCGGTGAGCGCCTTGTCCAGGTGCGCGTGCGGCTCGACGAACGACGCCAGCAGCACCTGGCCGGTGAGGTCGACGTCGCCCGGGCCGACCCGGGCGACGTCGACGCCCGCGCCGCTCGGGACGACCCGCCCGATGACGCCGTCCGACAGCTCCACGTCCACCACGTCGCCGTGCGCGGTCATCGCGCCCCGAAGCCAGCTCATGACGTCCGCGCCCGCGTGCCGAGGATCCGGTGGGCGATCTCGCCCTCGATCGCCACCCGGTTGCGGTCCCGGCAGTTGACCCCGGCCCGGACGGACACGCCGGCGTCGGTCAGCAGCCTGGCCCGGTAGGACGGCGGGAACTGGACGCGGGCACCGCCGTGATCGCCGAGGAGGCAGGCGTCGGCCACCGGTGCGAGCTCCGCGCCGCACGCGCGCAGGCTGTTCGCGGACATCGCCGCCGCCGGCAGGTCGGCCACGATCACCGGTCGTACCCCCGCGGCCGCGAGGAACGCCGCGGCCGCCGCGGAGCGGGCCGATGCTGGCCGGACCGATCGGCCGGCGATGGCGGGCTGGTCGAGGTACGGCCAGGCGTCGAGGGCGTCCAGGAAGGGGCACGGGCCGAGTTCCGGGACCTCGCAGCGACCGTCGGACTGGACTCCTCCACAGGGGCCGTGGTCCATCCTGTTGGGACACCGGGCGACTTGGGACACCGGGCGACCGCGCNACGCCAGGTGGCGTCCGCAGCCGCTCCGATGTTCATCACGCCAACACTGTCCAGCCCGGCGGTCTACGGGCGATTTCCGCTCGATAAAAGATGAGTTTCGACCATGGTGACCCTGGATCCAGGTTTACGTAACCCTCAGTCGTGATCGTCAAGGTATCGCCGGCGACTGCTACGTTCCGTCATCGGTTGATCACCCTGTGCCGGGCCCGGCGTGCATCCCAGGTGCCTTCCGGCGGTCGGTTGCCCCCCTCGTCTCGAGAAAAGACTCGTCACGTCAATCTAGGATGCTAGCATCCTACCTAGCGGCAGCCCGGAGTGATCGACGTGCGCCTGCGCGCCGATGCCCATCCGCGCGGTGAAGCGGTGAAGCGGGCGCCGCCGCAGATGGAATCGTCGAGAGGAACGGCAAAATGATCAACGGGCTGCGAACCGCGGAGCCGGACAACACGGCGGTGCGGGTCGCGCTGTGGCGGGCCGTCCACGTCCAGGTCGACCCGCCGCCGCACGTGTTCGAGGACGAGATCGGGCTGCGGCTGGCGGCCCCGGACGGCGGATGGCTGCGCCGTCCGGACATGGNCCCCTCCGCCACGAGCCGCATCCGGGCGTCCATCGTGGCGCGTGCACGCCTCATCGAGGATCTGGTCGTCGAACAGGCCGGCCTCGGTGTCGACCAGTACGTCATCCTCGGCGCCGGCCTGGACACCTTCGCCCAGCGTCGGCCGCAGCTCGCCGCCGGCATGCGGGTGTTCGAGGTCGACCAGCCGGGTCCGCAGGAGTGGAAGCGGCGGCGCCTGACCGAGCTCGGTCTCGGCGCCCCGCCCTGGCTGCGGTTCGTGCCCGTGGACTTCGAGGCGGGCGGCTCCTGGCGGCAGGGGCTGGTGGCCGCCGGTTTCGACGCGGGCCGCCCGGCCGTCATCGCCTCCGCCGGCGTCTCCATGTACCTCACCGGGGACGCCATCGCGGCCACGCTTGGCCAGGTCGCGGCCCTTGCTCCCGGCTCCACCCTGGCCATGACGTTCATGCTGCCGCTGGAGCTCGTCGAACCGGCGGAGCGCCCCCTACGGGAGGCGACCGAACGCGCCGCGCGGGCCGCCGGCACGCCCTTCGTCAGCTTCTACGCCCCGCAGGACATGCTGGCGCTGGCCCGCGACGCCGGCCTTGGCGCGGCACGGCACGTGTCGGCCACGAGCCTTGCCCGCCGCTACTTCGCCGGCAGGTCGGACGGGCTTGCCCCGTCCAGCGCAGAGGAGCTGCTGGTGGCGGTCACCCAGGAACGCAACCCGGCGGGCCCGGCCCTGGCGTGACCCGGTGGAGCGGGCGGCGGGCGAGCCGCAGCCCGCCCGCCGGGTCACCGGGATCGTCAGGTCCCGCAGGGAGCGGCGGGGAGGTCGTGGGCGGCCGCGGCCGCGTACTGTTCGGCCCAGTCCGGAAGACGCCGATCGTCCGGGGTCGGCTGCCACTGCCCGTCGCGCAGGGCGTAGTCCCAGCCGGGCCCGACCCGCAGGTATCGCGCCACCGCGGCGATCAGGCGGTCGACATGATCGTCCGTCGTGCCCACCCCGATGCTGGCCCGCAGCGCCCCGCCCGGCGCCCCCAGCCGGGCCAGCAGCGGGTGCGCGCAGAACCGGCCGGCGCGCACCCCGATGCCGTGCTCGGCGGACAGGTACGCCGACACCCGGGCCGGGTCGTGCCCGGGCAGCGAGAACGTGACGACGCCGACCGCGTCCTGCCAGGCTCCGGCGCCGTCGCGGGTACGCCGGCCGCCGTCCGTGCTCGGGCCGCCAGCGCTGTTCGGGGTGGCCTCGGGGTCGGACCAGATGCGGTGGATCACGACGCCGTCCAGCCCGGCGAGCCCGCCCAGCAGCCGCGTGCGCAGGTCCGACTCGTGGCGTTCCCAGGCGCCCGGGGGGAGCGCGGCAAGCGTGCGGCACGCGGCGGCGATCGCGGTCGCGCCGGCGAGGTTGGGGGTGCCGGCCTCGTGGCGGGCCGCGCCGGTGGCCCAGTCGACGGCGTCGGTGCTCACCTCGCGGACGGCCCCGCCGCCGGCCAGGTAGGGGGGTGCGGCGTCGAGCCAGTCGGCCCGGCCGACCAGCACTCCCGCGCCGAACGGCGCGTACAGCTTGTGCCCGGAGAACGCCAGGTAGTCGACGTCGTCGGCGGCCATGTCGAGGTGGCGGTGCGGGGCGAGCTGGGCGGCGTCGACGAAGATCCGTGCGCCGGCGCGGTGTGCCAGCCGGGCCAGCCGGGCCAGCGGGGGCGTCTCCCCGGTGACGTTGGAGGCACCGGTCACCGCGAGAAGAGCCGTCGGTGCCGCGGTCAGCTCGGCCTCGAGCGCGGCGAGACTCTCGGCCAGGGTCGATCGGGCGGCGACGGATCGGTAGCCCGCGCGGGCGCGCCAGGGCAACAGGTTCGCGTGATGCTCCACGTCGAACACGACGACCCCGCCGGCCGCGTCGGCGGCGGGCAGGCACCGGGCGAGCAGGTTCACTGCATCGGTGGTGTTGCGGGTGAACACNGTGAGGTCACCGTCGCGGGCGCCGACGAATCGGGCGACGTCGCGCCGGGCGCCCTCGTAGAGGGTCGTGCACACCTGGGAGGCGAATCCGGCGCCGCGGTGCACGCTCGCCGAGTAGGGCAGCACGCGGGCGANGTGCTCGGCCACCGCGGTCAGGCACGGTGCGCTCGCCGCGTGGTCGAGGTTGGCGTATTCTGCCCACCCGCCGCCGACCAGCGGCACGCCCAGCCCCGCTCCCTGCACCGCCAGCAGCGCGCCGGGCGCGGGGTGCTGCCTCTGGTGCGGGTTCGGAAGGCCGGGCGCGGCGGCGCCGGTGGGCTCGTCGCCGGTGGGCTCGGCGCCGGCGGCCTCGTCGCCGGTGGGCGCCCGGCCGGCCTGCCGTCCGGTCGGCCGGGCGGGGCAGGCCTGCCGGGCGAGGGACGGGGGCACGGCAGAGATGATCGACGTCATCATCGCTCCTGGTAGGACCCACGAAGGGTCGGCACTTGCCGTCGGCGGGGTTGCCGCGGCCTCGTCACCACCCGGGGCACCCCGCTGCATAAGGAGGGTTGCCGGCCAGCAAGCCGGGGCTGAACGCTGGCGCTCAAGACGTGGGAGGAACTTTAGCAAAACCCGAATTCCCGCGGGCGGGTGTCGTCTGACGCGGCTCAGCCGCAGCTTCGCCGGAACGCGATGCCCGGCACCTCGCGGGCCCACTGCGACCGCGACAGCCCGCCACCTGCGGCCGCACAGGCCCGGACGCGCGGGTCCGACCCCGGCCGAGCCGGTCGTAACCAGTCCTCGGGTCGGCGCTTGTCGTCGGCAAAGTTGCTGGTGGCGAGGACGCGTCCGTCGGGGCTGAACGCCGCCGCGGAGATGGGGGCGGGCACGGTGTCGCCCTCGTCGTGGGGGCTGGCGTGATGCCGGTCGTCGGCGAGCAGGGCGGGAACCCGGCGGTCCGCGATCTTCCACAGGCGTAGGTGCCCGTCCCCGCCGTCGGCGGGACGGCTGGTGGCGGCCAGGGTGTCACCGGCGGGGCTGAACGCGACCGCAGAGAGGTTGTCCGCGACTCGCACCGCGGCGAGCGGAACGGGACGCCCGGGGTCCGTGACGTCGAGCAGCCGGAGCCGGCCGCTGACGTCCGTCGCGGCGGGGGTGGGACCGGGCACAGGGTACGGCCGGCCGCTGGCGATGGCGAGGGTGTGTCCGTCGGGGCTGACGGCGACCGCGGCGACCCGCTGGTCGTCGGCCAGGTCGGCAAGCAGACGGGGGGTCCGGGCACGGGTGACGTCCCACAGCCGCACCCGGCCACCGATGCCACCGTCAGCCATGGCACTCGCGGTGACGAGGGTGCGGCTGTCGGGGCTGAACGCGAGCGCGGTGAGCTTCTGCTCTTCGGGCAGGTCGACGAGCCAGCGGGGCGAGCGCGGCGATGTGACGTCCCACAGCCGTCCCCGAGTTCCGGCCGTGCCTTGAACAGCCACGGTGGCGAGCAGCCGGCCGTCCGGGCTGAACGTCACGGTCGTTGTCGTCGCCCCGCCGGCGTTGACGGTGCTGGTCCGGACCGGATGGCGGACGTTGGCGGCGTTCCAGAGCGTGATCCAGCCGGTGCGGCCGGCGGTGGCCAGGGTGTAGCCGTCGGGGCCGTACGCGACCGCGTTGATGCCGCCGTCGGTTCCCATGTCCAGAACGCGCCCCGGCCGGCCGAGGTCGGTGAGATCCCAGCGTCGCCAGCGCCCGCCGTCGCCCGTGCCCGGCGGGTAGGCACCGGCGGTGATCAGGTGGTGGCCGTCCTGACTGAACGTCAGGGTGGTCAGGAGCTGGTCGTCGTCAAGGCTGGCGACGGGTCTGGGACGGCCTGGATCGGCGAGGTCCCACAGCCGCAGCCGGCCGCCGGTGCCATTGCCGATGTCGCCGGCGGTCGCGACGGTCTGTCCGTCGGGGCTGACCGCGACCGCGGTCGGGGGCTGGTCGTCGTCGACCTCGGCCAGCAGAGACGGGCGGCGCTGGCCGGTGGTGTCCCAGATTCGTAACCGTCCGCCGCCGGCGGCGTCGCCTCGGCCGACGGTGGCGAGCCGGCCGCCGCCGAAGCTGACGCCGATCAGAGCCTGGTCGTCGTCGACCGAGGCGAGCGGATCGAGGCGGACAGTGGAGCCGGGACGGAGGCGGTCGGCCCCGGAGATGGCCCACAGGCGCAGCAGTCCGCCCCGGCCGTCGCGGCGGCGGCCCGTGGTGGCGAGGAAGCGTCCGTCGGGGTCGCTGGCGACCGAGGTGAGGAACTCCCTGCCGTCGTCGGCGGAGACTGCCAGGCGCAGGGTGCCGGGGCTGGTGAAGGACCACAGGCGAAGCCGGCTGCCGCCGCCGTCGGGGAGTTGGCCGGCAGACAGGAGGCGACCGTCGGGGCCGAACGTCAGGGCGGCGGGTGTCTCCCTGGGGATCTCGACCTTGGCGGCGAGGGCGGGCGGGCGGGTGTGGGCGAGGTTCCACAGCCGCAGCCAGCCGCCGGGCCGGTCGACGTTTCGGCTGAGGACGGCGAGCATCCGGCCGTCGGGGCGGAACGCCAGCGCGGCGGGTTCCTGGTCATCGTCGACGCAGCCGGCGGTGACCGGGACGTCGACTCCGATCGACCCGCCAGGTGCGGCAACGGCGGGGGAGGACAGTCGGGCCGCGGGCATCCAGCAGATCCGCCCGCGTCGTCGCGGCTCGCTGAGATCGGAGCGGTACCGGCCGCCGGTGGCGAGGACGTCGCCGTGCGGGCTGACGACTGCCGCCGTGGCGGTCACCTCGTCGCCCATGCCGGCGTCGACGCTGGCTGCCCAGGACGTGCCCGCGACCGTACCCGCGAGGCTCTGTCGGTTCTCCGGGGTGTCCTGTAGCGCGATGGCGGCGAGTCCCAGGCGCAGCGCTCGAGGCAGGTCGCCGTCGTCCACCTGCTCGGCGCGAGCGGCCAGCAGGCGGGTCATGGCGGACCGCTCGCGGGCGAGGGCGACGCCGTGCTGTTCGGCCGCGATCAGGCCCGCCGCGAGGAGTGTCGCGGCGAGAACGAGGGCGACCCGTCGCCGTTGAATCCGCCTGCGCCGCCGGCTCGCGGCCAGGAACATCCGGGTGAGTTCGGGAACGTCGCGCGGCCGCCGAGGGTGTGTTCGGCTCGTCGGGCCCGGTCGGCGTCCCACAGGTGGCTGGCCGGGTGGCCTTCCTGCGCCCAGTGACCGGCGGCGTCGAGTGCCTGCGCGCCCAGCCGGAGCCGGGCGGTGGATGCCTGGATGACGTCGGCCAGCGGCGGCCACGCCGTGACGATCTGCTCGTGGGCGATGGCGATGACCTGCCCGGTGTCCGCGGCGTCGCCGGTCGGCTGCGCCGCGCCGGCCCCGGGTGCCCGCCGTCGACCGAGGATGCCCCGAGCACGCCACCCCGTGGTCCCGGTTTGCAGCCCTCGACCGGGCCCGGCGCCGATGGCGCTCCCCCCGTCATCGCCTCGGCCGGGCCGGCCGTCCTCTCCGGCCTCGCCGCCGGACCTGGCCTCGCCGCCGGGTGGGTCGCTGGCCGGTCGGTGGATGGTGAGCAACCGCCGGTTGACGAAGAATCGCAGGTCAGCCCTGATCAGAGGGGGAAGGTCGTCAAGAGGGACCCGTCGACGGGTGAACTGGCCGTGGTCGTCGATGGTGATGAGCTGCAGCAGGCTGTCGAGGACCTCCCGGCGGGTGCGCCCGCCCTCCCGGGCCGCGTCGGACAGCGCCCTGTTCGCCTGCTGGACGAGGGCGCCCCGAACCCCGCCGAGCCGCTCGTAGTGCTGGGCGGACAGGGCCCCGCCGCGGGGCACGCCGGCGGCGAGTTCCCCCAGGACGAAGGCGAGCAGGGGCAGGGCGTCGCCGCTTCCGGTGTCCGCGACCAGGCGGGCCACCAGCTCGTCGTCGACCTCGATGCCGGCATGCCGGGCGGGTCCGGTGACGATCAGCGGGAGCGTCTGCGGGCTCAGCGGCCTGACCGAGAAGGTGTCGACGGGAAGGCGGGTACGGGAGGCCAGCGACATCAGCGGGTGGACGAACTCCGACCGGGCGGTTGCGACCACCCGAGCCGGTCCCCGCACCGCCTCCCGCAGCACCGAGGCGAACAGGATCTGCTGCTCCTCGCTGGTCTCGACCAGCAGTTCCTCCGCCTGGTCGACGATGAGCAGCAGCCGGCGCGCCCCGGCGGCGTCNAGGAGGACCTCCAGCAGGCGCGTGATCTCCCCCGGGTCGTCGAGCGCATCGACGAGGGCGTCGGTCCGCCAGGCCAGGCCACGGCGGCCTTCGACGGCGAGCAGGCTGGCGAGGGAGGACAGTGCCGTCGCCTTCTCGCGCGCGGCGGGGACCAGCGGCGGCAGGACGAGCCACTGTGGATCCGCGGCCAGGTGCGGCGCCAGCCCGGCCCGGACGAGCGACGACTTCCCGCAGCCGGACGGGCCGATGACCAGGACAAGCTCGTCCGTGCGCGGCCCGGCCTGCGCACGGACCCGTTCGGCGAGCTGGCGGCTTTCCGCCGCCCGGCCGAAGAAGATCCGAGCCTGGCCCGCCGTGAACGCGGCCAGGCCCGGGTACACGGTCAGGTCCGCCGACCACGGCCCGCTGTCCACACCGTCGAGTCGCCGCAGGGCTTCGAGGAGGGCCGCGCGCGCCGACTCCCCATCGCCGTCGAGATCGGTCCACTGGATCTCGTTGGAGATCAGCCGGTGGTCGACGTGCGTGTCGACCCGGACCGGTAGCAGCCGCAGCCGGTTGGCCAGGGCGATGCCCACCTCCGCCGCGCACCAGGGCGACTGCCCGAAGGCGTCGGTGACGACGGCGACGAGCGCGTCCGCCTCGTACAGCTCCTCGAACAGTCGTCTGGCCCAGATGTCACCGACTCCGAGACCGCTTTCCAGGTCGTGATCGAGAAACGTCCGGTGACCAGCTGCCCGCAACCAGGCCGACAGCCGCTCCGCGATGGCGAAATCGACGCTGGCGTGACTGATGAAAACCTGTGCCACCTGCACCGCCCCAAATGCGCCTACGGCGGTGGAACCACCGGCGAGATGGCATGGTAACGCCTCGGTGGAAGCCGTGGTCGCGGGCGGCGGCAAGCCGACAATCGGTTCCGCCGTTGGCGGGTGCGGCGGTATTGGTGGCCCCGGCGGTCGATAGGGATCGGGGGACGGCTGCCTGGTCGCCATGCCCCCGCGTATCGCGGGCTGGATGTGCCCCGGGGAATGGGGCCGTCCGGGAATTCATGCGGGTGGGATTGGCCGGCTGGCGTCGGCGCCGGCTGGAATGCGGCGAGAAAGAACTCATGCTCAGATTGGGTGTCATGTTCGACGACGGTCAAGACGGTGTTACCCGTCGGGCGTCATCATCCGGTAGGCGCCGGTAGCAGCATCGGGATGCCTCTGGACGGTCCGCGGCGAGCCGCCTGGAATGGTCCTCAGGCACGAGCGCAGGGAAGTCGATGATGAGCGTAACGCGGTCCGGGGTGGCCGTTGCGTCGGCCCCCATCCGCGACCCCCACCACCCGCCCCCGGCGGTGCCGCCGGGTTCCGACCAGCATCCACGAGGTGTCTCCATGACCGAGGTTCGTTTCGGCGTCACCCTGCCGTTGCCCGGCATTCCGTTGCGGGAGCACCGCCGCATCGTCACCGGACTCGTCGACGCCGGCTACAGCGACGTGTGGACGGCCGAGGGCGGGGGAGCGGACGCCTTCACCCCGCTCGCGGCCGCCGCGGCGTGGGATCCTCGGCTGCGCCTGGCCAGTGCCATCGTGCCCGTGCACACCCGCGGGCCGGCGGTGCTCGCCCAGACCGCGACGACGCTGGCCGATCTCACCGCCGGCGGGCTGGTCCTCGGCATCGGCTCGTCCGTGCCCGCCCACGTGACCGACCTCAATGGCATCCCGTTCGACGAGCCGTTCCGCCGGACCCGGGACACGCTGCGTTTCCTCACCCGAGCCCTGCGGGGGGAGGTGGTGTCGGGCGCGTTCGACACGTTCACCGTTCGCGGCTTCGCGCTGCCCGAACCGCCGGCCGAAACCCCCAAGGTCATCCTCGGTGCGCTGCGGCCGGGNATGCTCCGTCTCGGCTTCACCGAGGGAGATGGTGCGGTCACCAACCTCCTGTCCGCCGAGGACCTGGCCACGGTGCGCGCCACCGTGGGCCCGCAGCCGGCCGGCAAGGAACTGGTCGTCAAGGTGTTCGTCAGCCCGACCGCGGACGCCGACGCGGCCCGCCGCGGCAGCCGCCCGTTCCTCGCCTGGATCCTCAACCAGACGCCGTACCACGCCTTCCACGCATGGCTCGGCAACGGGGACCTGCTCGCCGCCTCCCACGAACGCTGGCGCGCCGGCGACCAGCACGGCGCAGCCGCGGCCCTGCCCGACGACGTCATCGATCGGCTGTTCATCCACGGCACGCCGCAGCAGTGCCGCGACCAGATCGCCGCCTTCGTTCAGCCGGGCGTCACCGCGGTCCAGCTCTACGTCCGGCTGGAGCCGTCGTTCGTCCGGGGGACGACGCAGGCCGGGGCAGGCGGCGGGTTGACGTGGCGCTCCGAGGAGTTCACCGAGCGTGCCCTCGATCTGCTACGTGCCCTGCGTCCCCGGTCGGCTCAGGGTGCTCCGTCGGGTCAGGGCGCTNCGTCGGGTCAGGGTGCTCGGTCGGCTCAGGGCGCTCGGTGATGTCGCGCTACTCGGCGGCGCCGAGGACGCTGGCGAGGACGAGCAGCAGCAGCACGATAACGGCCACACCCGCCAGCCACGCCCGGCGCGCTCGCAGCCAGGCGCATCCGGCCGCGGCGACGCCGGCGGCCGGCGTCGCCGCCAGGACGAGCATGCCGAGCAGGATGACGGCGCCGGCCCGCCCGTGGCGCAGCCCGCCACCCAGGTCGGACAGCCGCATCGCCGCGCCGCCGCCGAGCGGATCCCCGCCCGCGCCGTGCAGCCAGCCCGCGCCGCCCTGGGCGACGGCGACCGCGAGCCCGGCGAGCACCAGGGCGGCACCGAGCGCCCCACCGATCCGCAGCACCAGCGCGACCTGACGGGCCCCCGTCTCGGATGCCCCCGTCTCGGATGCCCCTGTCGGGGATGTCGACGTCGGGGATGTCGGCGCCGGGACCATGGCGGGAACTGCCTCTCCGGGAACTGCCTCTCCGGGAACTGCCGGCGAGGGGCCGCGGCCCGGGGGGTGGGGCCCGGGGGCGGTGAACCGTTGGCCGGACCGCCGGCCGGGCCACCGGACCGCCCTCACGCGAGGCCCCGCAGCAGCATCTGGACGCTGATGACGAGCAGGACGACGAGGAAGATCACCCGCAGCGCCCCCACGGGCACCACGGCCAGCAGCCGCGACCCGAGGCGCGCGCCCACGACGGTCCCGAGCGCCACCGCGCCGGCCAGAGCCGGCACGACGTCGCCCCGCTGCAGGTAGACGACGGCGCTCGCCGCGCCGGTCACCCCGATCATGAGGTTGCTCGTCGCCGTCGACACCTTGAGTGGTAGCCGCATCGCGAGGTCCATGGCCGGCACCTTCATCGCCCCCGAGCCGATGCCGAGCAGGCCACTGACCGCCCCGGCGGCGGTCATCATGGTCAGGCCGGTCGCGGTGCGAGTGACTCGGTAGGGCCGGACGTCGCGGACGGCCGTGCCGGCGGCTGTGTGGGTGCCGGTGCCGTGCAGGCTCAGGGTGTCGGCGATGCGGTCGGCCGGCACGGCCGTGCCGGCGCGGTCCTGCCGGTTGCGCAGCATCTGCACCGCGCTGAACACCAGCACGACACCGAACACCGTGTAGAGCGTGCGGGCGCTGAGGTGCCCGGCGAGCAGCGCCCCGGCGACGGCACCGATCACCGTCGCCACCTCCAGGGTGACCGCGACGCGCAGGTTCGCGAAGCCCTCGTCGAGGTAGCGCGGTGACGCCGCGGCGCTGCCGGCGACCACCGAGATCACCGAGGCGCCGATCGCCAGCCGCACGTCGAGACCGAAGGCCAGCGTCAGGATCGGGACGACGAAGGTGCCGCCGCCGAGTCCCAGCAGGCTGCCCAGGCAGCCGGACGCCACGCAGACGGCGGTGATGGCGACGATCTCGGCCAACGGGCTCACGGCGCCTCACAGGTCAGAAAATTAGTTCTGGTACAGAGAATATCTGTATCAGAACGATCCTGCTGGCGCGAGTGACGTAGCCGGCTGCTAGCGGATCACGGCCACCGGGCAGGGGGCGTGCGCCACGCACTGGTGGCTGACCGAGCCCAGCAGCAGCTCGGCGAACCCGCCGTGGCCGCGGCTGCCGACGACGAGCAACTGCGCGTCCGTGGCGCTGCGCAGCAGTGCCCGGGCGGCGCCGTCGGCGACGGCCTCCTTGACCACCGGGACCGGCAGCCCGCCGCCATGCTCGGCGATGATCGTGTTCACGGCGTCGTCGAGGGTGCGTTGCGCCTGCTCGGCGAGCGCGGAGCCGAAGTCCGCGTAGATCCCCGGGTACACCGGCACGTCGAGATGCCAGGCATGCACGGCGCGCAGGGCGGTCTTGCGCGCGGCGGCGGCCTCCACCGCCCAGCGCAGTGCCCGCAGCGAGCCGGCCGACCCGTCGACGCCGACGACGACCGGGCGTTCGTCCACCGACGTCGTGTCCGCGCCCACCGCGTCTGTCGCCCCTGTTGCCCCGCCGGACCGGTCGGCGCCGCCGCGCACCACGACGACCGGCAGTGGCGCGTGGTGGACGACTCCCTGGCACACCGACCCGGCCACCAGCCGGTGCAGCGCGCCGGGCCCGCGCTCGCCGACGACGACGAGCTGCGCGCCGGTCGCGATCCCCAGGAGCTCGGGCACCGGGCTGCCCTCCTCGACGCGTTCGGTCACCGTGACCGCCGGGTCGTGGACGCGCACCGCCGCCACCGTGTCCGCCAGGACCCGCCGTGCCGCCTGCTCCAGCCCCGCGCGGTCGGCGCCGGCCGCCCTGTCGAAGACCGCGCGAGGTTCCCCGACGGCGTCCCAGACCAGCGCCGCCGTCACCGGCAGCCGGCGCCGCGCACCCTCGTCGACGGCCCAGCGCAGGGCGGCGATCGACTCCGGGGAGCCGTCGACCCCCACCACGATGCCGCCCGTGCCGGCCGCGTCCGGCTGAACCGCGTCTGACCGAACCACGCCCGGCTGAGCCGCGGCGGTGCCCGACTGGCCCGCAGTGTCCGACTGGCCGGTGACGTTCGACTGGTCCGCCCCGTCCGTGCGGCCTGTGGTCTGCGCCATCGTTGTCACCCTTCTCGCCACCGTGATTCCCGACACCGTCCACCATGCCCGTGCGGTGACCTGCGGCGACACGCCGAACGCCATCCGAGGGACGGCCGGGTGGCCGGGCCGGACAGGNCCGGAGGGCCCTTGACCCGGTCCCGGTCCTTGCCTTGCTGGGGAAGGACAGCGGGGACCACGGGTGGTGGCCGGTGACCGAGGGCGTGAGGTGGTGAGCAGGGGCAGGTCAGTGACCGAGAGCGCGGGAGAGGAAGGCGAGGACGGCGGGCATCCGCTCGGCGGTCGGAAACGCGCCGCCGTGGCCGGCGCCGGGCACGATCGTGACCTCGACGGCCGGCGCGCCGGCGGCCCGCAGCGCGTCGGCGAGCTCGAGGGACTGGCGGTGCGGCACGGTGCAGTCGGCGTCGCCGTGCTCGATGAGGAACGGCGGCAGGGGGGCGCGGCCGAGGTAGTTCAGGGGGCTCGCGACCCGGACGAGCTGGGGCACGGCGGCCACCGTGCGGCCGAGGAAACGGGACTCCGGCGAGTCGGGGCGGCCGTGCCCGGCGTCGGACGCGGCGCAGCGCTCGTTCGCGCGGAGCTGGTCGTCCATGGAGCTGAAGTTGACCGGGCCGTAGAAGTCGACGACGGCCTGCACGGCGCTGGAGACGCCGGGGTTGCCCAGCGCCGGGTCGTCGTACATCGTGACCCCCGGCGTCGTCCCCAGCATGACCGCGAGGTACGCCCCGGCCGACGCCCCGCTCGCCGCGATCCGGTCCGGGTCGAGACCGTGGTCGGCGGCGTGCGCGCGCACCCAGCGCACCGCGGCCTTGACGTCCTGGACCGCGGCGGGGAAACGGGCCTCACCGGAGAGCCGGTAGTTCAGGCTGGCGACGGCATAGCCGGCGCGCACCAGAGCGCGAACCACGGGCAGGTCGTCGTGCTTGTCGCCGAGCGCGAACGCGCCGCCGTGGATGGTGATGACCACCGGCAGCCCCGTCCCGGCGCGGGATGCGTCGGCGGCGGACGGTGCGTCGGTGGCGGGTGGTTCCTCGGGCAGGTAGAGATCCAGACGCTGGGCGGGCGAGACCGGCGCGTAGGGCACATCCCGCAGCACCCACATCCCGTCAACCTTGTCGGGCGTCCCCGCCGGGCCGTCCAGCCGGACGGGGCCGCTGGTCGGCGTCGACGTTGCCGGTTGGGTGGTGTCAGACCGGGAGCAGGCAGCGACGGCGAGGCCCAGGACGAGCAGGCCGCCCGTGGCCGCGGCCATGAGGCGGTGCGGGACGTGGTGGATGGCGGCGGTCCTCTCGGGGGCCGGGCGGCGGCTGGCGGTCCCGGCGACTGGCTGGTCGCGTGCCATCATGCCTGCCCGGATATGCGCGATTGCCGCCAGTCCGACCCGGGATGAGAGCTCGAGGTNCCGGCGGGATGTGAGCGACGCCATGCGAGTTCGTGGGACGACTTTTTCGGTACAGTACGGTACTGTTTTCATGGTCGCGCGGAAGTCCCTGGTGGGGCCTGCGACCCGCCCCGGAGTGTCCGCCGGGCGTTGATCCGAAGGAAGGGGGTGGCGAGTTATTTCGCCGCCGGCCGCCGCCGGTCGGGGTCGGCCCCGGGACGAGTCCCGCGAGCAGGCGATCCTGGACGCGGCGCTGGAGCTGCTCATCGAGGTCGGCTACGAGCGGATGAGCATGGTTGCTGTCGCGGCCCGGGCCCGGGCCAGCAAGGCGACGATCTATCGTCGGTGGTCCTGTAAGGACGAGATGGTCGTGGAGGCGCTGCGTCGGCATGGTCCCGCCGATCACGTCCCCGCGGATACCGGCTGCCTGCGAGACGACGTGGCCGCCGAGGTCCGCCTCATGATCGATACCGTTTCGGGTCAGGACGGGGCGCTGCTCGTCGGCGTCCTGCGGGCGGCCAGCGAGTCCCCTCGGCTGGCCGCGGTGATCCAGGCCAACATCCTGCAACGCAAGGTGGAGCTCGGCCGCTGCCTGCTCGAGCGGGCGGCGCAGCGGGGAGAACTGCTCGCGAAGACCGAACCCGAGGTGCTCGTCGAGGTCATCCTCGCCATGATCTTCACCCGTCTGCTCGTCACGGGGGAGCCGCTGGACGAGGCGTTCGCCGNCCACGTCGTCGATGACGTGGTGCTTCCGCTGCTCGCCGGTCGATCGACCCNGCCCGCGATGGGGATCGAACGTCTGAGCTAATATTGTCTCGAACACCCGAGCGAAGGTGGAGTGGTCTGGGCGTGCCGCCCAGCGGACCTGAAAACGAGTGGAGAGATCGACCAGGGGCGGCGAAGATGGCGCCGACCCAGCCCGCGTGTCACACCCGCCCCACCCCGCCGCGTCCCACCCTGTGCGGGTTCCATCACCTGCTGCCGGCCCGATGTGGGCGGCCTGCATCCGCGTCCGCTCGCCGCCGCGTCGCTGTCCCGCGCGCCGGTCGCCCCTGCCCGCGCGGGACTGACGTCCCGCTCGTCAACGCCCGCTCGATGTGAACGCCCCGCTTGATGTGAATGTCTCGCTCGATGTCCCGGCAGCTCGTCTTCCTCGGCAAGGAGCCTCCTGTGACCACAACTGTCGACCGCAAGGCTGGGGATCCCCCGGTGGGCGTGGCCGACGGCGAGCCCGATCCCCGGCGGTGGCTGGCGCTGTGCATCATCGCCGTCGCGCAGCTCATGGTCGTGCTCGACGCCTCGATCGTGAACATCGCGATGCCGCACGCCCAGGCAGACCTGGGCATCTCCACCGCCAACCGGCAGTGGATGGTCACCGCGTACACCCTCGCCTTCGGCGGCCTGCTGCTGCTGGGCGGGCGCATCGCCGACTACCTGGGCCGCAAGCGGGCCTTCGTCTGGGGGCTGATCGGCTTCGCGCTCGCCTCGGCGCTCGGCGGGCTGGCGCCGAACGCCGCCATGCTGTTCGCCGCCCGGGCCCTGCAGGGGGCGTTCGCCGCGCTGCTCGCGCCGGCCGCGTTGTCCCTGATCACCGTCGCGTTCACGGAGAGCCGCGAGCGGGCCAAGGCGTTCGGGGTGTATGGCGCGATCTCCGGCGGCGGTGCGGCGATCGGGCTCATCGTCGGCGGCCTGCTCACCGAGTACACCTCCTGGCGTTGGTGCCTGCTGGTGAACGTGCCGATCGCGCTCGTGGCCGCGTCCTTCGCGGTGCCTGTGGTGCGGGAGAGCCGCGCGCAGGGCGAGGCCCGCTACGACCTTCCCGGCGCGGTGACGGTCACCGCCGGCCTCGTCGCCCTCGTCTACGGCTTCACGGTGGCCGCCGAGGACGGCTGGAGCGACGTCCGCACCCTCGGGCTGCTCATCGGCTCGGTGGCGCTGCTCGCCGCGTTCGTCGTCATCGAGGCGCGCTCCACCGCGCCGCTGCTGCCGCTGCGGGTCGCCTGGGAACGTAACCGCGGCGGGTCGTTCCTGGCCTCGCTGCTGATCGGCGCCGGGCTGTTCGCGATGTTCCTGTTCCTGACCTACTACTTCCAGCAGACCCTGCGTTACAGTGCGTTGAAGACCGGGTTCGCCTTCCTGCCGTTCAGTGCCGGGATCATCTTCTCCGCGGGCACGGCCAGCCAGCTCCTGCCGCGGATCGGTCCGCGGGTGCTCGCCGGCGTCGGGACGGCGATGGCCGCGGTCGGCATGGCGCTGCTCATGTCCATCGGGGTCGACTCCAGCTACGTCGCCCACGTGCTGCCGTCGGAGCTGCTCATCAGCTTCGGCATGGGTTTCTCGTTCGTCCCGCTGTCGAACCTGGCCCTCGTCGGCGTCGCCGCGCACGACGCCGGGGTCGCGAGCGCCCTGGTCAACACCACCCAGCAGATCGGCGGCTCGCTGGGCACCGCCCTGCTCAACACGGTCTACGCGACCGCTGTCGGCAGCTACCTCGACGGCCACGGCCACGGTCCGGCCGCCCTCGCGCAGTCGCAGATCGAGGGATACACCACGGCGTTCCTCTGGGGCGCGATCCTCATCGCGATCGCCGCGGTGGTGATCTTCGTGTTCATCCGCGCCGGGCGGGAGTCCGCGGTGAACGTGGAGGGTGCCCCGGCACACGTCGGCTGATCCCGCCGGTCGCCGGTGCGGGCCCCCGGACGGGCTCGCACCGGTCCGGCGTGACCTCCGAGTGGCCTGCTCGCGCTGAGGCCGGTCTCCTCTCGTTCAGAGGTCGGCCTCCTCACTCAGCATCGCCTGTGAGCTGAGCCGGAAGCCGACGGTCCCGTCGACGATCTTGCGGATGACGGTCGCCTTCGGGTCCTTTCCGCCGACCCCGTCGACTCCGAGGGCGCCGGCCAGCGCCCGCAACTGCGGCACCGACACCCGGCCGAGGGCGGCCAGGCGCTCGGCGGCCTCCTCCCGACTCGCCGCGCCGAGCAGCGCCGCCCGCAGAGCCTCGACGTCCACCGAGGCCGGAGGCGCCGCCCCCGTCTTCGGGCCCGTCTCCGTCTTCGAGCCCGCCTCCGGGCGAGTCGTCCGCCGCCGCGTCGCCGGTGTTGCTTTCGACGCCGGCGTCTGCCTCGCCGGCGTCTGCTGCGTTGGCGTCGCCCGTGTCGGCGTCGATCTCGCCGGGCGACCGGGCGCGGCCGTGACGGTCAGCCGCGCCCGCCCGGCCAGCAGTTCGCCGATCTGCTGCTCGTCGAGTCCGGCCACCAGGTCGGCGAGTTGGCGCAGGAGCAGTGTGCTCAGTCGGGCGGCTTCGGGGGCCTCCGGGGCTCCGGGGGTTTCGGGGGCGTGGGGGGTTTCGGGGGTTTCGGGGGCGTTGCGGGCGTCGGTCATGGCTGAGGCGTCCTGATCCGCTTGAGGAACTCCTCGACGAGGCGGTGCAGCTCCCAGGCGAGAGCGGGGGTGACCTGGTCGGAGAGGATGACGGGAAGCTGGGTGCGCGCCGCGCCGGCGAAGTGGTGATTGCTCTCGCGGACCATCGCCTCGAAGACCGGCAGCCCGAGCTGCCGGGTCTGCGCGATGTAGGGGCGCAGGGCCGCGATCGGCTTGCCCGAGTAGTACTGCACCATCGTGAAGACGACCCCGAGGATGATCGGCTCCAGCTTCTTCACCGCCGGATGCAGATCCGACTGCAGGTCGACGATCCGGTTGAACTCCCAGATGAACCGGCGCAGCCGGGACTGCAGGTGCTCGATGCCCAGGGTCGACAGCTCGTCCGGGCGGGCGGGGATCAGCAACTGGTCGCTGGCCGCGACCGCCGCGCGGGTGATGACGCCGAAGTTCGGCGGGCAGTCCAGCAGGACCAGGTCGTAGGTGGTCGGGGGGAGGGTCGCCAGCCCGGCGGCGAGCCGCAGGTAGACGTCGAAGTAGTGGCGGGTCGAACGGTGCACCTCCGCGCCGCCGAGGCGCGCGGCGAGGTTCATCTCGACGTCGCCGAGGGAGAGATGGGAGGCGATCAGATCGAGCGCCCCGCTGCCCTGCGCGATCCGGGAGTTCACCACCGCCGGCGACGTGATCAGCGGGGCGAGCGGCGGCACCGGGCCGTCCATCCGCCACGCCTCGAACCACTGCTTGATCGTCCGGTTGTCGGCGAGCCCAGCCCGCCACTGTTCGGGTCGGTAGAACGAGAAGGTCAGGCTGGCCTGCGGATCCAGGTCGAGGAGCAGGACCCGCTTCCCCCAGGCGGCGATCTGTGCGCCGATGTTCGCGGTCAGCGTGGTCTTCCCGACGCCGCCCTTGTAGTTCACGACCGAGATCACCCGCACGGCGATCCGCTCCCGTGCTCCGTCGTTGACCGGGCCATCCGTCTCCCCCGTCGCTGCGGTGCCACCCGTTCCCGCGCCCTGCGTGACCCGTGCCGGCGGGGATGCCGGACAGCACATCACGAGATGCTCGGGCGGCCTGAGCGTGGATCCGTGCCGGGTGGCCGCGATGCGTACACCTTGACCGGTAGTGGTGCGTTCCACCCCGTATTGGGGGCACGGTGGGTGATGTTGGCGCTACCACCGTCGCGGAAGTCGCAGGTCTCCAGCGTCGTCCTGCCCGCTTTCCAGTACCGGACGGTCACGTTCGGGTGGTTCGTCGCGGGAGCAATCGAGCGGCGGTTTATCGTCTCGGCGACCATGTGCCGTTACTGTCACCACCTCGGGGGACGATGCCATACATGAGTAGCTCCAGCGGGGCCGGACCCGGCACGGAACTCGGCCGACGGCGTGCGCGGGGGCGCACGCCGCTCACCGCCCGGGTGCCCGGGTCGGCCGTGGCCCGTGCGGCCCAGCCGGGCCCGGACGCCGCCGGCGACACCGGCGGGCTCCCCGGCGCCGTCCGGCCGGGTCCGCGGGACGCCCGCAGGCGCCGGCGTCCGGGTCTGCCGGCGTGGGGCCGGCCGTGGGTGCCGCGGGTCGCGGCGCTGCTCACCCTGACCGTCGGGCTGGGCGACGTGGTGTCCGCGCTGACCCCCGAATGGCGGAGCCGACTGGCGGATCTGCGGGTTCTGCTGCCGGCGGCGGCCTCCCGGCAGGCGGCGGCCTTCACCGTCGTCGTCGGCATGCTGCTCGTCCTGCTCGCCGCCGGGCTGCGTCGGCGCAAGCGGCGGGCGTGGCGAGCCGTCGTCGTCCTGCTCGGGCTGGGCGTCCTGCTGCACGTCGCCAAGGGGCTCGACTACGACGAGGCGGCGGCGTCGGCCGCCCTGCTCGGCGCGCTCGTGCTGGTGCGCGGGGAGTTTCGAGCCAAAGGCGACCCGACGACCCGCTGGCGGNCACTCGGCGCCGGCCTGCTGCTCACTGTCGTCTCGATCGCGATCGGCTTCCTGCTGCTGCACCTGCGCGAGCACCGCATCGCCGGCCCGCACGCCTGGTCGGCCCAGCTCGAACAGATCGTGCTGGGGCTCGTCGGCGTCCCCGGCCCGTTGCACTTCACCTCCGACCGGTTCGCCGACCTTGCCGACCGGGTCTTGCTCACCCTGGGCGTGGTGACCATCGGGACCACCGGCTACCTGGCGCTGCGTCCACCCCGGCCGCAGCCGCGGCTGACCGAGGAGGACCGGGCGCGGGTGCGGACGCTGCTCGGCCGGCACGGCGACGCCGACTCGCTCGGCTACTTCGTGCTGCGTTCCGACAAGTCGGTGATCTGGTCGCCGTCCGGCAAGGCGTGCGTGGCCTACCGGGTGGTCTCCGGCGTGATGCTCGCCAGCGGCGATCCGCTCGGGGACCGGGAGGCGTGGCCGGGGGCGATCCGCGAGTTCCTGCGCGAGGCCGCCGATCATGCCTGGACTCCGGCGGTGATCGGCTGCTCGGAGGCCGGCGGCACGGCGTGGACCCGCGCCGGACTGAGCGCGCTGGAGTTCGGCGACGAGGCTGTGGTCGACGCGGCCACCTTCACCCTGGACGGCCGGGCGATGCGCAACGTCCGGCAGGCCGTCGCGCGGGTGGAACGCGCCGGGTACACGGCCGTCGCCCGCCGGGTCCGCGATCTTGCCCCGCCCGACGTCGCGCGGCTGAAGGCGCAGGCGGCGGCGTGGCGCGGCAGCGAGACCGAACGCGGCTTCTCGATGGCACTCGGCCGGCTGGGCGATGCCGAGGACGGTGACTGCGTCGTCGTCCTCGCCTACGAGAACACGGCGCAGGACAGCGGCGCCGCGGCTTCGCCCGACGGGTCGGCGTCGTCCGGCGGGGGGCTCCCGTCCGACGCCGAGTCGCGGCTGCGTGCGCTGCTGCACTTCGTGCCGTGGGGGCGCGACGGGCTGTCCCTCGACGCCATGCAGCGCGACCGTTCGGCCGACAACGGTCTGAACGAGTTCCTCATCGTCAGCACCCTGCGCCAGGCGCCGCAGCTCGGCGTGACGCGGGTGTCGTTGAACTTCGCGTTCTTCCGTTCCGCCCTCGAACGCGGCGAGCGCCTGGGCGCGGGGCCGGTGGTCCGCTCCTGGCGCGGCATGCTGCTGTTCCTGTCGCGCTGGTTCCAGATCGACAGCCTCTACCGGTTCAACGCCAAGTTCCAGCCCACCTGGCAGCCCCGCTTCGTCTGCTATCCGGCGACGGCCGAACTGCCGCGGATCGCCCTGGCGATGCTCGAGGCCGAGGCGTTCCTCGTCTGGCCCCGCTGGCGCGATCATCTTCCTCGCCCCGGCGCGCTGCTCGCCGCCGCCCGCCGCCCCCGCCGTGAGTGCCACCTGCCTGAGGAGGACCGGACGCAGGCGCCGGGCGCGCCCTGACCGCAGCTGGCGAGCAGACTCGGACGGCGGTCGAACCCGGACGGCGGTCGACGATTCGTCGCCCCACGGCACTCCGCCCGGGCATCCGGGTCGCCACGGCGGCCTGACCTCGGACGCGGCCGGCGGACTGGACTGGCGCGCGGGCGTCGTCGGCGCGGACCGGCCAGGCGGACGGCGCGGTCTGTCGCCCGTCGTCTGCCGCGGGCGAGGTGTGGCGGTGGGCACATCCACGCGGCCGCAACACGTGGCGGGGAATGCCGTGGCAGGTCACGATGTCATGAAGGTGACAGTGATCCTCGTGGGGCGGGGGTGTTCCGTGATGCTGCCGGGTGGATGCCATGGCGCTCAGCACCTGAGAGTCGCTGCGCTGCGCAGCACCGCCCTGCCACCGCGACCGGCATCGCCACCGCGACCGGCATCGCGCCATGGGTCGGCTGCCCGCCGGACTGCGGCGAGGGCGACGTCGTGGCTGCATTCGGAGCTGCGGCGCTTCCCGGTGACGACCGTCCTGCTCGCAGTGCTCCTCGCGGCGCGCGTGCTACGCGGGGTTGACCCGGATCGCGCCACCCGCTGGCAGTGGGCGACGAGCACGACGCTGCACCAGATGCTGCACCACCCCCTCGGAGTCCTCGCCGGCAGCATCCCCTGGGTGACCGACGGGCCGGTGGCGCCGTGGCTGGCGTTCGCCNCCCTGGCCGTCGGCGGCTTGGAGGCCACGGTCGGGAGCGTGGCGGCGCTCGCGGTCGCGTTCGGCGGTCATACCGCGGCGACGCTGATCTCCGAGGGGATCCTGGGGCTTCGGGTCGTGACCGGCGACCTGCCGTCCAGCGCGCTGCACGTGCTCGACGTCGGCCCGAGCTACGCCGCCGGTGCCGCCCTGGCCGCCCTGGTCGCGCTGCCCACTCCCCGCCGGCTGCGCACCGTCGCCGGCGTTACCCTCGTCGCCATCGCCCCGGCGATGATGTACGGAGTGACCGACGGCGAGCTTGACGGGATCGGCCATACCGCAGCCCTCGCCCTCGGCGCGCTCGCCGCCACCATCCCCGCCCTGCGCCGCCGCGCCGCCCGCCCGGCCCCGTCCCTCGCCGCTCGTTCATCCCGGTTCGCCCGAAGCGTCGCCCTCCGGCGGCCGGCGCCTCGGGCACGCTCGGCAGACGCGGTCGGGCTGGTAGTGCCGGTTGTGGTGTCGTCGGCGGCTTCCGCGTCCGCCGATTCCCCGGCCCGCATGCCGCCGCCCGTCGCGTCGTCGCCCGCGGCGCCTTCGTCTGCGACGCCCGTGCCACCGTCACCGTCACGACCGAGCTTGTTGCGCTGGGCGCAGAAGGCGCGGCGTACAACGCCGGCCGCTCTGACCGGCACTGCCGAGACAGCCCTGGGCCGGCACCAGATCTGGTGGTCCAGCCCGCGCGGCCTGCACCACTAGCTGACGTGTCCGTAGTCCGGGCCGCCGCGTCGGCAGCGCCGGTCTCGATCGGACCGTGCCGCCGGAGTGACGCGGCACCTGGTTGCACGGCGAATTGCTGGAGGCCGATGCCGATCGTGGGGCGACAAACCGGCATCAAGCTCCTGCAATTCCTGGCCGCCTGCCGGCCACGGTGGCGGAGCGGGAGGTGCCGACGCGGGCGGGGCTGGCGTCGGCGCGGGGGAGTGGCAGGCGACCAGAGCGCGGATGATCGCATTGCAGGAGGAGCTGGACTGGCAGGTCTACCGGCTCTACGACCTGCTGGCCGACGAGTTGACCGCGCCGGCCGAGGTCGTGCCGGAACTGAAGCTGGGGGAGCGGGCGTTCGAGATCGTCCTGGCGCGGCGGATCGCGGCGGGGGAGGCGGAGTCGGAATGGTTCGTCCGGCACAGGTCGACGCCGATCACCGAGCTGCCCGAGCACTGGCCGGCGGAGTACCGGGCGGTGGTCGAGAAGCGGATCGCCGTCATCGAGTCGAATCGGAGCCTGGCGCTCATCGAACGGCCGGAGTGCAAGCGGCGCTGGTCCACCGAGGGCTGAGACATCCTGCAGGAACGGGCGATCCAGGGCTGGCTGCTCGATCGGTGTGAACGCCGCTAGCTGTGGTTCCACCAGATCGACGGGATGGAGCAGCCGCGCCTGCTCACCACCGCCCAGTTGGCCGACGAGCTGCTGCGGGACGTCGTCGCCGTCGCCGTCGCCGAGCTCTATCGCCCGACCCAGGACCTGACCCGGACCATCGCCGAACTGGTCGCCTCCGAGCACGNCCCCTATCTCGCCGCGCTGCGATACGCCGATACCGGGCTGGTGACGCGCGCGGTGTGGGAGAACGTCTGGGCATTGCAGCGGATCGAGGATCCGTATCTCGCCCGGGTCGAGGAGCTGCGGGAGGAGAAGAAGTCCGCGGAGGCGATCGCACGGGACGCCGGTGCCGACGCGGCGGCGAAGGCGGCCGCGGAGGCCACGCTGATCCGGCTGAAGCACGAGCTGCCCGGGGCCGAGGAGGTGCACCGGCCCTACCGCGAGGCGATTCCGCTGCCGCCGAAGTATGCCCCGGCGGACTTCCGCCGACCCAGCTTCTGGCGCCAGCGGGGCAAGCTCGACGTGCCGAAGGAGCGGTTCATCTCCTACCCGGAGGCCTCCCGCGACGGCGATCCCCACCTGCTGCTCGGCTGGGCCGGCTGGGACCATCGCGAGCAGGCCCAGGCGCTGGCGATGCTGATCACCGAGCGGGAGCAGACCGACGGCTGGGGGGCGCAGTGGCTCACGCCGNTGCTCGCGGGCCTGCGCGAACTCCTGCCGTGGGTGTACCAGTGGCACGGCGAGTTCGACCCTGACTTACGACGGCAGCCCCGTCGAGGTGTACGACTCCACTCCTCGCCGACTACACCAACCGCTTCCAGCTCACCGACGACGCCCTCACCACCCGGCGCCCCACCACGGCGGCCCGAGGACGCCGCAAGAAGGCGCCCTCGGCCACCTGAAACCCGTTACCGCAGCTCCTGGCCGCCGCACTGCCGGGCTGCGGTCGCCGCCCGGCGACGTGCGGCCGCCCTCCGCGGAAATCTGAGGCCGCCGCCCGCCACTTGCCTGCTCAGGTCCCGAGGAAAAAGTGCGATATGCGTGGCGTGAGCTGCGCGAGAGTGACCATAATGTCACGGTGAGCGCTGATGGCCCGTGATCTCCCCACGGGCAGTTCTGACCTGCCCGAGTCCGCAGGCTCCCCGGTCGAACGTTCCCCCTCGTCCGCGGTCGAGGCGAAGCTTCGGCTGCTGGACCGCCGTGCCGCAGACGACGATCCCAGCGGGAGCGGCGATCTCACCGGGAACGGCAAGGCCGAGCGGGACGGCCGCGTCGCCGGAGCCGATCGTGCCGCCGGAGCCGACCGCGTTACCGGCCACGACCAGGGAGCCGGCCACGACCAGGGAGCCGGTCGCGAACCGGGCGCCGTCCGGCCAGAACGAACGTCGGTGGAGGCGAAGCTCGATGCGCTCGAACGGCGGGCATTTGGACGAGACCAGACCACGTCGCCCCCCGAACGCGGCGCCGCCGAGGCCACCGCCGTGGCGCCGACGGCCATGGACCGCACACTCGCGCTCCTCGACCGCGCGGCGGAACGGACAGACCTCGGCTCGGCGCAGCGACGGGTGCAGACCTGGGGCGAGCCGACCGCTCCGGTTCGCGACACAGTACCGGNGAAGACCCACTCCGTTCCGGGGGCGGACACGTCCGAGACGCCGCTGGCCGACGGGCGAGAAGGGGAATCCGCACAGGAGGCGGAAACAGACGAGACCTCGGCGGACGCCCCTCCGAATCCTGAACCTTCCGATAATCATGCACCGGAAGAAAGAGCCNAGGAGAAGGNCGCGCCGGCCGACTACGATTCGGGCCCGTCGGACAGCCCCGAACCTCTTGACGCGAGACTGGCCGCAGTCTACGAGACGAGCGTGNCGACTCCGGCCGGCCGCGCCTTCTTCGAGAAGGGCGATTCAATCATCGTGTCGTCGCTCAGGGCGAGGCCAGAATCCGGCTACTACACCGTCGACCTTCACGGTAGTCCGTCGTCCTTCCACGTCGGCGATCAGACGCTGGACGCGCGCGATCTCAGCCGGCTGATCCGCGCGGATGNCCGATGGGCCAGCCAGCCGGTCCGGCTGCTCTCGTGCGAGACGGGTCAGGGGGAGGATCCTGTGGCGAGAGAGGTTGCGCGAGAGCTTGACGTCGACGTGCTCGCTCCGACTGAGCTGGCCTGGGTCGATCGGAGAACCGGCGAAGTATATACGACCTCCGGTGACGTGGACCCAGATGGACTCGTGTATCCATCGGTACCCTATGATGGATCTTGGATTAGATTTAGCCCCGGTGAGGAAGAGCAATGACATCGAATTTTCCAGCGCCGAAGATCGCTGGGGTTTACGGCACGGTCGANGGTCGTCCCGACTTCGGTGATCGTGAAACGCTTCCCGTTGGGGAGGAAAGAATCGCGGTTCTCGGCTATTTGAATTCCGGAGAGTTTCTGCTGCGAACCACCGGCCGCACCGAGGATGTTGTAGATCCTTCGCGTGGAAAGGTGGTTCCGATTAGTTTCCGGACGGATGGGAACTGGATCTGGACGGACTCGATCGCCTACTATCTCGAAGCGTACGGCTTGGCGCCCCAGCCCGAATTTCTGGCGCACATCCGCGATCGTGAATACCGTTACGTGCGGCCGGTGGAGGAACAGATTGGCCTCGCGGGCGACGTCCTCCAGGAAAGGATCAACGGCCGGCAGTTGCGGTGACATGCCGAGCCGTCCGAGGAGCGGGTCGNTGCCGCGTCTCGGGCGCTCGGGGAAGACTGACCGCGGATCGGCCGTCGGGTGTTCCGGGCACGTGCCTGGCCGGGTGCGGTGGGCGCCGTACGCGACGTGCTGCTTGGCGCCGACCCACCGGTGAAGACGACATCGCGCGCCGCCGAGCGCCTCGCGCGGCTACGCGAGGAGTACCTGGACCGCGCACATCTCGGTGGCACGGTCATCCAGCGGAAGCGGACCGGCGATGTGCACTGGTGGACCTGGGCCGGCAGTCGCGCCAACGCGACGCTCATCGCTACCCTGGGTGATCTTGTCGACCCTCGTGGTCGGGCGGCGGACGACCGGATTCGGCTGCGCTCCGACCTGACCGCAGCATCGTGGCGTGCGGCCACGGGGGACCTCGCCGAACGGCTCTGCCTGCCCGAGGTGGACAGGGAGGCCCTGGCCGGCCTGAAGTTCAACGCGGCTCTGCCCCCGCGCCTCGCCGAAGCCACGCTCGCCGCCCGCCTCGCCGACCTCGATGGCGCCGCCGCCGTCCTGAGCGAACCCGTCCGCTTCGTCGTTCACTGATGGCGGGATGGCAGTGTTGTGGAGATGGCCATTCCTACGCTGACGACGGCGCGGCTGATCCTGCGGCCGATCGAGAACGGTGACGTCGACGGGTTCACCCGGATCTGGTCCGACCCCGAGTTCGCCCGCCATGTCGGCGGGCCGGTCACGTCGCCGGATGCCGTGTGGCACCAGATGGCGGGGTGCATCGGGTGTTGGCTGCTCACCGGGGTCGGACCCTGGTCCGTGGTGGAGCGGGAGAGCGGGACGCTCGTCGGGCGGGCGGGATTATGGGACGAACCGGGCTGGCCGGGCGTGGAGGCGCTCTGGTACATCGGTCGGCCCTGGTGGGGACGTGGCTATGCGGCGGAGGCGGCCGCCGCGGCGATCACCTGGGTGCTCCGGGTGCGGCCCGAACTCGACCGAGTGTGTGCGGCCATCGTCCCGGCGAACATCCGATCGGTCCGGGTCGCGCAGCGCCTCGGGATGCACCGGACGGGCGCCGAGTATCTCCACGAGGAGACGCACGCCATCTATGCCGTCAGCCGCGCCGACTGGTCCCGTCGATCCGGCGCCGGCTCGTGACCCGATCTGCCGGCACGGCCCCAGCGTTGAGGGGAACCTCGTCAGGAACGGGGTGGGTCGGCGGGGAGGCGATCGGCGAGGGGAGCTGCGGCGTGGTGGACAGCGGTGTGGTGGACAGCGGCGCGGGAAGGGGCGTCGGGGCGACTCCGGCGGCGGCTGTGAACATCGCGCTGTGGGTGGCCGGTCGACGGCCGAGGGCGGGGGACACCCGGGTGCTCGCCGTCGACGGTCGTTCCGGCGCGGGTAAGACGACGCTCGCACAGGCCGTCGCAGCACGCCTCGACGCGCCCGTGTTGCGGATGGACGACCTGTACGACGGGTGGGACGGACTCGCCGCCGGTATCGACCAGTTCGTCGCGCGGGTCCTGCGGCCGTTGGCTCGCGGGGAGCGGGCGTCCTGGCGTCGCTACGACTGGCACCAGGGATGCTATGGCCCCGACCAGATCCTGGACCCGTCGACCGCGATCCTCGTCGTTGAGGGTGTCGGCGCCGGTGCGCGGGCCGCGGCGCCCCTGCTCGGCGGGCTGGTCTGTGTCGCGGCGCCGGTGCAGGTGCGGCGGCGGCGCGCGCTTGCCCGGGACGGGGACATCTTCGCCCCGCACTGGGAACGCTGGGCCCGCCACGAGGACCGGTACTTCGCCGACGAGGACGTCGCCGGCCGGGCCGATATCCTCGTCAACGGCGCGCCCGCAGGAGATGGTTCGGCAGTGGACGGGACGACCGACGCCTGATCAGCTGTCAGGTGGCCGCGCACTTCACAGCCAGGGATGGCATCGCCGTACAGTCAGGCGGTGACAGTGCCGGAGAGTGCCGCGGTCAACGGTCCCGCCTCCCCGCCGCCCCCGCTGGCGGGGGTCTCGTCTGCGGGGAGATCCCCGACCGACCCGGTCTCCCGCCTCGCCGCCGACGCGGCGGCGCCGGGAGCCGCCAGGAGCCTGACGGCGGCCGCACCGTACACGCCCGGTGAGGTGGTCGTGCACCGGTCGTTCACCACGAAGCGGCTGGTGTTCGTCCGTACCGGCCATGTCGTCGGCCATGACGAGCGCGGCCTGCGGCTGTGGATTCCGCACGGCTGCCCGATGGCCGTCGAGCTCAGCGCGGACGGCCGCGGGCTGCGGGACATGCCCTTTGCCGAGTGGGTCCGCCAGCCGACGGTGATGACGACGACCGTCTGGCGCGGGCCGAACATCTTCATGCTGGTCCCGCCGCAGGGAGCCAACTCGGTGTGGTGGTTCTGGGACTGGCAGGGCCGGTTCGTCCGCTGGTACATCAACCTGGAGGAGCCCGCCGTCGCCTGGCGCCACGACGGCCTCGTCGGTGTCGACACCACCGATCATGACCTCGACCTGTGGGTCACGCCGGAGCGGACCTGGGAGTGGAAGGACGAGCACGAGCTGGAGGAACGCCTCGCCTTCCCCGAGCACTACTGGGTGCCCGATCCGGACGCGGTGCGGGCCGAGGGGGAGCGGCTGCTGCGGCTGGTGGAGGCCGGCGCGTTCCCCTTCGACGGCACCTGGANCGACTTCCGCCCGGAACCATCCTGGCAGACCCCCGACGCGCTGCCCACCGGCTGGGACCGTCCCCGCGTCTGATCCCGGGGCCTGATCCCGGGGCCTGATCCCGGGGCCTGATCCCGGGGCCTGATCCCGGGGCCTGGGCGGACGAACCCGGCGCGGTTCACGGGGCCGTGGGGGATTCGGAGTAGGCCCAGCCGGACCAGCGGGTCACGGCCACGACGATGGCCGGACCGGTCGGTGGGACCTGCCGGTACTGGCGGTAGCGCGCGGTCAGGGCCGCAGCGGCCGCGGCGTGCCGTGGATCCCCGGCCTCGACGATGCGGGCCAGCCCGTCGGCCCGGGCCCACCACAGCCGCGCCCACTCGTCGTCATAGTGGTCGACCAGCAGGCTGACCAGCGGGTTGGCGCGGATGTCGCGCAGGCGTCGCAGCTCGGTGCGGGTGCTTTTCGGTTTGTGGTCGACGATGGTCACGATCGTCGCGGGTGGGTCCGCACCGCCGCGAGCGTCGCCGCGGTCGCCGCCGGCGCCCCCCGTTTCGACGGCGAAGGTCACGGGCACCACGAGCGGCTGACCGTCCGCGCCGGCGGTGGCCAGCCGGGCCACCCGGGCCGCCGCGAACCGCTTCCGGGCCTCGAGCCCACTGAGCCGCATCCCTTCACTATCCCCGCAGCCTCCCCAAGTCCGCCTGCCCCAAGTCCGCCTGCCCGAGGTCAGCGCCCGTCGCAGGCCGGCAGCCTTGCGGGCTGCGGCCTGCTTGCGGGCGGGACCTCGCTCGGACTGGACAATCTGTCGAACACATGTTCCCATAAGGCATGCGTTGGGACAACCTCCGGCTCGCCGCCACCGAGCAGCCCGTCGCGGCCGGCGCGAGTGCGCCGTCGCTGCTCGCCCGGGGCGCCGTCACCCGTACGTTCAACACCCCTGGGTTCGCCGGTCTGACCTTCTACGAGATCCACGCCCGGTCCGTGCTCAACCGGGTTCCGCCGGCGTCGCGAATGGCGTTCCGCTGGACGGTGAACCCCTACCGTGGCTGTTCCCACGCCTGCCGGTACTGCTTCGCCCGGGGCACCCATGCCTACCTCGATCTCGACACCGGGCGCGACTTCGACACCCAGATCGTCGTCAAGGTCAACGTCGCCGAGCGGCTGCGCTCGGAGCTCGCCGCGCCCCGCTGGCGCGGCGAACACGTGGCGATGGGCACGAACGTCGATCCCTACCAGCGGGCCGAAGGTCGTTACCGGCTCATGCCGGGGGTCCTCGCCGCCCTGCGCGACGCCCGCAACCCCTTCTCGGTGCTCACGAAGGGCTCGCTCATCGTGCGCGATCTCGATCTGCTTGCCGCTGCCGCGGAGGTGACGCAGGTCGGCGTCGCGCTGTCCGTCGGCTTCGTCGACGACGAGCTGTGGCGGCTCGTCGAGCCCGGGACCCCACATCCCCGGCGGCGGCTGGAGGCGTGCGCGGCGCTGGGCGAGCGCGGGGTCCCCACCGGGGTTCTCATGGCGCCGATCCTGCCGTATCTCACCGACTCCCCTGCGGCGCTCGCCCGGGCGGTGGAGCAGATCGCACAGGCCGGCGCGTCGTCGGTCACGCCGCTGGTGCTGCACCTGCGGCCCGGCGCCCGGGAGTGGTACCTGGCCTGGCTTGCCGAGCACCATCCCGCGCTGGTCGGCCCGTACCGCCGGCTCTACGGGTCCGGGGCATACGCGCCGCGCGTCTATCGGGATCGGATTGCGGCGCAGGTGCGGGAGCTCGCCGAACGGGCCCGCATCGGAGCCGCGGTGCCGCGTCCGGGTGGGCGCTTCGCGGCGTCCGCGCCGCAGCCCGACGGAGCGGCCGAGCGGGCAGTGCCGGCCGACCCCGCCGGGCCGGGCCGCCGCGACGAGCAGCTCGCCCTGCCCGGGTTCGGGGGATGATCATGCGTGGCCTGGCTGCCCTCGCGGCCGCGGTACGCGGGCGGGCGGCCGACGCGCGCCGGTTATGCGCGAGACTGGCCAGGTGTCCGCAACTCTCGTCGCCTCCGGCCTCACCGTCACCCGCGGTGGGGCGACCGTTCTCGACGNCATCTCGCTCACCGTCGCACCCGGCGACCGGCTCGGGGTGGTGGGGCCGAACGGCGTCGGTAAGTCGACGTTGCTACGGGCCCTCGCCGGCCTGGTCCCCCTCGACGAGGGGCGGGTCGATCTCGCGCCGCCGACCGCGGGCGTCGGCCTGCTGCCCCAGGAACCCGACCGGCTGCCCGGCGAGACCCTGCGGGCGTTCCTCGCCCGCCGCACCGGGGTCGGCGCCGCGCAGCGGGAACTCGACGACGCCGGGGAGGCGCTGTCGGCGGGCGTCCCCGGCGCTGACGACCGGTACAGCGTCGCGTTGGAGCGCTGGCTCGCCCTCGGCGCCGCCGACCTCGACGTTCGCGCCGAGGAGGTCTGCGCCGAGTTGGGCCTGCCCGCCGATGCCCTCGACAGCCCCACGACCGCCTTGTCCGGTGGGCAGGCCGCCCGCGGCTCGCTCGCGAGCGTTCTGCTGTCCCGGTTCGACATCACCCTGCTCGACGAGCCCACCAACGATCTTGACTTCGACGGGCTGGACCGGCTCGAACGCTTCGTCCGTGGCGTGTCCGGCGCGCTCGTCGTCGTCAGCCACGATCGCGAGTTCCTCGACCGCACCATCGACACCGTCGCCGAGATCGACCCGCACAAGCACGGCCTCACCCTGTTCGCCGGGGGGTGGGCGGCCTACCTGCAGGCCCGCGAGGTCGCCCGGCGGCAGGCCCGCGACCGCTACGAGGACTACGCCGACCAGCGTGACGGTCTCACCGCGCAGGCGCAGCGCCAGCGGGAGCAGTCCGTACGCGGCTCGGTGCGAGCCAAGCGGCGGATGTCCGACAACGACCGGGCCGCCCGGGGCGCGCGCATCGAGGCGGCGACGAAGAGCGCCGCGCGGGTCCGGTCGATCGAGTCCCGCCTCGACCGGTTGGAGGAGGTCGAGGAGCCACGCAAAGAGTGGCAGCTACGCATGTCGATCGCGGCCGCCCCCCGCTCCGGCGACGTCGTCGCGACCCTCACCGGTGCGGTCGTGCGCCGACCCGCCTTCACGTTCGGCCCGGTCGACCTCACCGTCGCCTGGGCCGACCGGATCGTCATCACCGGACCGAACGGCGGCGGCAAGACAACCCTGCTCTCAGCCCTGCTCGGCCGGCTTCCGCTCGACGCGGGGAGCCAGTCCCTCGGCGCCGGTGTGCGGCTCGGCGAGATCGACCAGGTCCGGGGCCTGTTCCGGGGCGAGACCACCGCCCTCGCCGTCGCCGAGCGGGCGACGACATGGCCCGCGGCGGAGGTCCGCACCCTGTTCGCCAAGTTCGGCCTCGGCCCGGACCAGGTGACCCGCCCCGCCGCCTCGCTGTCGCCGGGGGAGCGGACCCGGGCCGGTCTCGCGCTGCTGCAGGCCGTCGGGGTGAACTGCCTGGTTCTCGACGAGCCCACCAACCACCTCGACCTGCCCGCCATCGAACAGCTCGAACAGGCGCTCGCCGGCTACACCGGCACGCTGCTGCTCGTCACCCACGACCGCCGCATGCTCGACACCGTCGCGGTCAACCGCCGCCTGCAAGTCGACGGCGGTCTCGTCACCGAGAAGGCGCTTTGACATCCTCCTCCGCGTGAACGCGGAGGATTCCAACATCTACCCGTCCACCAGGAGAGGGGGTGTGCAGTGTTGAGGTTCGCGGTTCGCAGGCCGCCTACCGGCGTCGCCTCCCCGCGCAGTCACCCACGTGGTTTCCCACTGATGTCCCAGGGCGATGTTGCGTGCCGCGTTCACGTCCGCGTTCGCCTGCTGCCCGCAGGCCCGGCACCGGAAGACGGCTTGGCTCTCGCGCGCCTCCCCATCCCGGGTCCCGCAGGTGTTACAGGTCTGCGACGTCCGCGCAGGGTTGATCTTCTCGACCCGGCCGGGGGCCTTCTGCTCCAACCGGGCGACGAGCAGCCCCCAGCCGTGGGCGAGAATGCTTCGGTTCAGGCCGGCTTTCTGCCGCACGTTGCGCCCCGGCTCGGCGACGGTACCTTTCGCCGAGCGGGTCATGGCCCCGACCGGCAATGCCTCGACCCGGATCAGGTCGTACCGGCGGGCAAGACTGGTGCTGGTTTTCTCGACCCAGTCCTTACGCCGGGCGGCTTCTCTGGCTTTCACTCGGGCGATCTGCCCGACCAGTCGGGCCCGCCGGTGCGATCCCCGCTTCGCTCGGGCAAGGCGACGCTGCAACCGGACCAGTCGGGTCGCCTCACCGGGGCGCAGCCCGGGGCAGCGCAGCAACTCCCCGGTGCTCAACGCCGCCGACACTGCCACACCCCGGTCCACCCCGACGATCCCACCGGTACCCGGGGCGGGAATCGGGTCGGGCACGGTGGCGAACGCGACATGCCAGCGACCCGCACGATCTCGCGTCACCCGATAGGACCTGGCGTCCGGGACGGTGCGGCTGCGGCGGAACCGGACCCAGCCCACCTTGGGTATCCGCACCTGGGACCAGCGGCGGGTGACCTGCCGCACATCACCCGACCTGACCGCGACGATCCGGAAACCCTCACCCCGCCCGCGTCGGCGCCACGTCGGTCGCCGATGCGACCCCCCGAAGAAGTTCGCCCTCGCGGTGGCGAAGTCCCGCAACGCCTGCTGCTGCACGATCACACTCCCAGCAGCAAGCCAGTCGCACGCGCCGCGCGCCGCGGTCAACTGCCGGTTCCACTCGGCGTAGCCGGGGGCGGGACCACGCCACGGGTTCCACCACGACTGCTGCTCCACACACAGATTCCACACGAACCGCGCATGCCCGCAATGCACAAGAAGAGCCTCTTCCTGTGCCACGTCAGGATACAGCCGGAACCTCGACATAAACCGATCCTAACCCACCACCAGGGCCGCGAAGAAGACGGGCCCAAGATTCCCGGACTACCCGCGATCCCACATCACCGAAACCATCAAAGAAGACGACTATTCACCGAACAGGGAAATCATCCACCTGTTACAGGATGCGTTCGCACGGCAGTTCACCTGATGGTGCATCGCCTATCCCTACCCCGCTCCGCGGGTGCGGGTGCGGGGAGCCGGATTCCTCCCCGGCCTGAAGGCCGGAGCATCCTCCGGAATTCTCGGTGACGCGGGGCTCNGGCCTCGCGTCGCCGGGACGGAGAGTCCGGTTGGTGTCGCAGCGGTGACGGTCTGGCCCGGCGCGGGCGGAAGATGCCAGAGTGGCGTCATGACGCAGACCGTCCCGCCAGGCTGGTACACCGATCCGAGCGGGCAGCACGGTTCCCGATGGTGGGACGGAAACCAGTGGACCGAGCACACCCAGCCGGCGCCGCTTGCCCAGCGCGGCGGGGCTGCCCAGTACGGCGAGGGCGGGCAGTACGGCCAGGGCCAGGTCGCGGCCGTGCCGGGGCAGACGTGGGGCACGCCGCTGGGGGTGCAGCCGGGTGCGGTGCACACCAACCACAGCGCCGAGCAGGTGCAGCGGCAGGTCCAGGAGCGGGCCGGGGTGCAGCCGACGGGTCCGGGTGGCGGGACGCTGTTCAGCGAGCCCGTGCTCGTGGTCAACCAAAAAGCCAAGATCATCGAGGTGACGAACGAGTACGCCGTCTTCGATCAGGGCGGCCACCAGATCGGCTCGGTCGTCGAGGTCGGCCAGAGCGCGCTGAAGAAGGCCGCGCGGGTGCTCACCTCGTGGGACCAGTTCCTCTCCCACCGCCTGGAGGTCCGCGACGCCGCCGGCACCGTCCAGTTGCTCCTGCACCGCCCGGCGAAGGTGTTCAAGTCCAAGGTGATCGTCTCGCTGCCGGACGGGTCCGAACTCGGCGTCATCGCACAGCAGAACGTCTTCGGCCGGATCCGGTTCGACCTGCAGGCGGGCGGCACGACGATCGGCGCGATCAAGGCCGAGAACTGGCGGGCGTGGAACTTCTCGATCGTCGACCACACCGACGTCGAGGTCGCCCGGGTCACCAAGACCTGGGAGGGCCTCATGCGGACGATGTTCACCACGGCCGACAACTACGTCGTCCAGCTCCACCGGCCGCTGCCGCAGCCACTGCACAGCATGGTCGTCGCCGCCGCCCTCACCATCGACACGGCGCTCAAGCAGGACTCCCGCGGCCTCGGCTGAGCCGTCCGGGCGACCGCTCACCTCCCTCACATCCGGTCTCATCCGCTTCACATCCGGCGGACCTACCGTCGCCCCGTGAGGTCGTCGATGCGGCGGGACACCGCCGGCGCAACCAGGCGGGGTCGTCCGGGGAACTGGTCCGGGACGTACCGCGAGAGACCGGTCGGGACGGCGCGTGGCCGGCGGTGGCGTCGGCGGTTCCCGGGTCCGACACGGACCGCGGTGGCCGGACTCGCCGTCGGCGCCGTGCTGCTTGCGGCCCTCGCCGCGTGCGGGGGCGGCGCGTCGGCCGGCGCGGGGGAGGCCGCAGGCCGCTCGGGGCCGACCGTACCCGACGCCACGCCGAGGTCGACCTCGCCAGGGACGGCCGGGGGCGCCGGCGGGCCGGCACTGCGCCCCGGCACCACGGGCCACACGCTGACCACCCCCGACGGCCGGCAGCGTACCTACCTCGTCCACGTGCCGCCCTCGGTCGCCACCGCGGCCGGCACGCCGCGCTCTCCCGGCACCACGACTCTGGCCGCTACGGCGTCGGCGACCGCCACAGCAACGGGGACCGCCACAGCAACGGGGACCGCGGTCGGACACGGGCTGCCGGTCGTGCTCGTCCTGCACGGTGGCGGCGGATCGGCCCGCCAGGCCGAGCAGCAGACCGGGATGAGCGCCGTCGCCGACCGGGCGGGCTTTCTCGCCGTCTACCCTGACGGCACCGGCCGGCGCCAGACGGCGTTGCTGACCTGGAACGCGGGCACCTGCTGCGGGTACGCCCACGGCAACGGCGTCGACGACGTCGGCTTCATCGCCGCCCTTCTCGACCGGCTGCCGCGGGACTACCCGGTGGATCCGGCGCGGATCTACGTCACGGGCATGTCCAACGGCGCCATGATGTCCTACCGGCTGGGCTGCGAACTCGCCGGGCGCATCGCGGCGATCGCCCCCGTCTCCGGTGCCCTGAACACGACCTCCTGCACGCCGAGCCGGCCCGTGCCGGTCATCGCCTTTCACGGCACCGCCGACGACAAGGTCCGCTACGACGGTGGCGAGTCGTCCATCGGGCTGCGCGAGGGCGATGAGCGCGCCGACCGGTCCGTGGCCGAGGCGATGGCCTACTGGACCCGCCGCGACGGCTGCCCGGCGACCCCGGTCCGCTCCCGGCAGGGCGCCGTCGTCCACGACGTCTACGGCCCGTGCGCGCCCGGCGGCGCGGTCGAGCTGTACAGCATCACCGGCGCCGGGCACGCCTGGCCGGGGGGCAGCAGACCACGCGAGCAGGCCGATCCGCCGCCGCCCGCACCGAACGCCTCCGTCGTTATGTGGGAGTTCTTCACCCACCACACCCTCGCCGGCTGAGGGGAGCCACCGGGCGCGCCCGATCCGGGTGGGCACGGGTGGGTCGAAGCGGCACGTTCCGCACGCGGAACGATCGCCCCGGTGGGACACTGGCATCGTGAATGCGCTCGGGAGGGGCCCGCAGGGCCCGCCGTCGATGACCTCCGACGTCCAGCGGGTCCTCGTCGTCGGCAGCGGCGGCGCCGGCAAGAGCACCCTCGCCCGCGAGCTCGCGCGGCAGGCGGGCCTGCCGGTGGTGCATCTCGACCGGCACTTCTGGCGGCCCGGCTGGGTTGCGACGCCGGTGGAGGAGTGGCGCGCGATCGTCGCCAGCCTCGTCGCGAAGCCCGCGTGGGTGATGGACGGCAACTACAGCGGCACACTGGACCTGCGCATCCCCGCCGCCGAGCTCATCGTCTTCCTCGACCTGCCACGGCGGATCACGATGACCCGGGTGCTGCGCCGTTGGGCCCGGTGGCGTGGCCGCAACCGTCCCGACGCCGCCCCCGGATGCCCGGAGAAGCTGGACCTGGCATTCCTGCGCTGGCTGTGGAACTACCCGCGGGACAGCCGGGTCCGCCTGCTGCGGGCCCTCGACGCGCACGGTGCCGCCGCTCGGGTGGTGCGGCTGTGCACCGCCCGGGAGGTGCGGCTGTGGCTCGGGGCCGTGGCTGCCCCGAGCCTGCCGATGGTGCGGTCGCTGTCCGCGGGCCCGCTCGGCACCTGATCCGTCGTTCGGCGGCGGCTGTCCGGAAGCAGGTGGCCGGAAGCAGGTGGCCGGCAGCAGGTGGCCGTCGCCGGCCAAGGGCGTGGTCAGCGCTGTGGTGGCGCGCCAGCGGCGTCCACCAACCGCAGGATCATCGCGTGGGAACCCCGGCCGGCCGGCCGGGGACGGTTCGGGTCGGGCAGCCGGCGCAGCGCGGCCATGGCCGGCTCGACGATCGTCGCCCACTGCCGATCCGAGAGGTCCCACAGGGTCGACCACACCCGGCTCTCGATCTGCGCGCAGGCCTCGGCCGGGGTGAGCGTCTCGCGCTCCTCCCGGGCGAAGGAGAACTCCTCGACCAGCCGCAGCCCGCAGCGCTCCGCGGCCGGCAGCAGGAGCTCCGGCCGGTCCCGGCGGGGTCGCTCGGCTCGCAGCGCCTCGTTGAGGTCCCGTAGCACGGCGGTGACGTCGCTGCGTCCCGCGTGCTGCCCCGCGCCGACGACCGCGAGCCGGCCACCGGGCCGCAGCACCCGGGCGACCTCGGCGAGGACCCGATCGGGATCCCCGACGAGATGCAGAACGTGCACGGCGAGGCAGGCATCCACGGTCGCGGTGCGCAACGGCAGGGCCGCCGCGTCGGCGCGGACGATCCGCCCGGGCAGGCGCCCGCGGGCCTGGGCGAGCATGCGGGCCGACAGGTCGACGCCGAGCACCGACCGGCCCCGCTCGGCGAAGGCGTGCGAGATCAGCCCCGTGCCCACGCCGATCTCCAGCAACCGCTGCCCGGGCAGGCGCGGGGCGACCGCCTCGGCGACGAGCCGGCCCCGCTCGTCACCGCCCCGGGTTGCGTCGTACCGGTCGGCGATGCGGTCGAAGCTCACGGAATCCGCCACCCGTCGAGGCTAAGCCCCCTCGGCGCCCCCTCGACGGGTGGCGGTGACGCCCGCAGGTCACGCCGGGGCGCAATGGCGTAGCGTGCTCGGTCGGGCCGTCGCCGACGCCGGCCGCGTGTCGCGGTGCACGGCGGCGCTCGGGGTCGCGACGGCGGATCCGACCGGACATCGTGAGGGCGAAAGGCCGACATGAGCGCAGTGATCATCGATGGTAAGGCCGTTGCCGCCCGGGTGCGGGCGGACGTGGCCCGGGACGTCGCCGAGTTCCGTGCGGCCACGGGCCGCCAGCCGGGTCTCGCGACGGTCCTGGTGGGCGACGACCCGGCGTCCGCCGTCTACATCGGCGGCAAGCGTCGGTCCTGCGTCGAGGCGGGCATGGCCGACCTGCACCAGCACCTGCCCGCCGACACCCCCCAGGACGAGATCGCCGCGCTGCTGGACTCCCTCGCCGCGGACCCGGCCGTCTCCGGGATCCTGCTGCAGCTTCCCGTCCCCGAGGGACTCGACGGAGCGGCCCTGGTCGGCCGGATTCCGCCGGAGAAGGACGTCGACGGCCTGACGACGGCCAGCGTCGGCCTGCTCGCCCGCGGCCTGCCCGGCCTGNGGCCCTGCACCCCGTCGGGGATCATCGAGCTGCTCGACGCCTACGACGTGGAGCTCAGCGGTGCCCCCACCGTCGTCGTCGGCCGTTCCGAGCTGGTCGGCCGCCCGGTCGCCCAGCTTCTGGTCGGACGCAACGCGACCGTCACGATCTGCCACTCCCGCACCCGGGACCTGGCCGCCGTCTGCCGCGGCGCGGACGTGCTGGTCGTCGCCGCCGGCAAGCAGGCGATCATCGGCCCGGATGCGGTGAAGCCCGGAGCGACCGTCATCGACGTCGGCATGCACCGCACCGAGCAGGGCCTGCGCGGCGACGTCGACTTCGACGCCGTGCGCGAGGTCGCCGGCCGGCTCACCCCGGTCCCCGGCGGTGTCGGGCCGATGACCATCGCCATGCTGCTGCGCAACACCCTGCTCGCCGCGCGGGCCGCGGCCGAGGTGGGCAGTCTCGTCTGAGCCGCCCCGGGTCCGCTGGGCAGATTCTGTCGGAGAGGTGCGTCAGAATCGCCCTCGGCACGGCACCTCCTGGGCTGATCGCGCGGGCTTGTCGCCCGGCGAAGATCGGATAATGCGGAGATCCGGCTTTGCGGTGAAGCCCAGGCGGAGCGTCCTCCGCTGGCAGCAAGACCGGCCCCCGATCTTCTGCGAGATCCCGCGCGACCGATCCAGTATCGGCGTCGGAAGNGCAGCCGCCGCCGACGTCGGGCTCCACCGGCTGATGGGAACGGAGCCCGACGAAGGACTGCCCCGGCACCCCAAGCGCCAGAGGTTCGGGTGGTCTACACGGACAACGGCCCGATCGTGCCCGCGCCGGCACGCTACGGCGTCTCCCGCGTCTCCCGCGTCTCGACCTGTATCCGATGTGCCGCCCTCTCCTGGGCGACCAGTATTCGGAGTGTCTCGATATCGGCAACATCCTTCGGCCGCCATGGCCGGCCATGGCGCAGGCGCGGAAACTGCTCCTTCATGGCGAGCATGCCAGCGGCACTCATGACTAACATCGCCGTGCCATCGAGCGTCACACGCTCTTCACCGAAGGACCCCGGTGGGAATAGCCAGTCAGACCATCGGCCCATGGGCTGACTGAATGACCCGTCTGGCCACCTGTCGAAGTACGCGGTGCTGAACGGAACATCGCCCCAGGTGAACTCGCAGGATTCCGCTGGCGGCTGGGTCGCCAGAGCCATGGCCCCAGCGTCCGCGAGCGCCACCTTCGATCGCTCGGCGTGGCGGCGCTCGACCCAGAACTCGACGTCACCGTGCTCGCGAGTGATCCGCCCGATCCTCGCGTCCAGTCCCCAACCTCCGAACAGCCAGGCCGGGATGCTGACTGCCGGCAGCACCGACAGGACCTTGCGAATGACGCGCAGTTGTCCTTCGGCCCTCTGATCCATGGCCTGATCCTTCCAGAGCTCGTCGAGGGGAAGGTCGGCCGGCGTCCACCGGTGGTAACCGTGTACCCGCGAAGCCCCTCGACGCCACATAATTCGGTGGCCTGTCTGGAGGCGGATCGATAACCTCCGTCGAGTGATGTACGAGGACCCGCGTGCGTACCTGCTCGGGCTTGAGGGCGTTGCGTTGTTGCGAGCGTTCACCGGAGCGTCGGACCGTGATTTCGTGGAAGCCCGGATCGCGGAGATTCGCAGAGTGCTCGCTGACGAGGCGTTGGCACACGCAGCAGTGGAAGTCGACCGGGTGGACACGGTTACGGGCTATCGGCTGTGGTCAGCGACGTATGACGGGCCCAACGGGGCGTTCGACGTCGACGAACCCGTGGTCAAGGAGATCGTGGACTCGCTGCCCGTGGGTGTTGCTCTGGATGCCGCGTGCGGGACCGGTCGCTACGCCGAGTTTCTGGCCGGGCGTGGCCATCGGGTTATCGGCGTGGACCGCTCGCCCGACATGCTCGCCCGCGCGCGTCCTCGGGTGCCGCAGGGCGAGTTCCTGCTCGGTGATCTGCACCAGCTCCCCGTGGCCGACGCCGAGGTTGACTTGGTCGTGTGCGCCCTGGCGCTGACCCACATCGGGGCGCTCAAGCCGGTCATGGCGGAGTTCGCCCGGGTCCTGCGTCCGGGCGGTCATCTGGTGATCTCCGACATGCACCCCGAGACCGTGGCGCTGGGCTCGATTCCCTCCGTCCGCGATGCTGATGGCCGACCTGGACATCTGAGTGCCTACCGGCACCTGATCGGGGATTATCTGCGGGCCGCGCTGGCGGTGGGACTGCGCGTGCGTCGCTGCGAGGAACCTTCCGCGCCGACCAACGAACCGCCGGGGCCGGCCGACCGAAAAGACACGTTCGGAGCGGTAGGACCGTGGGAGCTGTGGCCGTGGTGTCTGGACGACATGGTGCCCGAAGCAGCACGAGCCGCCAGGGCCGGTGTGCCGGCGCTGGTCATCTGGCATTTCCAGTTGGCTGAATCGTGACACCACCATCAATGCCGGGGCTTTGATCACGACGATGATCGTGGTGTCGTAAGTCCCGTCNGCGGTCGCCATCCCTCGCCATGTGCGACCAAGGGGTGGTGCTCCTTGCGGTCGCCCATCGACCGGGCGCGGTCGTGCTCCCGTTCGCACTGGACAAAACGGGTTGCCATCGTCACCGGGCGCCCCTACCGTCCGGTGCGTGAATCTTCGCCGCGAACTGGCCTGTGATCGGGAATCGGTGCGGGACGTCGTCACGCAGGCGTTCGGTGGAGAGCACGGAGCGGTCGTGGCAGACCTTGTGGACGACCTTCGCGCCACCATCACGCCTGTTGCTGGCCTCTCGCTTGTCGCCGAGCACGATGGCGAGGTCATCGGCCACGCGATGTTCACTCGCAGCCTGCTCGACGCGCCTCGGCGGCTGGTCGAGGTCCAGGTCCTCAGCCCGTTGGCGGTCGTACGCAAATACCAGAAGCACGGGGTCGGCTCGGCTCTCGTGCACCGCGGCCTCGACATCCTCGCCGAGTCCTCGGTGCCACTCGTCTTCCTCGAAGGCGACCCCGACTACTACCGCCGCTTTGGCTTCGTGCCCGGCGGGGACCTGAGCTTCCGCAAGCCGTCGCTGCGTATTCCGGACGCGGCCTTCCAGGTCGTCACGCTTCCCGGCTATCAGCCGTGGATGACGGGGACGCTGGTTTACTCGGAACTGTTCTGGCGGCACGACGCGGTCGGTCTCCGTGAGCCCGGGACAGCGACGATCCAGTAGTCCCTCTTTGCGGACATCTGCAACCTGGGGTCGTACCGATCGTGCTCACGCATGCTCACGCCCTGCTCACCAACACCCCCGAGGGGCGTGCCGCCTACCCGCCGAGGGTTGGAAAGCCCTCGACCCGCTCCGGCCGGTCCGGCGCAAAGGCGCCGGACCGGCCGACCGACGCCCCCTTCTATCGAACTATCCCGCCCGGTTGGTAACCCTGGCTCCGCCACTGCGGGTCCTGGCGACCAGTACCCGGGTTCTGGCGCCGCCAGTCCTGGCGCCACCCGCCCCTGGGGGTCTGGATTTGGCGGCCCCGGTTCTGGCGATCCTGGTCTTGGCGGCCCTGGTTCTGGCGCCATCTGGCCTGACGATCCGAGCCCTGGCGAGACCCGCTCTGCCGAGACCCGCTCTGCCGAGACCCGCTCTGGCGAGGCCAGCTCTGCCGAGACCTCTCCGCACCCTCCCTGTTCTGGTTGCTCCGCTCCCAACCGTCCGTGGCGTGCCACTGGTTTGCGGGCCGCGGCGGAACACGGTCGTCGGCCCAGGCGCCTGAAGCCAACGGTCCCACCGTCACGCAGACCGCCGCCATGGCGGAAAGGCTGGCGACCGCTGCTTTCCCTTTCAGGGATCTTCCCATGATTCTCCCGTCATCGAGACTATCGATCGGCTACCTGCAGCGGGAAGGTTAGCCGTGCGTAGCTCCCACCGGACGGATTGCGGCCGGCGTGTTCGCGTCAACGCCGGCCGGAAAGATTGGGTGGCGAGTTCTCTGTGATTACCATGTGACTTCTCTAAGGCTCTCCTGTGATTCTTGGTAAACCCTTAATGAGGCGGTAGAAGCGTACCGGGAGCATGCGGAAATCGGCGCAGGAATGGACCGATCCGGACCCACTGGCAGAACACCGCATTCTCGGGCCCGGTCCGGTTCTACGTGCGACGTCGGCGCGCATCCCAGCAGGCCGGGCCCTCCATCCCCACCATCACTGGCTGCAGCGCTGGATCCGGTCACCGATCGCGAAGATCGGTGCGTGGCATCGGCGATCCAGGGGCGGGGCGGCACGGGGCCGGGCGGGTCAGTTCCACAGGGCGGCGTGGCTTGAGCCGTCGGGCAGGAGCACGGCGCCCACGACCTGGCCGCGGTTGTTGAGCGCCACCGGTTCGGCGGAGCCGCCGAGCTGCACGGTCCGGCCGTGGTGCCGGCGGAAGGACGCGGTGCTGGTCGCCACGACGATGTCGCCCCGGTCGTTGAGGGCGATCGGCCGGGCGAAGGAGCCACCGAAGGTTCCCAGATCGGTCCGGTGGCTCGGATCCCAGAGCAGGACGTGCCCTGCGTCGGTCACCGGATCGAACGTCGAGCCGACGATCTGACCGGCGTTGTTGATGGCCACTGCCTCGCTGAGGGCCGCGTCCTCGGGGCCCAGGTCGATGGCGCGGTCCCGCTGCCACAGCATGGCGTGCGTGTTCCCCGCCGGGTTCGTGGCCCAGCCGACGACGTCCCCGCGGTCGTTGATGTCGACAGCACGGCCGTTCGGGCCGGGCAGCGGCACCCAGCGGCCGTGCATCCAGCGGGCGAAGTAGTCGTCGTGGTGGTCGTTGCNCTGTACCTCACCCAGGACCCACCCGTTGTCGCTGACCGCGATGGCCTCGCTGGTGTGGCCCGTGGGAGCGNCGAGATCGACGGTCCGGCCGTCGCGCCAGCTCATCGCGTGCGTTCCACCGGCGACCGGACCCGTCCCGACCACCTGGCCGTGCTCGTTCTGGTCGACCGGGGTGAACCCGGGGTCGATCACGGTTCCGTCGGGACGGATCACGAAGCCGGGCGAGGAGAAGCGACCCGGAAGCTCACCGGCGATCTGCCCGGCATCGTTGATCAGGAAGGGTGCTCGCGCGGTGTCGGGCAGCGCGGTGAAGGTCCCCCGCGACCAGCGGAATCCATGGCTGTCGAACGAAGAGCTGTAGCCGGAGCCGACGACGTCCCCGTGGTTGTTGATCGAGGTGGCGCTGTTGTGGGTGATGCCCGGCAGGGCGCCGAGATCGACCGGCTGCACGGGCCCGGCGGGTGACGCCGCCGCCACCCCGGTCGACAGGACGGTACCGGTCACGGTCACCGCCGCCATCACCGTCGTTGCCGCCGCCACCCTGATCGCCCGCACCGCACCCATCGACGCCTCCCCAGAGGTGGCCGACCGCCGTCATGCCGTCGGACACTCTGAGAAGTCAGGCAATCACTCTTCGAGTCCCAGGTAGGGGAGCGACGCGCCGACACGCGCGGTGTCGGCGGTGCCGGAACCGTCGATCTCGTCCATCGGACGGGATGGGGACCGTCGGAGCTGGCGGGGCGGGCCTGCCGCGCCGTGGGTCAGCCGCCGATGACCTTGCGATAGACGCGCGGGCCGTCGTAGTCGTTGACCGCGAAGTGCCAGGTGGCCAGGTTGTCCCAGATGACGAAGTCTCCGGGCTTCCAGCCGAAGCTGACGGTGTAGTTGGGCGAGGATGCGTGTGCCAGCAGGAACGGCAGCAGGGCCTCGCCCTCGGCCGCGCCGACGCCGGTCAGCCGCAGCGCCGACGAGCTGAGGAAGAGCCCCTTGCGACCGGTATGGCGGTGGGTGCGCACGACCGGGTGCTCGACGGTCTCGGTCACCGGCGGCCGGTTGTAGGTCCCGTCGCCCGGGTCGGCGTTGTACACGGCGCTGACCGACTCCAGCAGGTGCTTGAACGGCTCGGACAGGCCGTCATAGGCCGCCTGCAGATCGGCCCACAGCGTGCGCCCGCCGATCTCCGGCACCACCTGGTAGGTCAGCGACTCGAGGTGGAACGGCGGGGTCCGCCACGTGCCGCCGATGTGCCACGTCGAGGCGCCCCCGGNCTTCTCCAGGTTGAAGGTGTACACCAGCCGGTTGTCCTCGTGGCGGTACAGCCACTTGGGGTGGTCGAAGGGCTCGTCGAAGATCCGTACTGCCTGCACGTGCGCGTCGGGCGAGAGGTCCTGGTCGCGGAACACGAGGACCTTGTGCTGCCAGAACGCCTCGCGCAGGGCCTCGGCGGTGGCGTCGTCGACGCCACCGGCCAGATCGACGCCGACGACCTCGGCGCCGAGGACGGGGCTGGCCGGGCGGATGTCGTAGGTGGCGGTGCGGATAGCGGTCACCGTGACTCCCTTGCAATCAAATGTGACGCTGCCGCCTCGCGGGCCTTTCTGGAGCGCGTTTTCGAATGGGGCGCGGCGGGCGGCCGGTGCGCCGATCGGGCAGGAAATGCCACCCGCCGTACCTCCTGCGTACGAGCCGTCATGGCACAGTCGGACATTAGCTCTGACGCCCGAAAACCGCAATCCATGCCGGCCCTACAGACATTTCTCCGCCATGAATGCGTAACACTTTCGCGGTAGAGGTCACCGCCAGCCGCCAGCCGCCAGCCGCCGGGTGATCGCGAGTTCGCGGATGGTGGCGCCCCGGGACGCCGAGCGTCAGGTCAGGCGGGAGTTGTCGGCCTGGTCGTAGGGCCGGATCTCGGACAGGCGGCGGTCGCGCAGTTTGGTCGTCCAGGCGGGTTCGGAGAGCAGGGCGCGGCCGAGGCCGACGAGGTCGAACTCGCCGCGGTTGAACAGGTCCAGCAGCGGGGCGAGGCTGAGCGTCGCCGCCGCACCCTCGTCGTCGCCGCGGAAGGCCGTCGGCACGCCGATCGAGCCGATCGCGATGGTGGGCAGGCCGGTGAGGTTCCTGGCCCAGCCGGCCAGGGTGCGCGGGGAGCCGTCGAAGGCCGGCCGCCAGTAACGGCGGGTGGAGGCGTGCAGCGCGGTGACGCCGGCGTCCACGAGCGGGGTGAGCAGCGCCTCGAGCTCGTCGGGGGTCTCGGCGATCCGGGCGTCGTAGTCGCCGCCCTTCCACTGGGAGAACCGGTAGATCACCGGGAGGTCCGGTCCCACCTCGCCACGGACCGCGGCGACGACCTCGGCCCCGAGCCGGGCCCGGTTGGCCAGGCTTCCGCCGTAGCCGTCGGCGCGCCGGTTGGTCTCCAGCCAGAAGAACTGGTCGAGCAGGTAGCCGTGCGCCCCGTGCAGCTCGACGCCGTCGAACCCGGCTCGGCGCGCGTCGGCCGCGGCGCGCGCGAAGGAGGCGATCACCTCGTCGATCTCCTTGGTGCTGGCCTCGTCGCCGACCACCGTTCCGTCGCCCCGCCGGCCCGACGGGGAGAACACCGCCGCCTCCGGGTGCGGCGGAGCACCCGCCGCCCGGCCGGCACCGAGATGCCACAGCTGCGGCACGATCCGCCCGCCCACCGCGTGCACGGCGTCGACGACCCGGCGCCAGCCGGCGAGCGGCTGTTCGCCGTAGAACCGGGGAACCCGGTCGCTGGTCCCGGCGGAGGGATGATCCACGTAGGTGCCCTCGGTCACGATCAGGCCGACGTGCGCCGCCCGCCGCGCGTAGTAGCCGGCCACGTCCTCGCCCGGCACGCCGTCAGGGGAGAACTGGCGGGTCATCGGCGCCATCACGAAGCGGTTGGCGAGCTCGACGCCGGACAGGGAGAACGGCGTGAACAGCGGCGCCGCGTCCGTGCCGTCCAGCAGGCGCTCGCTGCTCAACGGGGACGCAGCCACCGCGACACCCGAAGACCCCGCAACGCCAGACGATGCCGCACCATTCGACGACGCCGTATCGCTTGAAGACACAGTCATATGGCGTTCAATCCCGGCGCCTTCGCGGATGTTCCGCCTCGGCCTGTGTTGTTCGCGCTGTCGAACAGGCGCCTCGGCGCGAGCCCGGTAGCCGAAGCCTCGGGCCGGACCCCGTCGCCCCGCAGCCGCATCGCGGTGCCACGTCACTGCGCAGCGGCGGTGCCCAGCCGCAGGTATCGGCAACCCGGAGGCGTCGGCAACCCGGAGGCGTCGATCAATCGAGGACTTCGGACGACGATGTCGAGAACCGGTGGCTGGTTCCGTCCCGGCGGAGATTTCGGCCCATGTGTGGTACATGAACGACTTCGCGGGCTGGCTCGAGGGGACCGGCGAGTTCGTCGACAGCCAGGCGCTCGCGCCCTCCGGGACGTTCGTCCGGTACGGCGGCGAGGGTCGCCCGCCGGTCACTGACGGCTCGTTCGCGGAGACCAAGGACCTCATCGCCGGCTGGATGGTGATCGACGTCGACCCGCAGTGACTCTGCGGTGAGCGGGCCCTCGGCGGTAAACGGACCTCGGCGGTAAACGGACTTCGGCGGTAAACGGACTTCGGCGGTGAAGGGACTTCGGCGGGTGGACGAGGTCCGGCTTAACCACGCCGGTAACCAGCTATCGCGGACGGACGGAGTGCGGTGATGGCAGCACGAATACTGGGCAGGATTCAATGCCCATGAAAAGTAGGGTCAGTGGAGATGGTCTCGTCCAAATGGTACAGGGATGGGTCGACAGACATTCCTGCATCAGTGGCGTGTGACACGGCGCCCTACTCCGACGAGGACGGATCCACGGACATGCCCGCCGGGTCCGGGACGTGGGACGACCCTCCCCAGTCCAGCGGACCGGGGTCGACTGACATCTGCGGATCCGGCGCNTGCGAGGCGCCAGCCTGGGCTGATGCATCCTCGGCCGGGTGGAGCAGCTCGGCGTGCGGCTCAGACCCAATGCTGTGCAGTGCCTCCTGGGTTGCATGGTCGGCCATGGTGTGCAGATCGCCCGTCGACCTCATTCCGGCCAGCTCCGACGATCTGTTGTAGAGCATCTCTGCCGCTCGCCCCTCCGGCGTGGATCGAAGAACGGTGTTGAAACCGGCAGGATCATGAGCGATCGCGATGGCTATTCCGGCGGCTCCCACCAAGGGAAGATCGAGTACCGCGGCGGCACCGACGCCTATCAGGATATGCAGAGGATCCGACGCCACCCCCGGCATTGCAATGCCTGCGACGCCCATCAGGTCCCTCGCCACGGTGAGACAGTTGTGGGTGAGACCGTTATAATAACCGGGGTCGGACTGGACATGTTGCGTTGCGGCGAGAACATGCGCCGCCTGGTCCGGGGTGATGTGGTAGGTGTACGCCGCATCCTGACGTGGCTGGTGTGTGGTGTCGCCAGTTCGCAGTTCTCCTGGACCGGCGAGGCCGCCGTTCCTAGGGTAGTAGCCGAAGTCGACGCGCTCGCCATTGGGCGCGGCGACCGTGATCCAGGCGTGACCCATATGGAAAGGGTCCATGACCGGGTAGGAGCGGTTGGCGCTCGCGAATGATGTATCGATGCGTAGGGTGATGCTCCAGTCGTAGCCGGCCATGTTCGGTACCCTTCTGTTCGGCTCAGAATTTCTGCGTCCACCACGCCCGCAGCCGCTGCCACCAGCCGGGCCGGGATGCTGGGGCCGGCTGGCCCAAGGCCGGTGCCGAGGGGAGGCCCAGAACAAGAGTGGGCGGTAGTGGTGCCTGCTGGGAGAGGAGCGGCCGGTGCTGCGTTGCCGCCGCGGCCGGCGCGGGGCGGAGGGTGGGTGTGGACCGCCTCCGGAGCGCAGACCGTCGCGTCGCCCGCGCTTGTTCCAATGTGCACCACGGGCATATCTGATTATGGGAGGGATAGCGGTGGCTTGGATTGAGTCTGCACCTGACGGTGGTGATCGCCCGCAGTGCCTGCCGCCACTCGCTGGCCGGTGGACGTGACGTGGGGTATGCGGCACCGTAGGTGAAGGCCTGGGCGAAGAGTTCCTGGATCGGGTCGGGGAGGATCGATGGCGGTGGTGCCAGTCGGTGCGTTCTGAGCAGCGATCGTGGGCCGCCCGCCCAGTGGCCGTCTGCGGCCAGAACGGACGCACCCGGCTGCTCTCCGGGGCCGGTCCACACTCCCCTCGAGAACGGGTGATTGCCGTTCATGAGTAGCAGGTGAAGATGCACGGCCAGGGCGAACAGGTCCGACGATCGGTCTCGGGGAGTCTTTTTCAGGTCGACGTTGCGCAGTTCCGGGGCGGTGAACTCGGGCCGGCCGACATCGCAGAGATACCTGCGCCCGGACGCCGCGGTGAACTGCATCGAGTCGCAGTCGACCAGCGTCACCCGGCTGGTGTCGGAGACGAGGATGTTGCGCTCCTGAAAGTCGCCGATGACCGCACCTACTCTGTGTGCCGCCTCGACGGCGATACAGAGGTTGGCTGCTGTGTTCAGCAAAAAAGCCCAGTCCGCCCGCCTCGGCCATTGCGGCTGGTTCGGCAGTGGCCCGCGCCGGTCCGTCGGATTACTGACGCTGTGGATCTCGACTGTTGTTCTTGTATCGACCTTGAGNATGACATAGCCGCGCACCACGCCACCCTCCAGCACAAGATGCTGTGGCCAGGTCAGTACGATCGACCCGTCCCGGCTGACCGTGCCCGCGGGCTTCACCCGCGTCATCGCCGTGACCTTCTCCCGCTTGGCCACGAGCCCCTTCAGATCCGGATGGAAAATCTTCGCGACCCACTCCGGACGACCAACGACGTCCCAAACGGTTCCCTCGCCTGCCCTGGCCAGTCGCTCCCCGAGCTGGATGGGGGTGCCGTTCTGCAGCGTCATGTGCGCCATGGGGTGACCAGTTTGCGGAGAATCAGATGCATCCGCCACGCGCCGTTCGGAACCGTCTTCGCCTTTCTCCCGGTCCCTGTCCCGGCCACGACCGAGTCGCTGCGCTCGGGTTTGCCGGTCGTCGGGGCCCGGACCGTCAGGGCAGTGGTGTCGGGTTCCGTCGGCGTGTCGACGGCCGGACCATCTGCGGGCCGGGCCGGCCGCCACGCGGTGGGGTCCGACGGCGGCCAGCTTGATGCGACGGTCGTCGTCGAGCCGGCGGGCGGCGGGGAGGCGAGTGCGGCACGCCCCGTCGTCGCGAGCACCAGCGTCTTGTCGTCGCCGGTCTGATCCTCGACGATGTCGCGCATCATCGTGGCGAGCTGGTCGTTTCCCCGACCCTCTCGGACATTCCGCCATGATGTTTGGAAGAAGGGAACGTAGGCGGTGNCGTTGCTCGCATGGGTGATCTTGTAACTCATGCCGTCTGTGCTGAGCGCGAACGCAGCCACGTCGCCGACCACGGCCGAGCGATAGGCGGTGCGGAAGGCGCCCGGGGATTGAACAAACCAGGTGGTGTTCGCGTACTCCTCCTTCTCCTCGGCCAGGATCGTACGGACCTCTCCACCAGCTTNCACCGCGATGATCCCGTCGCNGATCTGGGCGAACACCGCCAGGTCAGGCCGGGCGATGGCTACTGCGAGTGTCGTCGAAAGCCGGGACCTGGGGAGCTCCATCGAGCGTGCCTGCGCCGTGATACGCCCGAGAGCAGATGCGAACAGGCCGCGGATCAGGTCGCGAGCCTCCTCGGTCGAGGCTGCGTCGAAGGCTCTTGTGAACTCGGGTGTAAGAGCGTCCTGTACGNCCGATGTGCAGGCGACGAACGATCCCCATGCAGANGTCCCGGTGACGCTTCCCGCGCCGTCCGCGACGGCCGCGACGACGAACGTGCCGTTGGTCCCGTAGGCGTAAGCATCGTCGCAGCCCAGGTCCTCCTCCAGATGGCTGTGCCCGACGACCGACGCACCACGGACGATCCAGTAGTCCGCCTGCTGCTCTGGGGGCATCTGCGCCTGAGTGGTCAAGCGGCCGTCCAGCCCGAGAGCGGTGGGAGTGGGACCTGGTCCACGCCGCTGGCCTCGGCGTCGTTGCCGTTGAACGGAGTGGAGTTCGATACATTGCTAAGGGACGCGGAGAGCCAGGTGAAGAACTCCGAGAACTTCAGCCCGGCCAGCGGAGCTGGAGTCCGGACGACGGAGAGCCTGCCGAGAGTCTCGAAGTTGACGGACGGTCCCACTCCGATGGCGAACACGGTCACCCCGTTCTTGCCCTCCATCTCGTTGAGTCGCCGCACGGCGGCGTCGAACCCGTCGCGGTTCGGTGCGCCGTCGGTCATGACGATCAGCCATGGTCGAAAATACGCAATGCCGGCTTCTCGGTAGGACTTCTTGCGCTTTTCGATGATGTCCAGTGCAAGATTGATCCCGGCCGCCATGTTGGTCGATCCGTCGCAGACGAATTCCGCGGGCTGCAGGGTTCGCCCTTCCTGCATCGGGACCAGGACCGTGGCGTCCGATCCAAACGTCACGAGTGCGACTTCCGTGCGCTTGCTGGCCAGCTTGTCGTTGTTGAGATAGTGAACGAACTCCGCGAACCCTTTTTCCAGCTCGGCAATGGGTGCGCCGGCCATCGACGTGGAGACATCGGTGAGCACCACGCAGGCCACCCGCGGGTCCGGGTTGTCCTCGTTGAGGTCGACAGCCCAGCTCTTTTCTGACATGATGGACTCCTGGATTCCAGCGCCTGTCAAGGCGAAGCGAAGCCGGAAGAATTTGACAGGAAAAAGGCGCCAAAGATCGCGACTATCGCAATGAATATCATNAGGGCAATGATGTTCAGAATGATTGGCAGTGCATTGTACTGGTGGGCGCGAACCATCGTTCCAGCCGTCAGGTTCTTCACCTCCGTTACCCGGACCACGCCGTTTCGTCGCTGCGATCCCGTCAGCTCGACGGTGTCCCCGTTGTTGATCGAGCCGCCGCTGTAGTATTTCGCCCGCATCTCTACCGCGATACGGCGCTGGNCGGGCCGCTCGATGCGAAAACTCCAGACGATAGTCGAACGCTTCCGGATGACTGGACCCTCGACTCGGGGCGCGAACCCGGAAACGGTTCCACCGTACTGAGTCATGAATCTGATCCTCGATCTGCTTCTCAGTGGTGGTGGAGGTCGGGCACCGGATCGACGTGCCAGGGCGCACCGTGCTCCTGCGGCCCGCTCGGGTCGTGCTCATGTCCAATGCTGGAGGCTTGCGGGTCCTGNGTATGGTGGACATCCGTTGACATGCTCGGATCAACTGGAGGGCTGTCGTGATGTTCCGCCGCCAGGGCGTGGAGAAACCCGCCGGCTGCCGACACGGCCAGCGACTGGCTGAAATGGGCATTGTCGATCGAGTGCTGGAGGTCGCCGTTCGGGACGGTCGGATGGCTATCTCTGGACAATGGTGGTCCTCTCGATGACCGTGGTGCGGAGAGCCGCCCGGTTGTAGCTTGAAAAGGTCGCGCGGATTCAGTGATTATTGAAAATGACGTCGGTGGAAGTGGTGGCGTCCGAATGGTGCAGGGACGGGTCTGCGGAAACTCCTGGATCTGCCGCATGTGACATGCCGCCCCACTCTGCCGCGGACGGATCCACCGACATACCCGGATCCGGGGCATGGCAGGACCCTCCCCAGCCCAGCGAACCCGGGTCGACCGACATGTGCGGTTCGAGGTGTGATGCCGGGTCCACCGACATCTGCGGGTCCCCATGGTCCATGGAACTTCCGCCCCAGCCCAGGGTGTCCGGATCTACCGACACTCCGGGGCTCATGGACATTCCGGCGGGCAACCCCGGAGGCGGATCGATAGATTGTGACGAGGGTGCCAAGACCTGATCGACTACGTCACCGAGATGCTCACCGATATACTCACCGAGTTCTCTACCGACCTGCCCCAGGCCTCCCTGCGCACCCTCCTGCAGTCCTATTCTCATGCCGACGCCCTGGCCGATCGCATCTCCCACGTAACCACCGATCTCTCGACCGGTATCGCGTGCCGAGGTGCCTGGTCCGTTCTCCGGAGTGGCTGGTCCTTGGTACTGCGCCGATTCAGCCTTGGGCCCGACATTCTGCGCCATACGATCTCCTTATCCTGAATCTGGTGCTGGAGTTGCGCTGAAACGTTGCCACCTCGCCGGCAGGTTGGGAACTCGCGCCGCCGAGATGGGNGGTCGGTGTCTTTCGACGGTTTTGGGTGGCGAATGGTGGTCTGCCTTTCGCCGGGTCACCTCCGCCTTTCCTCCTCGTTTCCCTCGGGTTGTCTCCGGCGCTGGTGCGAGGCTGGGTTGCTCTGCCCGTAGCAGCTCGGCTGCTTCGGGGAACCGCAGCCAGCCGCTGAACGGAGTGCGCGAGCCCTTCTGGACGTTGCTGGATCCGCCCACCGCCTCGGTGCCGAGGACGATCTCGACTTTCAGTTGNTGGATCCCTCGGTCAGGCGACATGACCTTGACGATGATCCCGGTGGCCGGCCTATGCAATGTGGTGACCACCGAAGGGTCTTCGCAACGGCGGCCGGGCAGGGCCGTAGGCTGTGGCCCTACGGGATCATGCGGCCGGGGGCTCGCCGCCTTCGGCTTCGCCGTTCTGCCCGCTGCGCGTCCAGCGTTCGCGGCAGGCCGGTACGGGGGAGGCGCGGGCGACGTGAATGGTCTGATCGAACGTGACGGCGAGTTGAAGCGCGTCGAGGACGCCCTCACCACGGCAGTGGCAGGCCGAGGGGCGACGCTGCTCGTGGAGGGCGTGGCCGGAATTGGTAAGACCGTGTTGCTGGCGGCGGCCCGTGACCACGCTGCCAGTCGTGGTGTACGCGTGCTGTCCGCGACGGGTGCCGAGCTGGAGNGGGAGTATGCGTTCGGCATCGTCCGGCAGCTTCTGGGACCAGTCTTGCTGCGGGCAGACCGCCGGCAGCGCGCGGAGCTGTTCGAGGGCGCGGCAGCGCTGGCCGAGCCGGTCCTCGTGGAACATGCGGCCGGCACCGGAGACACGCTGGGCAGCAGTCTGCACGGCCTGTTCTGGGCATGCGCCAACCTGGCCGACCATGGCCCACTCCTGCTGACCGTCGACGACGTGCACTGGGCGGACGATGCCTCCCTGCGCTTTATCGCCTACCTGGCCCGGCGTTCGGCCGATCTGCCCGTTCTGCTGCTGCTCGCAGGCCGCCCCATCAATAGCGCCGATTCCGGCCTGATTGCGGGCACTTTGGCCGGTCTGCGGCTGGAAACTCTCAAACTGAATGTGCTGAGCGCCGATGCTGTGGGCGAACTCGTCCGTGAGCGGTTGTCGTCCGATGCCGACGATGAGTTCTGTCTGGCGTGCGCCCGCGCCAGCGGAGGAAACCCGTTCCTCCTCGCCGAGGCACTCATCGCGCTGCGGGCCGATGACGTCCACCCGGTGGCAGCCGAAGTGGGCCGGCTCGACACCTTGCACGCCGACAATGTCTCGCGTGCCCTGCTGGTCCGGCTGGCCCGGCTCGGTCCGGACGCGGCCCGATTGGCGCGCGCGGTCGCCGTGCTCGGCCCGGACGCGATGGCCTGGCACGCCGCGAGCCTCGCCGACCTCGAGGAGACCCGCGCGGCGAGCGCGATCGACGCGCTCATCCACGAGGGCATCCTCGTTCCCGGCCAGCCGCTGACAATCGGCCACCCCCTTATCCGGACCGCTATCTACTCGGACACGGACAGTGCCCAACGGGGCCTTGTTCACAAGCGTGCCGCGCGGCTGCTTCAGGCCAGCGATGCCCCGGCCGAACGACTCGGCTCGCACCTGCTCAACTGCGAGCCCGCGAACGATCAGTGGGTCGTCGCCGGGCTGCGCGCGGCAGCGTCGGAGGCCCTGGCCCGCGGCGCGCCCGAATCGGCCGCCGCGCTGCTGGAACGAGCGCTCGGCGAACCTCCTGCGGCCGAGGCTCGTAGCGGGCTGTTGCTGGAGGCGGGGCTGGCCTTGGGGATGGCAAACCGGCCCGACCGCGCGGCGACCGTGCTGCGTGAGGCACTCGACCTCACCACAGACCCCTCCGCTCAGGCCGAGATCGCGTTCAGCCTCGGGGCTCTGATGACGATGCTCGGCCGGAGTGACGAAGCGGTGACGATCCTGGAACCGGTCCGCTCGAGTGCAGCCCGCGACGATCCCGACCTGTCGCGTCGTCTGCTCGCCGGGATCGCACTCGCCGACCTGATCGCGGGTCAGCCGGTCGAGTCGTGGCTGGGCCGGCTCGATCAGCTCACCTCCCGTGGCACCACCGGAGAGACCGAGGAGCGGGTGGCCCGGGCAACAGCCGCCTTCGCCGCGGCCGCCATCGCGGACCGCAGCGCGGCGGATGTGGCGGAGCTGGCAAGGCAGGCCGCTGCCGGGCCGCTACCGGCCGGCCGGCAGCACGCGCGCGACCGGTTTCTCATCGTGAACCTCGCCGGCCCGGCGCTGGCCATCGCCGACCATCTCGATCCCGCGTTGGCGCTGCTCTCCGCCGGTATCGAGGCCGCGCAGCGGGACGGCAACGCGGCNGAGTTCGCCTACCTGTCGGTGCTGCGCTCCCACACCGCGCTGTACGCGGGCCGGCTGCTCGACGCCGAGACCGACGCGCGGATCGCCCTGGACACCTACGCCGACCATAACGAGGAACCTCCGCTCGCCGTCGCGGTCCTGATCGACGCGCTCGTCGACAAGGGCGAGATCGAGGACGCGCAAGCTCTGCTGTCCTCCCGGCAGCTTGACGGACCGGTTCCGATGAACATGCTCGCGGCACATTTCTTCCACGTCGCCCGCGGACGGCTGCGCCTGCGCCAGCGCCGCCCCCAGGACGCTCTGATCGATCTACGTACCTGTGGTGACGCGCTGGAGGCCGCCGGATACACCAACCCCGCCTTCGCGCCGTGGCGGGCCGACGCCGCCCGCGCGCACCTCGCACTCGGCCACCACGACCACGCTCGCGGGCTCGCGGACGAAGAACTCGAACGCAGCCGGCACTTCGGCGCCGCCCGCGCCATCGGCATCGCGCTGCGGATCGCCGCCCTCGTCACCGACGATCGCCACCTCAGACTGGAGCAGCTCCGCGAATCCGTGGCAGCGCTGGAAACCTCGCAGGCCCAGATGGAGCGCGCCCGCTCCCAGATCGCATACGGTGCCGCGCTGCAGCGCACCGGTGCGCGGAGAGAAGCTGAAGAGCAGCTTCGCCGCGGACTGGATCTCGCCGCCCATTGCTCCGCGCAGCCGCTGGTCGCGCAAGCGCGCCAGGAGCTGCTCGCCCTGGGAATCCGCACCCGCAGGGTCCAGCGCACCGGGCCGGCGGCACTGACCGCCGGCGAGCGCCGAGTCGCACTCCTCGCCGTCGACGGACACACCAACCGTNAGATCGCGCAGGCCCTGTTCGTCACCACACGCGCCGTGGAGCTCCACCTCACCAACACCTACCGCAAGCTCCGCATCAACTCCCGCCATGCCCTCGCTGATGCCCTCGCAGCCGAAGGATCTGTAACAGCGGCGCCGCGGTGGGAAGCCTGAACGCCACTCCGACGACGTCCTGGGCTGCTCAGACGCGGGGAGGGCACGGCAACCGCTGCCCGCGCCATGACGTAGGCGCGGCCGGCCTGACGTACCGTCAGCGCGTCGAACCTCGCCCTCGCTCCGGAACCTGGCCGGCCGGCGGTCGGCCAGGTCGTCGCGATGGTCCAGGGACGTGGCGGCTACCTGACGCGGACGTACACGGCGCCGGATTTGCCTGGGCCGCGCTGTTGTAGCTCGAACAGGTCGGTCGCGACCATCAGGTCTTTGAGCCGGGAGTAGCGGTAGGTCTTCAGGACGATGGTGGGACGTCTGCGGATGGCTTCCCCGATCGCCGAGAGATGGGTCCAGCCATCCGGGCCGGTGTTCGTCGCGACGGCCTCGCGGAGCCGGCTGATCAGTGCGGTGTCCGAGCGCAGCTCGGCGGTCGTTGCGCGCGCAGAAGTCGCCACCGTGGCAGTCTTCGCCTGCTTTTTTGTCTTCGCCGGTGGCGGGGCGGCGGGGGTGGTCTGCGGGGCGTCGGCAGCCGCGTCCGGCGCAGCCGCGTCCGTCGGCGGCTGCCCGGCCCACGCGGCCGCGGCGGGTGCGGCCGGGGTTGACAGCGCAGGCCCCGCGACAAAGGTCTCCACGAAGACGAAGCTGTCGTAGGCGGCGATGAGGCCCGGGTTCGTCTTCTTCCGCTCGCCGAATCCGTAGACGGCCAGGCCGGCCTCGCGGATCCGTTCGGCCAGGCGGGTGAAGTCGCTGTCGGAGGAGACCAGGCAGAACCCGTCGAAGGCCCCGGAGTGCACCAGGTCCATCGCGTCGATCACCAGTGCCATGTCCGAGGCGTTCTTTCCCTTGACGGCGGCGAATACCTGCACTGGTCGGATGGAGTGCTCCAGCAGGGTCTTCTTCCAGGTCTTCAGCGAGCCCGTCCAGTCGCCGTAGGCGCGCTTCACCTGCGCCTTCCCGTGACGGGCGATCTCGGTGAGCAGCGGCTCGACCGCCCAGAGCGGCGCGTTCTCCGCGTCGATGAGCACCGCGATCCTGGCGGAGGCGTTGCCGACCACCACGCTGATTCCTCACTGGCTGTTGCACTGAGTGAACCCCAGTGGCTGACTGCAAGTCTCCCGGTATGCCCCGGTTTCTTTCCATGTAACAGCGCCACCGATACCAATCCGCGGAAGATCTACTTCGGATTGGGTTGATCCAACGATGATCACTGAAGCTCGTCGTTGGATCGAGGCTCACGTGTCCACGGTCTCACCTTCCACGAGATGACAACAACGACGCTTCGAGCTCGGCGTAATCCTCACGGTGATGGTCGAGAGCGTAGGTCAGCCAGTACGCGACATCGTGACGTCCCCCGAGTGCCCAGGCCAGCGCATCGCGGGTCGANGCGGTCGCTTCCCGGATGGCGATGAGACGCAGCCAGGGGAGGGTTTCCTCGTCGTCCGGCCAGTTTCGGGCGAGGAGCCAGGCCATCGCCTCGCGCAGATCCGAGGATTTGTCATGGTAGCCGAGATGCCTGATCAAGCCGACTGTGGCGGGGTGGGTTGGCCAGTGTTCGACGATCGCCGCCGCGGCGGATCTTCGCACTTCTCCCCACTGGGCCGCGCTGGTCAACGCATGCAGCCACGGCCGGGTTTCCGGCGCGTCGGTCCATCCGCGCGCGATCTCGGTGACCGCTTCCGCGCGGCAGCCCTCGTAGGGATCGGTCTCGGCACATGCGCGCAACCAGCGCAGCGTCTCCGGCCTGCCGGCCTGCCGACGCGCGACCAGGCGGATAGCCATCGTTCGGAGCCTCACGTCGGTGTCTCGGGAGGCCCGTTCCCGGAGCCAGTCGCAGGTCGCGTGGAGGTCGTCGTCGGCGCAGGCCAGCACGACCCGGCAGGCCGCTCGCCGGACGNCCCCGGCGACATCGACCTCGGCCCGGCGACGCGCGAAGGCCGCCAGGCCCGTGACAGTCGAGAAGTTTCTCCCGAGCGCGTCGAGGGCGCCGCGCCGTGTGGCCGGGTCTGGATCATCCTCGGCGTGCCGGAGAAGCACAGCCACCGTGGCGGGGTCGTTCGGCATCGCGTGGTCGGCCAGGAGTGCCAGGGCGAAGCGCTGCACCTCCGTGTACACGTCGCTGTCGGCCACGCGGCTCAGCAGGGACCAGGTGCGGGGAGCTCCAGGCGCGATCGTGGCCAGGGATCGCAGGGCGGTCCACCGGACCAATTCCGCGTGGTCCGCCAGCGCTCGCTCCTCCAGCCAGGCGGTGAGACCGNCCCAGTCAGGAAACCCGGCCACGAGGGTGCGCAGTGCCGCTCTACGTACGGTCGCATCTCGGTCCGAGACCGCCCGGTCGCTGATCCAGGAGCGGACGGCCGGATCGTCTCGCCCTTGGTGGCCGATGGCCCGGATGGCCGCGGACCGTACCCACACGCTCCGACCGGTGGTGGCGCGCTCCTNCAACCAGACCGCGATGTCCGCCTCGGTGTGCCCCGCGGCTCCGATGCCGTCGATGATGGCGCGTTGCACGGCCCAGTCGCCTTCACCGCTGGCCAGCTCGACCAGCCGCCGAGCCGTCTCAGGCTCGTCGCGACGGGCGGCCGCCACCGTCCGGATGATCTGCCTGCGCTCCCGCCAGTTCCTGCTCCGCAGGAGTGCGCTGACCTGTNCCCACGGCAGGGCCGTCACGTCGGTCGGCGCGGACCCGGACGGGCCGCCGGATGGACCGTGACCGGCGGATCGCGAGCCGACGGCGAGCACGAGGTTGTCCGGGGCGTCGTGGCGCATCGCGTCCAGGACGAGGAACGCCTGTCGCCGGACGTTCCATCGGCTGTCGCTCTGCGCGACGGCCAGCAGCCGGCGCAACGTCGCCGGATCATTACCTAACCGGGCGAGTTCCCACACCGCAGTGGTGGCGACCTCGGAGGACCGATCGTCGACGCGTTGCCAGAGCCAGCTGCGCAGGCGTGTCGGGGCCGGCCGCCGGCCGGCATACGTGGCAACGGCCGCCTCCCGCACGTCTGCGGAGTCGTCCTGCTGGGCGGTCTCGCGCAGGAGGCGCCCGACGCGAGCCGAGGCAGGCAGGACACCAAGGCTTGTGACGGCGAGCCGGCGAACATGTCCAGAGAACTCGCGCACCACGGCCTCCCGGACCACCCGTCCGCACGTCGGATCCGCGGACCAGCCGTGAACCAAGGCGAAGAGGGCGAATTGGCGGGTGTCGCCGTAGCGGTCGGCGGTGACCCGTTCCGCGAGCAGCGCGGCAGTATCCGCCCGGTCCGGCGCATGGAGGGCGATCGATTCCAAGGCCTTCGTTCGTGCTCCGGCGTTACGGTGCCCGACCGCGATCTCCCGCAGGAGGGATGCCACTCGTGGATGGTNCGGCCACGCCTGGCCGAGCGAGCCGATCGCGGGTGAATGGATGTACCAGTCGTCGTGACCTGCGCAGTCCAGCAGCCAGGGCAGCGTCTTCGGGTCCTCGTGCCAGCCCTCCGCGACCAGGACGATGGCTCGCTTCTTGACCGTCCAGTGCGGGTCGCGGCCAGCTTGGTCCCGTAGCAGCGGCAACGTTCGCGGATGGTCTCGGCCGCCACGCGCGAGTGCGGTCAGCGCCGTCGCCCGGACGTCCTTGTCGGGGTCGTCGATGGCGCGTTCCGCCAGCCAGGAACAGACGTCGGCGGTGTGGCCCCACCGCTGCGCGACGGCGATCAGCGCGGTCTCGCGGACATCCTCGTCCGGGTCGTCGGCCGCGCGCCGCCGCAGCCAGGGAAGGCTGTCCTCGGGATCGGACAGGCGCAGCTGTGCCACGTGGACGATCGCCGACTGCCGGACGAACCATACGCCGTCCGCTTCCGCGCGCCGCCGCAGCCAGGGTTCCACGCGCGGGTCTTCCGGCCAGGTGCGCGCCACGGCGGCAAGGGCCGCCCTCCGGACCCCGTCGTCCACGCTGCTGACGGCGCGGTCCATCAGCCAGTCGAGCGTCGTGGGATCATCCTTCCAACGGCGCGCGATGGTCCTGATCATCTCTGCTCGGACGCCGGTGTCGGGATCCGCGGCGGCCCGAAGGCGCAACCATGGAAGGGTCGCGGGTTCGGTGGGGGCGCCGTCCGCGAGCCCNTGCACGATCGCGTTACGTACCTGCCAGTCGGGGTCCCGTGCCGCGGCCGCTCGCAACGCGTCCGTGTGCTCGAGGCCATGCTGGAGCGTCTTGATGAGGGCCCGCGCGGCGGCGAGGCGCCCGGGCACGGCGGGCTCGTGTTCCAGTCGCTCCAGCAGCCAGGTGTTCGTCGTCGGATCGTCGGGCCAGATGGCGGCGACCGCCTCGATCGCCGTCTCCCGGGCGAACGGACTGTGGTCGCACTCGGCGCGGTCGCGTGCCCACGCCCGTATGCCGGGCCGGTCGCGCCACTGCCGGGCGGCTACCCGGACCGCCTCAGCGCGTACCTTCCACTGCAGGTCGGTCCTGGAGATATCGTGCAGGCGTGCCACCAGACTCTCGGTGAGCCCGGGATCTGCCGTCGGAACAACGCTCACGGCGGCGCGGCGGATCTCCCAGCGAACACCGGCGGCGAGCTGGGCGTGTAGCCAGGCGGCCGTCGCTGGCCTCCGTCCCGCCTGTTTCGCGAGTTCGTCGGCGGCGAGCTGGCGCACGTTCGTCGCCGGGTCATCCTCGGCGAGGCTGCGCAACCACGGCTCGACGGCCGGTGAATCGGGCCGCGCGTCGATCAGCTTCAGCACGGCCTTGGCCCGGACGTAGTCGGCGGAGTCCCGCTCCGCGCGCCCTTCGAGCCAGTCCCAGAGCGCGGGACCGGGCGGCGACTGATCCGCGATGATGTCCACTGCCCGCCCGCGGACGAGTGCCGTCGGGTCCCGCTCGGCGCGGTCGCGTAACACCTCCAGCGACGTCGGGTCGACAGGAGAGTTCTGGCCAAGCGCGGCCACGGCCGCGTCCCTCAGGCGCCAGTCCTCCAGGAAGACCGCCCTGGCCCGCAGCAGGGCCGTGACGTCGGCACGGTCGGGAAACAGATCGGCGACGAGGCCGCTGGCGAAGCGGCAGGCCGGCGTCCGAGTGATGAGGGTCGACCCGCTCGCGAGGTACCAGGCGAGCGCCTGCTCCCGTTCCGGCCAGTCCGCTCCCACCAGGCCGACGGCGGGAAGGAGCTCGTTTTCCAGGAAGTCGTCGGTCGTCTGGTCGGCGCCGGCGGAGCGCTCGATGAGTTCGATGATCTGTCGCAGTAGCAGCCGCGCCACGGACGCGCCGACCCNCCGGTTGCGCATCTCCGCCAGGCACCGCACGGCGAGCAGGATGTTGCGTGGGGGCCGGTCGTCGAACTCCGGCGGCCAANGTAGGTAGGTGTCAACCAGCAGATACTCGATGATGCCGCTGACGAAACGCTCGTCCAGCATACCCGCGATCAGCAACAGGACCTCGCGCCACGAATCGTCCTCCCAGCGCCGTCCGAACACGTCGCGGCGCAGCTGCTCGACGGACAGCTCGCGGGTGCGTTCAAACTGGCGGCGGATGTGCTCGGCGCAGAAGAACTCCAGGAACGCGCGGTGCACGAATCCGTACACCTCCGCACCATAGCGGCTGAGGATGAAGTTGCGTTCCCGAAACTGGTTGATCATCGCCTCGGCGATGATTTTGGAGCTGGCCGGGTCACGCTGGTAGCGTTCGCGTAGATACTGCTCGATCTCGCCGACCAGATCCTCATGATGGGTGAAGTTGCCGATCAGGCCGTGCCGGCCGCTCTGCATGCGGTTCGCGATGNGCCGCAGGAGCTCTCGTTTGTCTTCCTTACCGATAAAATCGGCGTCGACCCGGCGGTCCTTCAGGTAACGGTTCACGTCCCAGTGCTCGACCAGGACGGACGCGGCGTGATCGTACACCTCCCAGCGTTCCCTGGGCAGCTCCTGGTGCTTGCCGATGATAGCGAGGATCGTCAGCAGGAGCGGGTTGGAGGCCAGCTCCTCGATCGGCCGGGAGCCGGCGATGGCCGCGGCCAGCCGGCTGCGGCGCTCGTCCGCCTTCTCGTCGTGCCCGCCCAGGGCGACCGAGTACCACTTCTGGAGGAACTCGTCGGTCTGCGCACGGTCGAGGTCTTGGACAGTGTAATGCGCGAACCCGGCATCGGAAAGAATCGTCCGCCGGTAGCCGATAATCCGTGATGTGACGATGACGCGTGCCCNCGGATACTCCACAGCGAAGCCGGCGATCCGCCGGGCGATTCCCTCCCGCTCCGCCGGATCGAAGATCTCATCCAGACCGTCGAAGATCACCAGCGCGTCACCGCCGGAACGCAGGTATGGGACCAGATACTCCGCCTGCACGCCGAGCCCGTCGGTGCGCGCGACATGATCGAGGTACTCGACGAACGTGTCGAAACGGCCGCGGGTCTGCGCAAGCGCCCGCAGCTCGATGAGCACCGGAATCGTGGTGGGCGCCGCCGTGGACTGCTCGTCGGCAATCCGCAGGACCGTGTAGCGGGCCAGCGACGACTTGCCCGCGCCGGGGTCACCGAGCAGGACCAACAGACGATCACCACCGGCAAGCAGGTCGAGGACCGGCCTGCGCGGGTTTGAACTGTAGGTACTGCGCGCGGCGGCGAGGGTCGCGTCGTCGAGGCCCTCCGGTAGCTCGTCTCGCTGGATTTCGCCACCGGCCTCGAGCTGCCGCCAGATCTCCTTCGGCAGCTCGACGGGCGGTGGGTTCTCCCGCACGTCCTGCGCCACGAAGACGTTGCGCAGGGCTATGGGCACCTGCTCATCGCGCTGCGCGGGAGTGAGCGCCTCGAGGTCGAGTCTTCGGTACTGCTGGTCGAGCCGGGTGAAGTACGACCGCAGGACGGCGGCGGGAATCCGGGCGTCCGCCGCGCCGTCGTTCCCGCCTGCCGCCGATCGACCGTGTCTGTCTCTGGACTGGCGTAGCTCGACGAGCGCCTGGTAGAGCGTTGTCTCAAGATGTTCTGCGCTGTCCACCAGGCACAGCGTCAGTCCTTCCGCCGACTCGCCGAGTCGGCGGCGAAAGGCGGCCTGTAACGCGCCCGTCTCGTGGTCCGTGAACGCCCTGCCTGGCAGGCGGAGATCACCCGACTCCTCGTCGAGGCAGAATACGAGCCGGGGCACACCAAGATCAGTGGCGACGTCGAACTCGAGTTCGGTGTAGGAGATGGGGTCGAGGTCGGGCACCAGCGAGCCGTAGCGGAATCCGACGACAGCAACGTAGATGTCCGCCGTCTCCAAGCACTCCCGGCAGTACTGGGCGGGCGGCTGGTCGCGCGCGGTGAAGTAACTCATGTCGACTACGGCCTCGCCCGCGCGACTCACCGCCGCTTTGGCCGCGGTGACATATGGTCGGGACGTCGGATACCTGGCGAGCTCCGAAGTGTGGCTTAGGAAAACGCGCCATACCCCCATGACCGTACGATAGCACCCATCGCACCACAGGACGACCCACCAGTTACCGGGGGTGCGTGCCTGCGATGCGCGGATCGGCGGTTGGCAGCCTTCGGTGGACGCCATGGACCGCCCACCGCGTCTGCCCTGATCTACGACCCCGAGGATGTGGACGGTGCGTGAGCTGACTTCCGGAACGAAGAAGCAGTACAGGCGCCGCAGGGTCACGGCGCAGTCCCTGTGGAAGAAGTCCACCGTCAGTATCGTCGATGACCCGGGACGTTGGCGGCCGGGTCGTTGAAAACTGCTCGGCCGACAACGAACAGTCCGCGTTGCGGAATGGCGAAATCGCGCAGGAATGCCTGGGTGGGAATCGGTCCCGGTTCGCCGAGGGGTACCCCGTGGACCGTCGCGGTGCTGTCGGTCACGACCCACAGGCGCAGTGGATTGGCCGCGAATCGCTGGCCGTCCGGGGCGAGACCGGTCAGCCGTACCCGGCCCGCCCCGAGTGCGGGGCCGGCGAGCCGGGACATGACCTCGAGCAGCGGGCGGGAACGCCAGGCGCGATCCGGCAGGGCGGAATCCAGGGCGCTGAACAGCCGGGTCACCGGTGTCGCGGTGACCGTCACCGTCCAGTCGAGATCGCCGTCGCCGGCGGTGACCCGGAATGTCCGTGGACCTGCCCAGTCGATGTGGATCGGGCCCTCGCGCACCTCGGCGACGGCCGAGCCGAAGTAGCGAGTACAGGCCAGCTCGGCGGGCTGATCCTGGTAGAAGGTCCAGCGGTCGTCGGGGGTGCGATGCCAGACCGACCGATAGCCGGGGCCGATCGAGGACTCCGGAAACCGGCGTAGACCGAGGACGTGCCCGGAACGGAACGGTAGNCCCATGATTCCGTAGCCCGCGAACCGGTCCTCGCCCGCCGACTGCCGCGGATCGCGCTGATCCGCCGTTTTCGTCCGGTCTGGCCGATCTTCCGTCCGGCGTTCGAGGTCGTCGACGACGTCGCGAGGCTCGCGCATGGCTGGACTCTGCCATGGCGCACGACGGCCACGGGTGTTGTGGCCACATCACGACAGCCTGCCGTCGAGGGGGCGTTCTGCCGTCGAGGGGGGCGTTCTGCCGTCGAGGGGGGCGTTCTGCCGTCGAGGGGGCGTTGTTGTGCACTTCGTAGTAGCTGCGGTGGATGTTCCGGATCAGGACGTGCCCGGCGATGATCGTCTGTTGGGAGTCGGCGGGCGGCGGTCTGGTCACGTCGGGTACTGGTCAGTTCGTTGCTGAGCTCGCCATGACGCCGCAGTATCTGGTCACACTGATCCAACCGGGTACTGGCTGCTCGGGAGCATGTGCGAGGCTCAGGCGACCCGGATTCGGTCGCCGGTGCCAGGATGTCGCCAGCCGCCAGACATCGAGCAGGAGAACTGATGAAGCGGATCGCTGAACTCGCCGTCCGTCGCCGATGGCTCGTCGTCGTCGGCTGGATCGTCTTCGTCGTCGCGGCGCAGGGGATCGCCGGGGCGATGGGCGGGGCCTCGTACAAGGACACGTTCAGCCTCCCGCACACCGAGACCGCGTCCGTGGCGAAGCTGCTCGAGAACGCCGGCCTGAACAATCAGAACGGTGCCCCGGGCACGGTCGTTCTCAAGAACAGGGCCGGGGCGTTCACCGCCCCGCCCCCGCAGCTCAAGCCGGCCCTCGTCAAGGTGTGCACCTCCGGTAACCATGTGGCGCTGATCGCGACGCCGTGGGAGTCGATCGACTGCTCGAAGAGCACCGCCGCCGCGCCGGGAAACCCGGGGCTGCTCAACAGGGCGCACGGCTCCACCACGGCGCTGGTCGCCATCACCTGGGAGAACGACCACTACGACGCCGAGCTGTTCAAGAACGTCTACGACCAGCTCAAGACCCTGCGCAGCGACTCGCTGCAGGTGGAGTTCACCGGTAACGCCTTCACCGGCATCGGGCAGAGCGACGGTTCGGGNTCGTCGGTGTTCATCGGGTTCGGGGCCGCGCTCATCATCCTGGCCCTGGTGTTCCNCACCGTCGCCGCCACGGTGCTGCCGCTGGCCAGCGCGGTGGTCGCGCTCNTCAGCGGCCTCGGCGTGATCTACATCCTCAGTCACGCCATCAACGTCTCCAACATCACCCCGTACCTGGCCGAGCTGATGGTGATCGGGGTCGGCGTCGACTACGCGCTGTTCATCGTCACGCGACATCGCCGCAATCTGCGACGCGGCATGCCCGTCGCGGAGTCGATCGTGAACGCGATCAACACCTCCGGCCGGGCGGTACTGTTCGCCGGTACGACCGTGTGCATTGCCATCCTCGGCCTCATCGCGCTCGGGGTGAGCTTCTTCAACGGCATGGCGGTGGCGACCGCGCTCGCGGTCGGTTTCACCATGATCGCCTCGCTCACGCTGCTGCCCGCGTTGCTCAGCCTGTTCGGGCTGAAGGTGCTGCCCCGCCGGCAGCGGGCGGCGGTGCGGGCCGGCGAGTTCATCGATGACCGTCCGGTGGGGTTCTGGGCCCGCTGGTCGCAGTTNGTCGCCCGGCGCCGCATCGCCGTCGCGGTCGTCTCCGGTGCGGTGATGGTCGCCATCGCCCTGCCGTTCTTCTCCCTGAAGCTGGGCGCCAGCGACCAGGGCAGCGATCCGACGAGCTCGACCACCCGCGCCGGCTACGACCTGATCGCCGCCGACTTCGGCGTCGGCTACAACTCCGCACTGGAAGCCGTGGTGAGCGGGCCTGGCGCCNCGGACCAGGCCTACCTGCAGCGCGTGACGAAGACGCTGGCCGCCGTCCCGGGCGTCGACCCGGCCAGCCTGAGCACGGTTCCGCTGGCCAGGAACATCGCCTTCGTGACGTTCAAGACGACCACGTCACCGCAGTCGGAGAAGACCTACACGCTGGTCCGGCACCTGCGCTCGACCACCCTGCCGCCGCTGTACGACGGCACCGCCAACCACATCTACACCTTCGGTGATACGGCGATCAACGTCGACTTCGCCTCGGTGCTGGCCCGGAAGATGCCGCTGTTCATCGCGGTCGTGGTCGGCCTGTCGTTCATCCTGCTGCTTATCGCGTTCCGGAGCCTGGTCATCCCGTTGACCGCCGCGGTCATGAACCTGCTGGCCGCGGGCGGTTCGTTCGGTCTAGTCGTGGCGATCTTCCAGTACGGCTGGCTTTCCGACAGCATGGGCGCCGGCCCCGGCGGACCGATCGACGCCTGGATTCCGGTCATGCTGTTCGCCATCCTTTTCGGCCTGTCGATGGACTACCAGGTGTTCCTGGTCAGTCGCATGCATGAGGAATGGGTGCACACCCGTGACAACAAGCGGTCGGTGACGATCGGGCAGGGTGAGACCGGCGGCATCATCACCGCCGCCGCCCTCATCATGATTGCCGTCTTCCTCGGCTTCCTGGTCAGCCCGGGCCGGCCGATCAAGATCTTCGGTACCGGCCTTGCCGCCGCCGTGTTCCTCGACGCGTTCATCCTCAGGACGATGCTCGTACCGTCGGTGATGCACATTGTCGGCAAGGCCAACTGGTACCTCCCGAAGTGGCTGGAACGGATCATCCCGCACGTCTCGGTCGAACCCGCCGACGAGGCCGTCACCCACGCCGCCGGCTCCGGCTCCGGCTCCGCGGACGACGACCGGCCCGAGGACGAACGGGAACTGGCCCACCACTCCTGAGCCGCCTCGACTCCCTTCATGCTGGGGGCGTCAGCGGGCCGGTACCTGGCGGGCGGCCTCGATGATCCGGGTGAGTGCGCCGTGCAGCTCCTGCAGATCGGTGACCTCGACGCCCAGCCGATCGACGACGGCGGAGGGGATCTTCAGTGCCTCCTGGCGCAACGCGCTGCCGGCCGGGGTGAGTTCGAGCGTCAGCAGGCGCTCGTCGGTGGCGGCCCGGCGGCGGGACACATAGCCGGCCGATTCCAGCCGCTTGAGCAGCGGGGAGAGCGTGGCCGAGTCCAGGAGCAGGGCGGCGCCGAGGTCCTTCACCGAGCGCGGCGAGCGTTCCCAGAGGGCCAGCATCACCAGGTACTGGGGATGGGTGAGACCGAGGGGTTCCAGCAGCGGCCGGTACACCCCGATCACCAGCCGGGACGCGACGGACAGGGCGAAGCACACCTGCCGGTCCAGCGCGAGGGGGTCCTCCCCGAGGTCCTCGCCGATACGCGCGTCGTCCTCGATCACGGGCTGGTCCCTCCCTTCGTGGCGTGCGTCATGGTCCAGGATACCTGGCACGTCGACGAAGCGATCNCGTACGATTCATGTGTGCACAAAATAATCGGGCGCCAGGGGTCGGCCGGCGACGCGACACGCGCGGCGGCCGGTGAGGGAGGGCGACGGATGAAGCGTCAGGACAGCACCGTCGGCGCGGCGGGCGGGACGGGCGTGGCGGGCAGGGTGGGCGCGGCGAGTGGCGTGGGGGAGCGGCCCAGCCGCTTCTACCGTTTCCTGTTGAGCGTCATGGGGCCGGCGCAGCTCGGCTCGCTCGCCGCGCCGCCGCGCCCCGTGCCCCCGCGAGTGGACATCTGCCGCAGCTGCGGGCAGCCTCGGGACGCCCACGAGCTCGAACGGCTTGCCGACCACACCGCCTCGCGCTGCCCCGCGGGGCCCGCGCGGTCCTGAGCTGGATCTGGTTGGTTCCTTTGTGTTGGTTGGTTCCCGTGTGGGTGTGCCGCGCGCGGAGCCGGTCAGTGTGACGCCGGGCAGGCGGCGACGGACTGGATCGCGGTGACCGTCCGCAGGTCGACGTCCACGTCGCCGACGGCGGTACGCAGGGTGAGCAACCCGGCGTGGACGCGTACGACACCACCGCAGACCAGCCCGGCTGGTGCCTGCACGTCGAGCAGCGATCCGCTCGCCGGCGGCCCGTACCAGGTGACGCCGACCGCGGCGACGAGCAGCCCGGCGCAGGCGAACACCAGCACGACGCCGAGCCGCAGTGCGCGCACGGCGCGCAGTGCCTCGGCATGGGTACGCACCACCTCGCTGTTCAGGGCGTCAACGGGAACGATCGAGGGGCGTCCGTGCGCGGCGGACAGCAGGCACACAGCGCCGGCCCCGCCCGCCATCAGCGCAGCGAGCAGCAGGATTCCGACGACCGCCGCCCACGGGGCGGCGAGATCGTCGATCTCCGAGCGGCCACGGATGAGGCCGAAGCCGACCAGACCGGCGACGAGGCCGGCCAGGGCGTTGCGCCACGACAGCGCTGCCGCGCGCACCCGCGGCAGCTCCTCGCGAAGCATGCGCCGGGTCAGCTGCGCGGCGTGGGCGTCCGCCGGGGTCGCCCGCCGGTCCGCGCCGGTCGCGGTCATGCCGGACCGGCCTGGTGCAGCCAGTAGGCGCCGCAGCCCTCGTAGTCCTCGGGACGGCCCGCGTGCTCCTCCGCGCAGGTGCAGATGACCGTCAGGTCACCGCCGGCAGCGGGCGTGGGCGGGCGCGGGCGGCGCAGCGGCAGCAGGCCGCGGACCACCACGTCGGTCGCGTAGTACGTCATGTAGTGGCCGCAGCGCGGGCAGTGGCCACGTAGCAGGAGGCCGCCGCGGGATGGACGGTCCTGCCGGAAGGTGGCCTCCGCGTGCGTCCGGAAGCCGGGGTCGGTCACCTCCACGTAGCCGACGACACGCGCGGCGGCCGGCGGCTCGTCGCGAGGCGGGATCACGGTCATCGGCAGCTCCTTCCGGCGCGACATGTCGTCGAGGCGCAGCATGTCGCGATGTGTGGTGGGGCCGTCATGGCCCGGTGTGCGCGAACGGCGTCCAGATACTCGGCTCGTCCCGATGATCCTCACGCAGCGCCACCACCGCCCGGTGCAGTGCCTCCGCGAGGCGCTCGGCACGTGGTGTGCCTCCGGCGGTGACCTCGCCGTAGACGGCGCGGAACACCGCAGTGGTGGCCGGTCCGTCGTATACCGACCACAGCGTCGCGACGACATGGCGGTAGCCGGAGTGCTGCAGCGCCGCGGCAAGGGTGATCGTCTCGTCGGCGAGCTCGACGCCGCCGGTGGCGGTCTTGCAGGCGGACAGCGCCGCGAACTCGCCTCGACGTCGCAGACGCGCGACGTCGGCGACGGCCAGGACCCCGTCGTGCAGGACCAGACCGCCGCTGCTCGGGTCGGCGAGGTCCTGCGTGCCGTGGCAGCTGAAGTGCACCCAGCTGTGGGAGTCCAGAGCCCGCCGGACGGCCTGCCGGGTCGCGGCGTCGGCTCGCAGGACCGTGAGATGGTCATCGCCGAAGTGGTCCGCGAGGACGGCCAGTTCGGCGTCGACGCCCGCGAGAGGGGCCTGCCCGGGGGTGTCCGGCAGCGCGACGGCGAGCAGCCGACCGCTCTCGTCGGCGGCGGGAGCGGCCACGGCCGGCCCGTCGGGGGCGCGGGCGGCCAGCAGCGCGCGCAGCGTCGGGGTGTAGGAGGACACCACCAGGTCGAGCACCGCACGGGCCGGGCCGTCGGCGGGAGTCCGGTGGTAACCGGCCGCGTGCAGCGGGACGAGGGCGAGCGGGCCGGTCGGGCACCACCACACCCGCGGCCACGGTTCGTCCGCAGCGGGAGCATGCAGGTGGCCGAGCGCCGTGAGGACGGGCTGTGCGATGGCGTCCCAGAGCCACTCCAGGGTCGCGGTGCCGACGACCTCGGCCGCCTCCTGCGCCCGGAGCAGCTCGCGTTCGGCACGCTGGGCGGCCTGCAGCGCGGCCTGCAACCCCGGCCCGGACGAGGCCGGCGAGGGCACCGCCGACCAGGCCGCCTGCTGCGCCTGCCGGGCCTGCTCGGCTGCTCGCAGGGCACCCAGGTAGCCGTCGACCCGCGCGCCCACGTCCTTGTCGGACAGCGCGGGCAGGGGCACCACGCGCACCCCGTCGGGGCGGGCGAGCAGCGCGTCACAGCGCAGGGCGCTGAGGTTGATGATCACGACGGTTCCCCCGACGGCCCCTCGCAGCAGCCGGTCCAGCGGCACCGGACGCAGAAAGTCGCTGAACCCGTCGAGCCCGCGCACCTGCGCGACGAGGTCATCCCAGCGCTGGGCCAACGCGATGCGCTGCGCGGGCGTCACCGCGGCCTCGCTGTCCAGCGTCGTGCGAATCTGCCCGAGCTCGGCATGCAGCGCAGGGGCGCGCGCGGCAAGCTCGCTGTCGTCGCCGCGCAGGTCCAACAGCTGGGTCCACAGCACCGAGCGGCCCAGTTCCAGCAGCTCGACGGCGCGCTCGGGCTGGCCGGCGTCGAGGGCCACCGCGGCGGCGTCGCGGGCGAGCCGGGCCCGGGCTGACAGTTCCCGCTCCTGGTGCGGCCGGTCGCGGCCCTGCCAGGTCACCTCGTGCAGGCGGGCGAGCGCGGACGCGTACGCCTCGACGGCGCCAGCCGGGTCGCCCGCGGCCCTCGCTGCTTGACCCCACTCTATGGCTGTCCGCAGCCGCGGCGATGCCGGTCCCGTCGGGTCCGTCGCGGCCGCCCGCAGACACTCGACGGCCGCCGCGAAGGCCTGGGGCGACCCGCTGCGCTCCGCCCGTTGCTGCCACGCCGCCCCGAGGTTGCGCAGGATGGTCGACCGACTGACATCGCCCGGCCCGACCAGGCGCGCCGCTGCGATGAGCGCGTCGAGCGCGGCGTCGTCGTCCGATGGGGCGTCGGCGGCGGCATCGGGGTCCGCCGTCGGCGACGCCGCGGCGGGCGCAGGCCTCATCTGCAGGGTACTGGCAAGATCATTGAGGTAGCCCGCGTGGTTCTGATCGTCGGTGGGGACGGCTGCGAGAGCCTGCCGGTACAGGCCGATGGCGGTCGTGACGTCGGCCTGGCGGTCGACGTCGGTCCGAAACCAGCGGCCGAGCGCGACCGCTGCCTGCCGCCGCTGCTCCGCCGACCCGACCTGCGCCCGCTCGCGTGCCAACGCTGCGGCCTCGGGCGGCCAGACGGCACCGACCCGCAGCATCAGCAGGTTGGCGAGAGCCGCCAGGAACCGGTGATGATCGGTGCGTTCCGACGCCGCCGCGGCGGCGGCCCGACCCTGCTCGACCGCCTCGTCGACGTCCTCGGCCGCGCCGTTCTGGATGAACCGTCCGCGCAGCGACAGGGCGAGCTGGCTGCGTACCTCCGCGTGCGGCAGCCCGCCCGCGACGCTGGCGTCCAGTGCCTGCCGGCCCAGGGCGACCGCCCGGTCGATGTCGGCGACCCGTCGGGTGAGGTCGTGACGTTCCCGCAGGGCCTCGGCGAGGTTGATCAACCGCAGGATCCGATCGGAGCCGGTGGTCCGCTCCGCGGCGGCCGCCTCGGACAGATCCACGACCGCGTCGATGTCGGCGATCCGCCGGCTGGCACGGAAGCGCAGCAGTCGGGCATCCCGCAGCCGCCCGCGGACCATCGAGTGGAGTTGCTCGCCGGCGGGAAGCGCACCGAGCACGCGGGCGTAGCCCTCGATCGCGGCATCGAGGTCCGTGGCCCGGCCAGCGTCGAGGTACCGCTGTTCGTACTGGACGGCGAGCTGGAAGCCCACGCGGAGACGCTCCGGGTCCCCCGTGGGGATCAGCTCGGTCAGCTCGGTCAGCACGTCGATCAGTCGGTCGAGGTCCGCCGCGTGGCCGTCGCAGTCATGGCGTTCGACCAGGGCGATGGCCAGGCAGCGCAGGGCCTCGATGCGTTCGGCGTCGGTCAACCCGAGGGTGAGCAGCCGTTCCCCCAGGATGGCCACCCAGTCGGCGGCCCCCATGAGGTGGTCGACGTCCCAGCGCATCACGTCGGACGGCTCCTCGGCGTGCCGTGCTTCGATGAGCTCGGTGCCGATCTGATCGTGGAGGCGCTGCGCGAGACTCGCGGTAAGCGCGAGCAGCGTGTGCAGGTCGTCCTCGGACACGTCGGGCGGAAGCACGGTCAGCGCGGCCACAGCCAGCGCGAACGCCACCTCGACGGGGGGCAGTTCGGCGAGTTCGCCGTCCGGCGGGCCCGCGTCGGGTCGACCGGACTCGTCGCGGCGGTTGTAGGCCCGCGCCAGGTCGAAGGCGGCCGCAGCCCCCGTCCGCCACAGCGCGTCGTCCGTGGCGACCACGACACCCAAGGCCGCGTGCGCGTCGAACGCCGCCACCTTCGCGACATACCAGGCCGGCTCGTCCGCCGAACCGGGACTCGCGCCGGTGTCCTCGCGGTGGGGAGGGGAGGCCAACCGGGGAATGGCGGGGAACGCGGTGAGCAGGAGACGTTCGACGGCGGGATCTCTGATCCTGTAGAAGGCGGGGGNGGCGGCCCGCAGCACCGTCAGGTCCGCGCGGCGAAGAGTCTCCCGGGCAGCCGCGGGCCCGCCCACCTGCGCCGCCCGTACCAGGAAGTCGTGGTTCTGCTCCGCGATGATCGCGCCTCGGTAGTCCCGCTCGCCGCGGTAGTGCGCCGCCATCGTCGCGAACTGCTCGATCGCGGCGGTCAGATCCAGCCCGGATCCAGGCTGGACAAGATCGATCCACGACTCGTGCACGTCGGTACGCACCAGCCCCTGCGTGAGCAGGCGCAGATTCTCGCCGCTGGCGTCGCTCCCGTCGCTCCCGTCGGCCGGCCGGGATGGCACCGCACCAGCGGAGGGGCGCTCCGCGCTGGCCGGCTCCGCGCTGGCCGGCTCCGCGCTGGCCGGCTCCGCACCGTCCGGTGCAGGCGCCGTGCGGGGCTCATCCTGATGGGAGTTCCGGGCGCGAGCTTCCCTCGCCCGGTGGAGATTGCCCTGCAGTGTCTGCCGGTCGGGATGCTCCCAGGGCAGCAGGCCGAGGGCCTGCTCCCACAACCGCGCCGCCTCGTCGAGATCGCCGAAATCGGCGAGCTGGTCGTTGCCGACGGCCCCGTTCGCCTGGGATCCGGTGGCGACGGTCCGTTCGTGGCGTCGCCACAGCCCGCCCGCGAGGTTCGCCAACAGCTGCGGCCGCCTGGACTCATCGCCGTCCGACAGCTCGTCGACGGCGGCTCGCAGCAGACCGATCGCCTCGTCCAGCGCCGTGGCGTCGTCGGTCCGGTCGGCCTGGATAAGCAGCGCCCTGGCGAGAGCCGCCCGTCGGGTGGCGAGCCGCGGACTGAACGCCGGTGTCTCCGCCACCGTCGTGCGCAGCATCCCGACGGCCTCCGTCACCGCCCCCGGAGCACCGCCTCGTTCATGGTCCTGCAGGAGTATCCCCGCCAGGTTCGTCCGGACAAAGCCGCTGTCGTTCGCACCGGACGCCGCCAGCGCGGCGCGGCCGAATTCGATGGCCCGGTCCAGGTCGGCGGACACGCCGTCATGTTGGTAACGCGCCGCAAGCAGGTCCGCGAGGTGCATCAGGCCCCGCGCGCGCAGGTCGGCCNGGCTGGACTCGACGACGGCCTGCTGCAGAGGTATCGCCGCGTGCAGATCGCGGACGTCCCCCGTGCGCTCGGCCCGGATTTCTAGCGCCACCGCCAGGTTCCCCTGCCAGGAGACCCGGCCGGGGTGGTCGTTCGGCGTGGCGGCGAGCGTCGCCCGCCACAGGTCGATCGCCCGGCTGAGATCGTCGAGGTCTCCCGTCCGCTCGTAGCGGCGGCGAAGCAGCTCGGCGAGCTGCTGGTGGTCCGACCAGCGCTGTGGGTCCGCCGGGTCCGCCGGGTCGCCGCCGGCCTGATCGACGATCTCGCGGGCGACCCGAACGGCCTCGTCCAGGTCGTCGAGGCTGCCACTGCGCTGGGCGCGGGCGTCCAGCCGGTCTCGCCGGTGGCGTGGGGGCTCCGCGTCCGCCGCGGCCGGCGGGTGTGCCCGTAACCGCAGCAGCTCCGCCAGGCTGCGATGGTATCCGGAGAGATCATCATGGGCGGCCGTGGCGAGCTCGACGGCCTGACGTTGCGTCGAGATCGCCTCGTCGAGGTCGGACACATCCCCGTCGTGGGTGAAGCGGGTCCGCAGCATCCTCGCGTGCAGAGACAGGAACATCGCTCGCTGCGACGCTGGCGGCGCACCGGGCGGACGGGTGGTCAGCAGACGCGCCCGCTCCCGCCCCACCTCCACGCTCTCGTCGAGGTCGTCCGCGCGGCCGTTCGCCTGCACTCGGTCGACCAGCGCGGACCAGAGGTTGGTGAGCGCGTTGAGCCGCTGGTCGCCGACGGCGATCCTGCTGGCGGCCCGGCTGGTCTCGATGGACTCGTCGAGATCGTCGTGGCCGCCCGAACGGTCGAACCGTCTGTGCAGGGTGGCGCCCAGGTTGACGAGCCGCCCCAGCCGGTCCGGGTCCGTCAAGGCGGTCGCGGCGAGTGCCTCCCGTAGCGCGTGGATCGACGTGTCGAGATCCCCCGCCGAATCGTCCCGGTCGGACCGCATCCGCAGGGCGTAGCTGAGGTTCGACAGGCTGCGGGCCCGGTCGGGATGGCCTGGTGGGCCCGCCGCCACCGCCGCGCAGGCCTGAGCGAACGCCTCGTCGAGGTCGGCGGGTGTATCCGCGGTCTGGAACCGCCGCAGCAGCGCACCCGCGAGGTTCGACCGGATCGCGGCCTCCTCGGGCCAGCCGGCGCAGCGCCCGGTCAGCGCCCGGCCCAGGTCGATGGCCTCGTTGAGCAGGCCGGGCGCACCCGTGCGGCCAGAGAGGACTTCCAGGTCGACCGCGAGCCCGCCGATCACGGACAACCTGGCTCGCTCGTCGGCCGCGCCCACCGGAACGGTCTGCAGCAGCCGGCGGCCCTCCGCGGCCGCCTGCTGCGGATCCAGCGGCGAGTCCCCGGCCTCGACCACCTCGGGGGCGGCCGAAGCACCAGACGCACGGCGTCGGGCGCGCCGACGACCGAACAGTGCCATTTGCGCGTGCCACCCCCTCGGGCCAGGCAGGGGACAGCGGAGAGNCGTCCACCCCNGTATCGACACCGGCACACCTCGTCACTGATGCTATCGATCAGCCGATCGGGGAACAACGAACCGCAATCACCGGCATCGATGTGGCCGTCGACGGCACCCAACGGCTCGACCCAGCNCAGATCCCTGGGATAGCTACTGATCTCTCATGAGATGGGTTCGGCGACGATGTCGGCGCGGTCGAGGGTGGCGGCGTAGGCGGTGATGTCGTCGGGATCGCTGGTGAGAATCTGCGCGGGGCCGTGCAGTGCGGCGGCGATGACGACCAGGGCGTCGATGACGTCGGGCCGTTTCTTCGTGGGAAGTCTGGCCTCGGCGAGCATGGCGCCGGCCCGTGTGTAGGAGACGAGGGTGAAGGTCCGCGCGCAGGCGACAAGCCGGCGGGGACGCTGGTCGCTCCGCGTAGCGGTGGGGTGCTGTCCCGGGTCAGCACCGGTGGCCGTCCGGTCCGGTGCTGCTGACCCGAGGTACTTCACCCCGGCCAGGATCATGACACTTACCGCGTCGTAGGTCCCGCGCGTGCGTGCGTCCTTCGTCGCGAGGGCGAGGCCGTGCTCCTTGGCGGCGAGCGCGACCAGCCCGTCGTACCCGGCGCTGCCGGCGATGCCGAGCTGACTCAGGGTGGTCTGGACCTCCTGGCGGGCGGGCCGCTCAGCGTCAGCGGCGCCACCTCGCGTCGAGCAGGTGTGCGGCGTCCGGCGCGGACAGCCGCGCGTCGCCCGGCAGCCTGGTGAGCACCGAGTAGGTCCCCGCGGCGACCAGGCCGCTACGGAGACTAATAACGGGCCCAGAGACGCGCGGCGGTGCTGTTGAACACGCCTGTCGGTCAGGTCATAGCCCAATGCCACTTCCGCTAGTTGGATCAAGCTGCGACCTGGGATTTCAGGGGGTTGGCGAGTCTGATCGTGGCTGGGGTGTTGTGGCGGACGCCGTGCTGGCCGGGTTTCTTGACGGGGTACTGGTTGTGGCGGGCGCGGCGGACGGCGCGGGGGTAGGTGCGTTCGCGGCGGGTGTTGAGCCTGGTCGGCCGGGTGATGTCGGCGGCGATCAGGTCGAGGGTCCGGCGGCGCTGGTCAGGGGGGGAAAAGCCGGGTCGGTGACCCGGTCGCGGATGATCCTGACGGTGCGCTTGCACTTGATCCGGTCGGGGTCGATCCCGGCGGCGGTCGCGGCCTGGCAGGTCAGGGCACTGATCGCGTGGTGGGTGAGCAGGTAGCCCCAGATCTCCTGGTAGACGGTGTCGGGATGCTTCGAGCGCAGGACCCGGCCCGGACCGCGTAGGTAGGTTTTGAGCTGCCTGTTCCCGGTCTCGTGTTCCCACCGCTGCTGGTACGCCCCGGCCAGGGCGGTGGCGGTCGCCTCCCGCGGGTCACAGATCGTGGTGATCAGTCCGATGATCTCGTGTTTCCCGTCGCCCTCACGGTCCGGGACGTCGTACTCGACGAGGCGGGCGTAGCGGGCCTTCGCCGGGTCCAGCGGCGTGCCAGCCCGCGCGGCGGCGAGCAGCGCCTCACGCGCCGCGCCGGTGACCTTCGGGTTGACCAGCACCGTCAGGTAGGAACCGTCCGGCAGTGCCCGCAGCGGCGGGGGCCGCAGGTTCGCTTTCGCCCGCCACAGCAGCGCCGCGCCGGTGTCCGCGGCCGTGCACCAGTCCGCCCAGGAGTAGAAGTTCCGGTCTGCCAGCAACAACCAGCCGGACTCGAGACGTGGGTAAAGCTGGCGGGCGAGGGCCTGCTCGCTGGCGACCTTCGCCCCGCCGGCCGGGCCGAGGGCCGCGAGCACCGCCGCGTGCGACGCGCACTCCGACACGGTGACCGCCCGGACCTTCGGTAACACTCCCGGCGCGTCGGCGCGGCCGGCCGGCAGGCCGAACGCGGCAATGTTCTCCTTGGACGCCGCCACGTCCCACTCCAGCCCGTCGATGCTCATCAGCCGCCACGGCCCGCGGAACGCCCCGACCGTGTCCAGGTCCGCGACCGGCGCCGCGACCTGGGAGAACAGTGCGGCCATCGGCGCCGCGCCGAGCCGCTGGCGGCCCTTGGTCAGCCCACCCGAACTCGGGTCCCACACCGGCCCGGTGACATCGAGATCGTCCAACGTCCCGGCGAGCCGGCGCGCGACCGCCTCGTAGTCGTCCTCGGCGAACAGTGCCAGCGCCATCACGAAGTAGGCCACGACATGCGGCGGGATCGTCACGTCGCTACGCCGGGCGCCTCTCCCGGTCGCCGCGATGGCCTCGTCGACCGCGTCACGCGGGACGAACGACGTCAGGACTCCCAGCGAGATCCAGTCCGTCAGCCGGCGGTCCGCCACCACCCGAGTGTCCGCCACAGCGTTCGATCATGCCGCTACCCGCACAGAACCACCACAACCAACACACCAACGACCCCCAAGATCCAACTAGTGGAAGTGGCATTGTTGCGCCCCGAGCGCGAGGAAGGGAGCTGTCTGAAGGTAGGCAGGTCAGTTCTTGACACGTGCGTGCTGCACGGACGATGGGGGAGGCGGNGCCCCGTGGTAAGGGTTCCGTCCGGCTCCCCGGCGTCGCCCTGCGGGGGGAGGCGTCAAGTCACTCCGAGGTGCGTTAGTTGAAGCCTGTCGTGCTGAGCGTCGGAGAAAAGGCGGCGTAAGAGTCGTCAGACAGGGTCCAGGAAGGCGAACGAAAGTGAACCACCGCTGAAGTGCCGTTACTTTATGAGGTGACACCGGAACCGGGGTATCAATGCTGCTCCGGGATGAGCCAGGCGGGTGCCCGTCTATTGGCCTGGTGGTGTCCGGCATGCAGGTGGCGCGAGCCTGGGCTGCGGCGTCCGTGCGGAACGGGGGAAGGNGTTCGCCGATACTGCCCCGGCCCCTGTGGCCGGGCGAGAGGGAGTGCGCCGAGCGGCTGAAACCGGGAGGCGGGAGTACCGATGCGGCAACGCCGGCGGACCGGCTCGTACTAGTGTTGAAGCCCCTGTAATGGGGGTGGAGCGAAGGGGCCGGCTCATCCAGAGGAGTTCGCCGAGCAACCGGGTGTAAACCCGGGAGGAGTCGAGTGGACAATTCAGGTCCGAAACAGAGACCGTATGTGATTTCCAAGACGCTTNTGTGGGAGGCGTATCAGCAGGTCCGGCGGAACAAGGGTGNCGCCGGGGTCGACGGGCAGTCCATCGAGGACTTCGAGAAGGACCTGAAGAACAATCTGTACAAGGTCTGGGTGCGGATGTCCTCGGGGAGCTACTTCCCGCCCCCGGTGCGGGCTGTGGAGATACCGAAGCCACACGGCCCAGGGACGAGGATCTTAGGTGTGCCCACCGTGGCTGACCGGGTCGCCCAGACCGTGGTCGCCCTTGCGCTGCAACCCCGCACCGAGTCGATCTTTCATGACGACTCGTACGGGTACCGGCCGGGGCGGTCGCCGTTGATGGCGCTCGGAAAGTGCCGCGAAAGGTGCTGGCGAATGAGCTGGGTACTTGAGTTTGATATCTCCCAGTTCTTCGACTCCGTCGATCACGACCTTGTAGTCAAGGCGGTCGAGGCGAACACTACCCCTGAGCAGAAATGGGTGGTGCTCTACGTCCAGCGGTGGCTGAAAGCTCCGATGCAATGGCCCGATGGCAGGATGGTCGAGCGGGATCGGGGTACNCATCAAGGGTCCGCGGTTTCACCCGTGCTGGCTAACTTGTTCTTGCATTATGCCTTCGACGCCTGGATGGAGAGGCAGTTTCCAACCCTGCCGTTCGAGCGTTTTGCCGACGACGCGGTCGTGCACTGTGCGAGCGAGAAGCAGGCCCGGTATGTAAGGGCAAAACTCGCGGAGCGGATGAGGGAGGTCGGGCTGCGCCTGCATCCCGACAAGACCAGGATAGTGGACTGCAAGAACGGAAACAGGCGTGAGGAATATGACAACACGTCGTTCACGTTCCTCGGGTACACGTTCCGGATGAGAGGTGCCCGCAGAAAGGACGGGCAGATGTTCTCCAGCTTCCTGCNGGCAGTGAGTCGGGACGCCCTCAAGAAGATGGGGGGCGTGGCGGAATCCGTCAAGCTGTTTGAGTCAGGCGCTTCAGAAAATTAGTTGGCCTGCTGATCGGTGTCCTGGTCGTCGGGCCGGTTGATCCACGCGGGCTTGGGGAGCTCGGGTGGGGTCGGGGGTCGGCGGACGAACCGTTCGGGGTGTGCGGCGTAGGCGGCGTCGAGCACGCTGGCGCGGGCCTGGTGGACGGTGTCGGCCTGGCCGTGGTGCACGACCGCCGGGGTCAGCAGGCCGATCCCGGAATGGCGGTGCTGGTTGTTGTAGTGGTCGAAAAATTGTCGGCACCAGGCGCGAGCCGTCTGCAGGGTCTCGAACGACGCCGGGAAGTCGGGCCGGTACTTCAACGTTTTGAAGTGGGCCTCTGAATACGGGTTGTCGTTGGAGACCCGCGGGCGGGAATGGGAACNGGTGACCCCGAGATCGGCGAGGAGCAGTGCGACGGTTTTCGAGGTCATGGACGTGCCGCGGTCCGCGTGGATCGTGAGCTGGTCAGGGTTGACGGCCTGTTTCTCGCAGGTGGCGCGNAGTAGATCGTCGGCGAGGGCCGCGGATTCGGCGTCGGNGACCATCCACCCGACAACATAGCGGCTGTACACGTCGATGATGACGTACAGGTAGTAGTAAGTCCATTTCTTCGGGCCGCGGAGTTTTGTGATATCCCACGACCAGACGGTGTTGGGCTTTTCGGCGACGAGTTCGGGTTTGACATGAGCCGGGTGGGTGGCCTGGCGGCGGCGTTCCCCGGTCTCTCCGTGCTCGGCGAGGATCCGGTACATCGTGCGGGGAGACGCCAGGTAGATCCCCTCGTCCAGCAGCGCCGCCCAGACCTGGTCCGGGGAGGCGTCCACGAACCGCTCCGAGTGCAACAGCTCCAGCACCCTCGCCCGCTCCTCGGCCGTCAGGGCCGCGGGCTGGCGGCGCTGCTTGTGCGGAATCGGTGCCGGCCGCGGCGGAGCAGGGCTTTTCCGGTGCCGCCGGTAATGCGTCGCCCGGGACCGGCCCACCGCCCGGCACGCCGCGACGGCCCCGACTTTCGGGATCAGCTGTTCGAGCGCTTCCTCGGTCACCTG
>NZ_LJJX01000027.1:6391-98799 GCF_001421075.1 Frankia sp. CpI1-P | reverse complement strand
AGAAGAAGCACCGCATCGAGGACGCGGTGTCGAACGCGAAGGCCGCGGTCGAGGAGGGCATCGTCGCCGGTGGTGGCGTCGCGCTGCTCCAGGCGTCGATCACCGCCTTCGAGAAGCTCGACCTGTCCGGCGACGAGGCCACCGGCGCGAACATCGTCCGGCTCGCGCTCGAGGCACCCATCAAGCAGATCGCCTTCAACAGCGGTCTCGAGGGCGGCGTCGTGGTCGACAAGGTCCGCAACCTCCCGACCGGCCACGGCCTCAACGCGGCCACCGGCGAGTACGTCGACCTGATCGCCACCGGCATCATCGACCCCGCCAAGGTCACCCGCTCCGCGCTGCAGAACGCCGCGTCGATCGCCGGCCTGTTCCTCACCACCGAGGCCGTCATCGCCGACAAGCCGGAGAAGAACCCGGCCCCGGCCGTCCCCGGCGGCGGCGGCGAGATGGACTTCTAGTCCAGCTCCCCCCGCACCACCCAGCGCACGCGCTGGTTAGCACCACCGTCACGACGAAGGCGGCTCCGGTACACGGGGCCGCCTTCGTCGTTACCCCCGCCGCCCGCCGCTACCCGCGCTGTTGCCCGCCGCCTTTCCCCGTTGCCCGCCGCCGCCCGCCGTTGCNCGCTGCCGATCGCGGTCGCGCCAGCCAGCCGCCGCCCATCCTCGCCGGCCCACAGCGCCCAGCCTTCCGTACCTTCGCGGACCGGACCGCCCCTCATCCGGGACCTCCTACGTCAGCTCGACGCGGTCGCCGTCCACGCCCACCATTGCGGTCGGTGCGGTCTGGGGCCGGAATATCGCGCGGACCGCACCGGCCTTCGCCCGATCCGACNCCGCGTCAACGCCGCGATACCCCTTTATTGGGGTGATTGATACCAGAGTCGTACGTCACATTTCAAAGCGCGCCCCGGACCTCACCATCCACGCTCGCGCGGCAAAGCCGACATCTCCGGCGTTTCGTCGGGCTTAGCTGCCCCAGGAAGATCGCCGAAGGCGATCTGACGGAAACCCCGAACGGCGCCCTGGGCCAGGGGTCCCCGTGAATCGCCGAAGGCGATTCACGGGGAAAGGCCCGCCTCCGCGGACGGGAGGTTCCGCGGAGGCGGGCTCATCGGCCTGGGAGCGACGCCACTCGGGACGGAGCGAACGCCGGGAGGTGCTCCCAAAGACGACCTTGCGCTAAGAAAGGTCGTCGGCCACCAGCAACGGCGATCAAGTTACCACCGGGTATTGGAGCCGACAAGAGTTTTATGTCACTTCTTTTCAACAATTCACGGCAGGGACGGTTAGAGGTCGACTATTTGCACGACACGGACAATTAACGCAGCCGGGCTTTCGACAGGACCGCCGCGGCGGGGCACCATAGGCAGCGTGGTCCAGGCACCCGCACAGTCCCGCTCCCACCGCCCGTCCGTGACCGTGCCCGCACCTCCGGTCACGGTCGAGGATCTGGATGCCGGCGGGTACGACGATGCCCGGCTGGAGCTGCTCGACGGGCTGTGTCTCCTGCGCCCGTGGCCGACGCCGCTGCGCGCCCGGGTGACCAGCCGGCTGACCCGGTTGCTGACGCAGGTAGCCACCTCCGGCGCCCACGTGCTCCCCGCCGGCGTCGGGGTGGAGCTGTCGGCACGGTCCCTGCTCGTGCCGGACGTCGTCGTCGCCCCGAGCGCCGAGGTGGTGGGCCGCCGGCTGCGGGAGACGCCCTACCTGGTCGTCGAGGTCGCGGATGCGAGCACCCGCCGCTACGACCGCACGCTGAAGCTCGACCTCTACCGGGAGCGCGGGGTTCCGGCGTGCTGGCTGATCGATCCGGATACGGCGACGCTGGAGGCGTTCGAGCTGGTCGGCGGCGTCTACGTGACCGCCAGCGCGACCGGCCCGCACGGTGAGTTCAACGCAACACGACCGTTCCCGGTGACCGTCCGGCCCGCCGAACTGATCGACCCGCCCGACGCCGAGTGAGCGGCGGCCCGGTGGGCCCGGGGCCCCCGCCAGCGCCGCCGCGGGGCATGCGCAGGCGGGCGCACGGGCAGGCCCCGGCTGGTTAGTCCCGCCCGCCGGCGCCGTCGGCGATGTCGTCCGGATCCGCCAGATCGTCCGGATCCGCGGCACTGTACGGATCCGCGACACTGTGCGGGTCCGCGGCACTGTGCGGATCCGCGACATCGTACTGATCCGCGAGGTCGCCGCGGTCCGCGACGTCACGCGGGTCAGGGATGTCGTCGGCGTCGACGATCGTGTACGCGTAGCCCTGCTCGGCAAGGAAGCGCTGACGGTGAGCCGCGTACTCCTGGTCGAGGGTGTCGCGGGCGACCACGGTGTAGAAGTGCGCCGCTCGGCCGTCCGCCTTGGGCCGCAGCACCCGGCCGAGGCGCTGCGCCTCCTCCTGCCGGGAGCCGAAGGTGCCTGAGACCTGCACCGCCACCCCGGCCTCCGGCAGGTCGATGGACACGTTCGCGACCTTGGAGACGACCAGCGTGGTGATCTCGCCCGTGCGGAACGCCTCGAACAGCCGTTCGCGCTCCCGGTTGCGGGTCGAGCCCTGGATGACGGGGGCGCCCAACAACTCGCCGAGCTCGTCGAGCTGATCCAGGTAGGCGCCGATCACCAACACCCGGTCGTCGGAGTGCCGGCGGACGAGACGCTCCACCACCGCCCGCTTGCTGTGGGCCGTGGCGCACATCCGGTAGCGCTCCTCCGGCTCGGCGACGGCGTAGGTCATCCGCTCGTCGTCGGTCAGGGTGACCCGCACCTCGGTGCACTGCGCCGGGGCGATCCAGCCCTGCGCCTCGATCTCGCGCCACGGCGCGTCGTACCGCTTCGGCCCGATGAGCGAGAAGACATCGCCNTCCCGGCCGTCCTCGCGGACCAGGGTCGCCGTGAGACCGAGCCGGCGGCGGGACTGNATGTCGGCGGTCATCCGGAAGACCGGCGCGGGCAACAGGTGTACCTCGTCGTACACGATCAGCCCCCAGTCCCGGGCGCCGAACAGGTCCAGGTGCAGGTACTCGCCCTTGCGGCGCGCCGTCATCACCTGGTAAGTCGCGATGGTGACCGGGCGGATCTCCTTGCGCTCGCCGGAGTACTCGCCGATCTCGTCCTCGGTCAGCGAGGTGCGACGCAGCAGCTCGTGCCGCCACTGCCGACCGGCGACCGTGTTCGTGACCAGGATCAGTGTGGTCGCNCCGGCCTGGGCCATCGCCGCGGCGCCCACGATGGTCTTGCCCGCGCCCGAGGGCAGCACGACGACCCCCGAGCCGCCCTCCCAGAAGCCCGCGACCGCGCCCTTCTGGTACTCGCGCAGCTCCCAGCCGTCCTGACGGAGCTCGATCGGGTGCTTCTCGCCGTCGACGTAGCCGGCCAGGTCCTCCGCGGGCCAGCCGAGCTTGAGCAGCGCCTGCTTGAGCCGGCCGCGCTCGGACGGGTGCACGGCGATCGTGTCGTCGTCGATGCGCGTGCCCAGCATCGGCGCGACCTTCTTCGCCCGCGCGACCTCGACGAGCACGGCCCGGTCGAGCGCCCGCAGCACCAGGCCGTGGACCGGATCGTTCTCCAGCCGCAGCCGGCCGTAGCGATCCATGGTGTCGGCGACGTCGACGAGCAGCGCGTGCGGGACCGCGTAGCGGGAGTGGCGGACGAGCGCGTCCACCACCTGCTCGGCATCGTGCCCGGCGGCGCGGGCGTTCCACAGGGCCAGCGGGGTCACCCGATAGGTGTGGACGTGCTCCGGGGACCGCNCCAGCTCGGCGAACGGAGCGATGGCCGCCCGGGCCGCGGGGGCGCCAGGATGGTCGACCTCCAGGAGCAAGGTCTTGTCCGACTGAACGATCAACGGGCCGTCCGCCACCCTCACCGTCCTCCCGGTCCGCCGTACGGCATAGGCCCACCACGGGCAGATCCCGGCGGGCACGCCGCCACGCTGGCGACGTACTTCGACGGTACAGGCGCCCACCGACAGGTTGGCGACCCCGTCCCGCCGCGGCCCACGGCTCAGGGCGGGTCGGCCGCGTCCGGCGCGGCCGTCGTCCAGTCGGCCGGCGCCGCGGCGCCACCGCCACCGAACACCTCGTCGATGTCGGCGACCCCGGTCACCCGGTGCAGGGCGAAGCGGCGCGGGCCGGCACTGAGTTCGTCCCAGGCGGTCAGCCAGCCGCCGTCCACCGCGGTCGGCCGCACGATCCGGTCACTGGGCGTGCCCTGCTGGTCGACATACCCGAGCAGGACCCGGCGCCGATCCCGGACGGCACCCTGCAACATCACCAGGATCAGCGGGGCGGACCGGGTGAGTCCGATCTCGGCGCCGGTGACGCCACCGGCCGCCCGCATGGCCTGCGCGCTGTCGTCGCCGCGGCGGACCAGCCGCAGCACGTCGCGCGCCTGCGCGAGCCGCCCGTCGGCGACGTCGACCGGCGCCTGGCGCGGCCTGGCCGGAGTCCGGTGGGCGGCCGGCCGGCTGAGCACCACCCTGCCGTCGGGGGCCTCCGCGACCGGCGCGTATCCCGCGGCCCGCAGGCCGGCCAGCAACTCGCCGGTCGGCAGCGACGAGATGACGATGGTCGGCGCGATCCGGCGCAGCCCCAGCGCCTGCGTGCGACGGCTCGCGACCACCTCGGCGAGCAGCGCGGTGTCGTCGCATCGCAGGTAGCTCGACGCCGGACCGGCGCGCAGCCGGCCATGCCGGCGGGCGGTGTCGTCGATCAGATAGGTCAGTCCCTGGGGAACGCCGGTGCGGCCCAGGCGATCGAGCGCGGCGTGGATGTCCTCAGCGACCAGCCCCGAGTCGAATCCCCGGCGCAGCGACTCCTCGGAGAAGCGGTAGACCGTCGCGGCCCCCGACGACTCGACGTCCGCCATCCGCGCGAGCTGCGCGGCCACCCGGGGAACCAGCGGGCCGGGGGCGACCGCGGTCAGGTCCGCCTGCAGCAGCAGCTCCTCGACCGGTTCGGGCAGCAGCGGGGTGAGGGCGTCGGCGAGCCGGGCACACAGCGCGGCGTCCCCGCCGGCCGGCCGGCTCGGCAGGCCAACGACCCGCGCCGGGTCGGCGCTCTCCTCGTCGAGCTGCGCGGCCAGCAGTCGCCCGACGGTGCTGGGTGCCCCCCGCCCGGTCAGGCCGAGCAGCTCCGCCTCGGCGACCGTGCCGTCGATCATCCCAGCCAGCAGCGTGCCGGCCCGCCGCGGCGCCCGCCAGGTCAGCAGGGCGCGCAGCGACTCACCGGTCGGCGCCACCCCGGCCGGCGCCGCCGCCAGCGCGCGCAGAACCTGGGCCCGCAGGTCCGGCACGGAGGAGCGGCGGACCTCCAGCGACATCGCGGCGATCTGGCGACCCCGCTCGTCCCGCTCGCCGACCAGCCAGGCGGCACTCGGTGACCGCAGCCAGCCCTCGACCAGCACCGCCCAGCGCGCCGCCACCAGGTCGGTGCCCCAGCGGTCGTAGGCAGCGGTGGGCACGTACTGGACGTCGACGCCGGCGGTGGCGTCGACGAGTCCGGCGGCCGCCGCGAGCTCCACGACAAAGGCGGCGGTCCGCTCGTCGGTGTCGAGCAGCTTCGCGGTCGCGCGCAGGTCGCGCACGCTCAGGCCGCCGGTACGCAGCGGCGTCACGGGCGTCGTGCCCCACGCGTCAAGCAGCATGGTGATCCAGCGCACGACGGTGTCCGCGGCGAGCGCGGCGGCGGCGTCGGCGGCCGAGGCACCGACAGCGGCGCCGGTCAGCTCGGGCGGATGCGGATGCAGCCGGCCGGCCGGNTCGTCACCGCGCACCGCGAGGCCGACCTCCCGTGGCAGCTCGACGGTGTCATCGTCGATCCCGACCAGCAGACCCCGGGCGAGCAGCTCCTCCACCGGGCTGCGGGCCGTGGCGACGGTGAGCAGCCGACCCGCCTCGGCGGTGGTGCCGAGCGCGGGCCCGGCCGCCAGCCGGCGAAGGAGCTGGTGGGCCCGCTCGGAACACCCGTCGAGCCAGCCGCGGACCCGAGCCGGATCGGCGAACAGGTCGGCGATGGCGTCGACGAGATCGGCTCGGACGGTGAACCCGCCCCCGGACTCCGTCGGATCCGTCGCGGCCGGGATCAGGCCGAGGGCGCCTGCGACCCTGGCGAGCTGGGTGTGCCGGTAGACCGACAGGCACTCCCGCACCGGCCGGCCGAGCCCGAGCGGCCGCGCTCCCACGAGGTCGACGGCCATGCCGACGACCCGTAGCGCACCGTCGTCGCCCCAGAGCAGACCCAGTTCACGCAGCCGGCGCACCACCCCGACGACCTCGGCGTGCCCGCAGAACGCGGTGAGCTCGGCGAGCGGCACCGGGGAGGGCAGGATGGTCAGCGCCTCCAGCACCTCGCACGCGTTGGTATCGAGGCGCTCCAGGGCACGCGCGACACTCACCCGGATCTCCAGCCGGGCGGCCAGGACGTCGAAGTCCGGCGGCGGTGGCGTCNCGAGATCGGGCCGCAGCAGAAACAGCCGGATGATCGCCTCATCGGGCAGCGCGCGCAGCCAGCCCACGAGCGTCGTGGACTCGTCTGGCGCGGGATCGGCCGGCATCGACACCATCATGACGGTAGCTGGCCCGGCGCCAGCCGGACACAGCGCCGCGACCTACCCCGAACGCGCCGCGTCACCCGTCCGAATCCCGGAGTCGCAACCCCGCCGGACGCCACCGTCACGGCGGACCGGCGGCGCCCCGGCGACCTGCAGGTCCGCGCGCCGCATGGCCGGGCCGCCACCGCCGGCCGTCCCGAGACCAAGCCGGGCCGTGCCGACCTGGTCCAGCACCCAGCCGCAGCAGGTGTCCCAGCGCAGCACGGCGATCGCCGGGTCGGTGCCGCCCGGTGTGCGCAGGACGGCGAACGCCCAGTCCGGCGCGCCGGTCGAGGTACGGATGCCGGTGATGCGAAGATCCGCCACTCTGGCGACCAGCGGGCTGTCGAGGACGGCTGCGGCGATCGCGGCGGCCTCGGCCTCGGTGGCCGGGCGACCGGGGCCGTCGGAGACGTCGGCCATGGTGGCGCCCGTCCCCGCGAGACCCGGCGCCGTCCAGTCCCGCTGCGGCACCCCGTGACCGGCGTCGCCAGCCAGCGGGACCGCAGGGGCTACTGCGAGTCTCGGACGCACGTGGCCTCCTTGGATGCCTTGGCAGGCCGGGGCACGCGTTCGGTCGAACATCGGCGACCAGGCTGCCCGGCGGTAGCGGGCGCTCACGAGACGAGGTCGACGGAATGCGACAGACCTACCAATACCGATTGGACACGCCGAGGACCGCCGGACGCAAGGGGATTCGGCAAACTGGGACGCATCAATTTCGGCCGGGTCCGCTTCCCGCGTCTCGAGAGGGGGAAGGCCACTCGCAATCCTAGATCGCCGGTTACGCGAACATTGATTTGATCACACGCAAGGGCGACCATAGAGTGACAATCTCGACAACATCAACAATAATGCCCCTCCATCTGACAAACCGGTAACTAAGTCACCGCCTGCGACGGCATTCCCACGCGGACCACCAAAGCGGCCACCGGGGCTACACCGGGGCCACCGGGGCCACCGGGGCCACCGGGGCCACCGGCCAGGCCGTCAGCGCAGCGCATCGACCCGATCGACGAGGAACGACAGGTGGTTTGCGCGACCCCAGTCCGCGAGCCTCGAGATCGTCCCGGCGTCCCCGGGCAACGCCAGCGTCCGACCGAGCGACACCCCGACGACGAGTGCCGCCAGCACGAGCGCGGCCTGGAGCAGGCCGGGCCGATCACCGCGCCGGCGCCGCCCGCCCGGTCGAGCGCCAGGCCCGCTGGCCGGACCGCCCGTCCGGGCACGGCCGCCGCCGCGTTCGCGTGACCCCTGACGGTCGTACGGGTCGTCACGGTCGTACGGGTCGTCACGGTCGTACGGGTCGTCACGGTCGTACGGGTCGTCACGGTCGTACGGGTCGTCACGGTCGTACGGGTCCGTTGGCGAGCGCGCCTCCTCGGGCGGACTGCCGAAGCGCGCGCGAGGCCGGTCAGCACGGCGCACAGCCGTGCCTGCGGCGGGCTCGCCGGCCTGCGGCGCGTGCCCGGCGAACCGGGCCCGCTCGCCATCCGGCGGACGGCGGCCCGGCCGGGGACGCTCGGCGCCCGCGGGCGGCCGCGCCCCCTCCCGGGCGGCCCCGCGCGGCTGCCAGCCCTCGCGGATGGCGGGCTGATAGCCGGTGAAACTGACCTCGTCCAGCGCCGAGCCGCCGTCCGGACTCCGTCCGCGGGGGCTGGCCGGCCCCGGTTCATCCACTGACACCGCCCGCTGTATGCCGGTGAAGCTGACCCGGTCGAGCAGGCTGGGCGCGGCAGGCCCGTCGCCGGTCGGGCCGGCAGCGGTAGGGCGCGGCTCGGGCTGACGGAGATCCCGGTGGCGAGGATCTCGGTGGCGAGGATCTCGGTGGCGAGGATCTCGGTGGCGAGGATCTGGATGGTGGGCGTCTGGCGCCCCGGGGACGGGAGCGACCACGGGTTGCCGACGCTGGTCGGGAAATCGACGGCCGCCCGGCGGATCGGCCGCGGGAAAGTCGCGACGGCCCGGCGGATCGGTGCCGCGAAATCCGCGCCAGCCCGGCGGGGCGTCATCCCGAAAGCCGGTCGGAGGCGGCGCGGGTTCGCGGCCGAACTCCGTATACGCCGCCCCTCGCCGAATTCCGGCGGGGTCGGATCGGTCGAACCGGTCGGACGGATCAGCCGGCGGATCACCGCCGGGGACGCGGTTGGCGGGATCGGGGCGCCACGGGCCCGGCGGAGGTGCGTCCGCGGGGTCGAACGGCACCACCTCGGCGCCGCCGGCCGTGGGATTGCCGAAGGCCACGGCTCGGAACGTCTGGCGAGTCCGGCCCTCCGGCGCTCCGGCGGGCGCTGGGCGGCCGGCCGGGGGCGCGTCGGCGGCCCGGGTCGGCAGCCCGCCGTCAGGGGGCCGGGCGGTCACCATGTCCGCCGCGTCGAACCCGGTCACGGCCGCGATGCGCTCGGCCCGGGGCTCGGGGCGCCTGGTGGGGCCGGTCGACAGGGTGCCGAACGCGACGATCCGGCCGCCCCCGGGCTGATCCAGCCCGGCTGGGTCTGCGTACGGAGCCGACGCCGGCCCTGGGGGCGGGGCGCGTCGGGCGGCGTCGGACGGGTGGCCCCGCGAACCATCGCGGCTCCGGCCCTCAACGACCACCGCCCGCACCTTCCCGCCTTCGCGTCGTGCCACCGCGACCTCGACCGACCGGCACAGAAGATCCGCCGCCAATCACCACAAGGTGGTCTTAACACGGACAACCCTGGCATCGATCGGGGTCACATGCGGCGATTCACCTCAGAGTAGCTCCGGCGCCGAGCCGCCCGGCGACCAGCTCGGCGGTCATGACCAGCCCCGATCCGCCACCGCGAGCACCGGGAGACGACCGGCTCGTTCGGGCGGGCACGGTCGCACCGCGGCGGTCGGAAGGACGGGAGTCGGGCCGGTGACGAGGCTGCGGGCCAACGGCGCGCCCTATGGCTTCTTGACCCGGCACACCCGTTCCAGGACCAGCCCGCCGACGAGAAGCACGACGGCGGCGGCCAGGCCGAGCCCCGCGCTGATCGCGTCGCCGCCCGCGGTCGGGAACTCGTCCGTCCGCGGCGCGGTGTACCCGAGCACGCCCGCCCAGGCTCCCGCGAGCGCGGCCCCCACGACCGAGCTGGCCTTCGCCAGCGCCGCCAGGCGGGCGACGGTGAGCGGCAGGATCGGCCGGGTGCCCGGCCGGCCCTCCAGCCGGCGCCGGGACTGGACGGCGACCTGAAGCTCGATGACCCCGATGACGACCACCGACAGCGACGCCGTGCGGGNCAGCGTGGGAATCGACCGGTACGCCCACCACAGCAGCAGATAGCCGAGGATCCCGAACACGACCGCGGCCAGGACGAGATCACGCGGCCGGGTGGGTCTCACGCCGACGCACCGCCCTCACCGGCCGGATCGGTGCCGCGCAGCCGGCCGGAGGTCCGCCGCAGGCCGACGAGCTCCCCGGCGCCCGCCATCCGGGCGACCAGGTCGGCGACCCGGCCGTGACCCGGCAGGATCGCCTCCGGGTCGACGTCCAGCCAGGGCACGCAGACGAAGGCCCGCAGGTGTGCCCGCGGGTGGGGGATGATGATCTCCGGGTCGTCGCTTCGCACCGCGCCGAGGGCGATGACGTCCACGTCGAGCGTGCGCGGCCCCCACCGCACGGTCCGCGTTCGCCGCGCCCGCTCCTCGACGGCGCGCACGGNGGCCAGCAGCTCCCGCGGCGGCGCCGGCGCCGTCAGCACGACCGCGTTGAGGTAATCGTCCTGCTCGGGACCGCCCACGGGATCGGTCTCGTACACCGCCGAGCACGCCGTCACGCCGAGGACCTCGTCGAGCTGGCGCACGGCGGCCCGCAGCAGCGCCCAGCGGTCACCCAGGTTGGAGCCAAGCGCCAGCACCGCATGGGCGACCTCGGTCATCCCGTCACCGGCCCTCGGGTGCGGGGCCGGCCGGGGGCGGCGGGTCCGCGGGCCGGGCTCGGGTCACGGTGACGGCGACGTCACCGAAGGGGATCGGGATCGGCGCGGCCGGCTTGTGCACGGTCACCTCGGCGCGCACAACCCGATCCGCGCGTAGGCAGGCGGCGACGAGACGCTGGGCCAGGGTCTCGATCAGATCCACCGGGGGGCCGCCGACGATCTCGGCGAGCGTCTCGGCGAGCTCGCCGTAGTGGACGGTGCGGGTGACATCGTCGTGGCGCGCCGCCTCGGTGACGTCCAGCCAGACGACGGCGTCGATGACGAACTCCTGGCCGAGTTCCCGCTCGGCCGGCAGCACCCCGTGGTGGCCGCGGACCCGCAGCCCGGTCAGGGTGATCCGGTCCAGCGGCACGTCGCCGGGCCCCGGACCGTCCGTCACCGGGCTGACCACGGCACCTCCCGCTCCCCCGCACAGCCGGGCGGGGCCGTGGGCCGGTCCCGGCGACCCGGCCCCGACTCGACGCTGCCGCCGCTCCTGCCCGTGCCCCTGGCCGGGCCGGCCCCGGTCCGCGGCGCCGCGCCCAGCCGCGGCCGGTGCCCTACCGAACCGCCGGCGGTGCCGGGCAGCACCACCGGCAGGCTCGCGGTGGGCGCCGCATCCCCGGCGCCGCCCTGCCGCCATGCCCGCACGACGCGCACCGCGTCGGCCGCCGGCCGCACCGCGTGCACGCGCACGGCCCACACCCCGGCGGCGGCCAGCAGCGCGGTGGTCGCCTGCGTGGCGTCGTCGCGCTCGTCGCTCGGGCGCGCGCCCGCGTCCCCGGCGGCCAGGACCGTACCGAGGAAGGACTTGCGCGACGTGCCCACGAGCAGCGGCCGACCGAGGGCGGCGAGCGCGTCGATGTTGTTCAGCAGCGCCCAGTTGTGCGCCGCCGTCTTGGCGAAGCCGATCCCGGGGTCGAGGATCACCCGCTCCGGCGCGACCCCGGCGGCGACGACCACCTCCAGCCGCGCGGCGAGCTCGGCGGTGACCTCCGAGACCACGTCGCCGTAGACGGCCCGGCTGGACATGTCGACGCTGGGACCACGGGCGTGCATGAGCACATAGTGGACGCCGCGGTCGGCCACCAGGGCGAGCAGGTCCGGGTCGCAGCCCCCGGAGACGTCGTTGACCAGCACCGCCCCCGCGTCGACGGCGGCGGCCGCCACCGAGACCCGGCTGGTGTCGACGCTGACCCGTACCCCGGCCGCGGCGAGCTCGGCGACGACCGGCAGCACCCGGCGCATCTCCTCCGAGGCGACCACCCGGGACGCGCCCGGGCGGGTCGACTCGCCGCCGACGTCGATGAGATCGGCGCCCTCGTCCACCATCCGCAGCCCGGCCCGCACCGCGTCCACCGGATCGAGGAACGTGCCACCGTCCGAGAACGAGTCGGGCGTGACGTTGACGACGCCCATCACCTTGGTAACGCCATCCGGCTCGAGGAGGTCGTCGACGGTCGCGCTCACGCGGCACCCGCCCCGGCCGGCCCGCCGTCCCGGGCGTCCGGCAGGTCCCGGACCGCCGACAGCGGCGCCCGGNGGTAGGAATACCGGTAGACCGGCCGGAAGCCGAGATCGGCGTACAGCCCCCTGGCCACGGTGCTGACCTCCTCAACCTGGAGATAGGCGTGCGTGGCGCCGCGCGCCCCGGCCCACTGCGCGAGCGCGGCGACGACGCGACGCGCCGCGCCGCGGCCGCGGGCCGCCGGCAACGTCGCCATGCTGTAGATGCCCAGCCAGCGGTCGTCGGCGACGCCACGGCCCACCGCCACCGGCGCACCGTCGACGGTCAGCGTCACATAGACGGTGGGCAGGCGCAGCGCCGAGAGCACGGCGAGGGTGCCGGCCCGCTGCGCGTCGAAGGTGGCGAGCACCTGCCCGGCGACCCGCAGCCATTCGTCCCCCGGCACGTCGGCGGTGGTCACTCCGACGGAGGTCGACGCCGGCGTCGCTACCGGCGCCAGCGCCCCGAGCGGCGCCACGCACATGTCGGTAGGCCCGGTGTCGTCGAAGCCGGCGGCGTCGAGCACAGCGCCGAGCTGCGCCGGCTGGGTGACGGGGGTCCGCTGAAACATGGGCGGCAGGCCGGCGGTGGCGTAGAAGTCGCAGACCGCGGCAAGCGCGGCCCGCACGTCGGGCACGCCGCCGTGGGCCCAGACCGAGTTCCCGCGGCGGGACGAGCCGGCGGAGGCCCGCAGGGTCCACCCGCCGATCTCGATCTGCCGCTGCGGCGGCCAGGCCCGGTGGGCCACGGCCTCGAGCTCGCGGGCCAGGGTCGCCTCGGCCGGCGGCAGGTCGGCCCGCGGGCCGATCAGCTGGTCCGGCGCACCGGGCGCCACGTGGTCACCGAGCACGGCGCACCCCGGTGGGCCGGGCAGATCCGCGCCCACGGCGCGACCTGCTGGAGTGGGAGTACTGCTGGGCCGCATCCGCCATCATGCCGAGGCTACCGACCCGACGGCGTCGATGGACGGCNACACCGGTCGGACGAGCGCCACCCGTGTACCCCACCCAGCAGCGGCAACCATGACCGAATGTCATAATTTCGAGACTATTGCCGCATCGTTCCCATTCTGGAGCAGACCGACGGTCGGTTGCCGCCGACGGCCGATCCGGCACCATCGCGCAAGGCCGGCGGATTCCGACGGCAACTGCACAATCCTTCACCGTTCGGTCCGGTCAGGACGTGATTTCCTTCTCCCGCGGCCGCCGGAACCAGTGTCGGCGCAGCCCCACCAGGCGATCGAGAGCAGCCGGCCACAACAAGATCAGTTGTGGAAACCTCGGAGAAACACCACGTAGAGCCACAATGGCCGGCACATTGCGGCTGCTTCATCGTTACCCTCCGGCGCAGCGGTCCTTCTACTATCGATAACGAGGAACCGGTAGAACCCGGGTCAACACGACCGGAGTGATTGGCCGGTGGCAGCGTCGCCGCCGCGCGATCGCCGGAACAGCCGGCCATCGACCGCCGAACCAGACCGGACCGCCGCCGGAGCAGCCGGCGGTCACGGAACCCACCAGGTCGCGTGGTCTCACTGTGCGCTTCCGATGGGTTGCCCCTCGCAGCGGACCTCGCCCCTCGCTACCTTGTCGACACGGTCGCTGACCGTGACGTTTTCGGAAGGAAGGACGCGCGGCATGCCGCAGTCGAGCGGATCTTCACCGGGCCGTGGAGCCGACCACGGATCCTCGGGTCCGACCGGTCGCTCCGGCCCTCCCCCGGTCCGGCGAGCGACGAGCGAGTCGATCAGCATCCCGCNGGCCCGCACCCCGCCGGACGATCACCCTGAGGACTATTCGCCGGAGCCGCCCGCGCAGCCGCCGGTCGACCGGTGCGACCTCGGCCCCATCAGCGCGCCGTCCGCCCAGCGGCTCTGGGCCGCGGACGACCTCGCGGACCTGGCCCGTTCCTCGACTCTGTTCGGCCAGGATCCCCTCGGTCCCGGGAGCCCGATCGGGTCCGGGTGGTCACCGGGCGGCCCGCACCCGTCGTGCGCGGCACCCTCGACGCACCCCGCCGCCCTCTCGTTGACGATGTTCGGCGGCCCGCCCGCGTTCGCGCCGCCCGCGTTCGCGCCGACCGCGGCCGGCCCCGCGCCCGCCGATGCCGTGCTCCCGGCCGCGCGGCCCGCGACCCCGGGCGTCTCCGACCGGCGGCAGTTCCACCGGTACGCCGGAGCGGCGATGATGACCGCGATCCTCGCCGAGNGCCAGATCATGGAGGTCTCCGACGTCCTCGCGGCCAGCCCGATCCAGCTCGCGCTGGAGCGGGCCGACGACATGCTCGCCGACCTCCTCGACGCCCACGAGGCGACCCCACCGGCGCACATCTTCGCCCAGACCGCCCGCCTGCGCCGGGGGCTGGAGCGGCTCGGCCGCCGCTCGATGCCGGCCGGCGACGCCCGTCGCCGCGACCTGCTCACCGGTCGGGTCGCGGTCCTCGGCGCCGACGCGGCCTTCAAACTCGGCGACATCGAGACCGCCCGGTCGCTGACCGCCCTCGGCTTCCAGGCCGGAGGGCTCGCCGGGGAGGGGGCACTGCGCGGCTCCGCCCGGGAGGTCGCCGCGGTCAACGAGTTCTACGCCGGCCGTCCCGACGAGGCCCTCCGCCTCGCCCGCGACGGGCTGACCCACGTCGGCGACGGACCCGTGCGCGCCCGGCTCACCTGCCAGGTGGCCCGTGCTCTGGCCGCCCTCGGCGACGTGCGCGGCGCCGCCCAGGCGTTGGACCAGGCCTACGACCTGGCGGATCTGATCCCCCCGGACCAGTGGGGCCGACCGGGTCCGAGCTTCGAGAACTTCAACCCGGTCGAGGTGTCCTACAACGCCACCACCGCGCTGTGCCTGCTCGGCCGGCCGCAGGCTGCACAGGAGCACGCCGAGCTCGCCCTGCCGAAGCTCGACGCGATGAACGCCCCCGGCTTCCGTTCGGTGATCCGGCTGGACCTCGCCCTCGCCCTCGCCCGCCAGGGCCGCCTGGAGCTCGAACGGGTCTGCGACCTGGCCACCGAGGCCATCCAGATCTCCTGGGGACGCACGGTCGCCTCCGTTTCCGGCCGCGCCGACCAGCTCCTGTCCGCGACCCGTCCGCACAGCGAGGTGCGTGAGGTCCGGGAGCTCGCCCTGCTCGTCCGGGAATGGCAGCGCTCCGCCGCCGGCCAGCGTCCCGGACCGGGTGCGGTCACCGCGCCGGGCCTGACCGTCTGACCCGACCGACCCGCCGACGACGGGGCCCGCGTGCCGATCCCGCGGCCCGCGCCCCGACCCGGCGCCCCGACCCGGTGTCCCTCGATCGGGAGGACCGCGGCGATGGCCGACGACAGTCCCACTCGGCACGATCTCCCCGCAGCGCCGCGTCGGGGCCGTTTCACGGCGGCGGCCACCCGCCGCGCGGTGGCCGAGCTCGCCGCCCGCGCCGGGCTCGACGACGCCGACGCCGTCCTGGTCAAACGCACGGTGAACGCCGTGTACCGATTACCCCGCGCGGGGGCGATCATGCGCATCACCGGTTCCGCCGCGATGACGCACCGGGTGGCGAAGGTCGTCCGGGTCGCCGGCTGGCTGGCCGATCGGCGCGCCCCCGCCGTTCGCCTCCTGCCCGGCGTGCCCGCCCCGGTCGAGGCCGGCGGCTTCGTCGCGACCGTCTGGGTCGACGCGACGCCCGCCGGCGCGCCGCCCGCCGGCCCGGCCCCGCGCACCGGGGACCTCGCCGCCTTGCTGCGCGCCCTGCACGCCCTCGACCCGCCCAGTCCTCCGCTGCCCCGCTGGGACCCCCTCGACGACGTCCGGCGGCGATTATCGGACGCGGAGACGTTGGCCGGCGCCGACCGCCGGTTCCTGGAACGGCTGACCGAACGCGTCGCCGCGGCGCTCGACACCGTCCGCTACGCGCTGCCGACCGTCGTCGTTCACGGCGACGCCCACCTGGGCAACCTGATCCGGGCGGCGGACGGTCGGGTGCTGATGTGCGACTTCGACGCCACGAGCGTCGGCCCGGCCGAATGGGACCTCGTGCCGGTCGCGGTCGGGCGGACCCGCTTCGGCCACGACCCCCAGGCCCACCGCGACCTGGCCCACGGATACGGCTTCGATGTCACGTCCTGGGAGGGATTCGCCGTCCTGCGAGCCGTGCGCGAGCTGAAGCTGGTCACCAGCGTCCTGCCCGTGTTGGCCAGCAGCGCGACCGTCGCGGCCCAGTTCCGGATCCGGCTCGACAGCCTGCGGCACCGGGACCACGACGCCCGCTGGTCGCCGTACCGATGATCCTGCTCCCCCCGAGCCGGGCCGGCCGGCCCCGCGCGCCCGGCGGCGACATCACCCGGCTGCCACGGACGCAGCAGGGCCGCCATCCCGAGCGCCCACGCGACACCGAGCAGGTAGCCGCCGAGGACGTCGGACACGAAGTGCACCCCCAGCCCGAGCCGGGAGAAGCCGGTCAGCGCGACGATCACCCCCGACCCGACCCACCAGGGCCATCGCGCCCGGCGACCGGTGACGGCCCGGACGGCGACGAGGCAGACGACGGCGGCGACCATCGCGCCCAGCGCATGCCCGGAGGGGAAGCTGAGCCCGGCGGCGTGCGCCACCGGATTGGTGAACGACGGCCGGGCCCGCCCGATCAGGTCCTTGAACCCCGTCGCCAGCAGGCCCCCGGCGCCGACCGTGACCAGGGCGAACACCNCCAGTCGGCGGGTACCCGCCGGATCGGCTCGACCTACACCACCGCGGCGGGAACGCCACCACAGCGCGCCGGCGCCGACGGCCGCGAGAACCCGGAACACCGTCGGGTGGAACACCTCGCTCACCCAGCGCAGCGCGGTCACCAGCCAACCCGTGGTGGCCGCCAGCCGGCCGAGCGCCTCCGCGACGTCGGCATCGTTCTCCACCACCGGCGACCAGCCGGCGTCGACCATGATCGCGAGTACCACAAACGCCANGGCGGCGGCCTGCGCGCCCCGGCGAATTCCGCGGGTTCCCGATNGCATCGTCGTGTCCCTGCCCAGCTTCGTCCGGCTTATCCCGTGCAGCGCCCGGCTCTCGAACCGCGCGAGCTGGGCGTTCCTCAAGCAACACGGGCGAGTCCCGGCGTTTGGGACGCACCGGCCTGTGCGGTCCGTGCCATCGCATGTCATTCTGGTCCAACCCGCCGGACCCGTCCGGCCGGCCGCGTCCTGCAACGGACGGTCGGCTCCGCTCGCCGCGAGCCGGCGTACCGTCCCCCCGCACGGGCGTCAGACAGCCCCGGCCACCTGGCTCGGCTCGCCCGATCGGAGGGGAGACCCTTGGACATCGCGGAGGGAAAGCCCGGATCGGAAGATCCAGCCCAGGGCCTCGCCGCCCCGGAAGTCCGCCCGTGAACGGCGACGGACGGGAGATCAGCGCCATCCAGGTCGGCGGTGTGACCGACGCCGAGCGGGCCGGCGGGGATGCCGGGCGGCGCAACGGCGACGCCAGGCCGGTCGCCGGCGACACCGGCTGGGCCCTCGGCGACACCGGCTGGGCCGCCGACGACACCGGCTGGGCCGCCGACGAAGCTCGGCGCGCGCAGTCGCCCGGCCGTGGCTCGACCCGCGGGCCGGCCGGCGGAAGCGCGCTGCCGGGACCCGGGCATCCGTCCTGGCCGCAGGGCCGGCTGCCGGCGGCCCTGCCGGCGACCCCGCCCCCCGGCGAGGGAGCGGTCAGCGCCGCCGCGGGCGGTTCCGAGTGGTCCGCTCCGGCGGGGCGACCTCGTTCCGATTGGCCCGCGGCGGGCTCCGATTGGCCCGCGGCGGGCATCGCCGGCCCCGGTCCCACCGCGGGCCAGGGCTGGTCGGTGGACGCTGCCCCGCGCGGCGGCAACGCGAGCGCTCGGCCCGCCGAACAGGCCGGTCACGCGGCGCCGCCGGCCGTCTCCGACACCTGGCCGTCGATCCNCCAGGCCGAGCCCGGCCCGGCCCCCGCTCCGGTCCCCCAGCCCGATTGGACCAGCGGCAACGGCCGGATGCTGCCGGTCGAGACGCGCACGTTCGACCCGCTGCTCGACCAGTTCCCACTGACCCCGGGCAGGGCGTTCGGTCAGTCGTACCCGCCGGCCCCGCCGGCCGAGACCCGCGCCTGGCGGGCGGACCCGCCCCCGCCCGGCCCCCAGGCACAGCCGCCCGACGCGCCGCTCCCACCGGCCCCGGCGCCCCCGCCCACGGCGGCCCCGCCCACGGCGCGCTACGCCACGCCGGTGATCCGCGGCGACCAGCGATTGGGCGGTCCCGCCGGGTCGGCGGACTTCCCTCCGCCCGGCGCCGCCCCCGGCGCGGCCCGCGGCGAGCGCTTCGACGAGTACCGCCCCTCGACCGAGTATCCGGCCCCGCCGCCCGGCAGCGCGGCGACCGAGGCGATCGCCCTCGGCGGCCCGCTCACCGGACCGGCGCCGCTTCCCGCCCCGCCCGAGCGCGTCCCGTCCTGGCTTCGCGATCCCACCGTCCCACCGTCCCGCCACCAGCCGGCTCCGGTGGACCCCGAGGCCTCGGCGGGACGGGACGGCCGCGGTCCCGGGCCCGACCCCCGACGCCGATTTGCCGCGCCCGAGGCACCGCATCCGGGCGAGACGCGCCAGCACCGGCCGCCCGCCCAGCCGCCCCACCCGGGCCGGGCCTACCAGAGCCGGCCGGCCGACGCGCCCGACCGCGACGCGCCCCGTCCCGCGCCGCGCGCGGACAGTCACCACCGCGTCATCCGGCAGGAGGCGCTCGGCCGCGGCGGCGCTCTCCCCGGACCGCCGCCCGTCGACGGTGCGCCCTACGGTGCCGGACGGGCGTCACTCGGACCGCCGCCGGGACCGGCCCCGTATCCCGACGACGGTTCCTCCGGCCGGTCCCGCCGCCCGACGGATGCCGACCGGCAGCGCGCCCAGCGAGGCGCCGGGTCCGGACGCCACCGCGGCGCCCGGACCGACCACGAGCCCAGGACCGACCACGAGCCCAGGACCGACCAGGAGCCCCGGACCGACCACGAGCCCAGGATCAACCAGGAGCCCCGGACCGATCGGGAGCCCCGGACCCGGCCGGGCCAGGAATCCCGGCCGGACCGCGGCCCCCGGCGCGATCGCCGCCGCCCCTCCCAGGACGTCGGACCCGACCGGGATGCGGAGATCCGTCCGGACCTCGCGCACCGCCAGGACCCCGCCGCCCGCCAGGACAGCGGCCCGTGGTCGAGCCGAGGGGCGCGAGCCGGCCGAGGATCGCGCGCGGACTACGACCCCTACCCGGACGACGGTCCATCGGTCTCCGCAGATCCGTACGTCCCGTATCCGGACGGCGACGCCCATCTCGACCAGACCCGGCGGCACCGGACGGACGGGTCCGGCCCGTCTCCGTCCGGGGAACGCCCGCCCGCCGGGACGGGGCCGGGCGAGACACGCCGGCCGGCCGCCGCGGAGTCGGAGCCACGCGACGCGGGTGGCCGCGCCGGGTTGCTGACCAGCGCCCTGCTGCCCCCGCCGCCGCAGACGGCCTCCCGCGGCTGGCGCAAGCTCGTCTACCAGGTGTCGGCCGGCGCGGTGAATCCCGGACCGTCGCCCGACGAGGTCCGCGACCGCCGGCAGATCGCCCGCATCCGCACCCCGCTGCTGGACTGCCATCGGATCGCGGTGCTGTCCCTCAAGGGGGGAGTCGGCAAGACCACGACCACGGTGGCGGTCGGTTCGACCCTGGCCAGCCTGCGCGGTGACCGCGTAGTGGCGATCGACGCCAACCCCGACCGNGGCACGCTCGGCTCGAAGGTGCCGCGTACCTCCGCACACACCGTGCGGGAGCTGCTGGAGGACGCCCCACGCCTGCACCGGTACGTGGACGTCCGCAAGTACCTGTCCCAGGCCGACTCGCGGCTGGAGGTGCTGGCCTCGGCCAACGATCCGGAGCTGTCCGACACCTTCGGCGCCGACGACTACCGGGCCGTGGATGATCTGCTCCAGCGGCACTACTCGATCCTGCTCACGGACTGCGGAACAGGCATCCTGCACAGCGCCATGCATGGGGTGCTGGAGCTCGCCGACACGCTGGTGATCGTGAGCAGCGCGACCGCGGACGGCGGCTCCAGCGCGAGCGCCACGCTGGACTGGCTGGACGCGCACGGGTATTCGGAGCACGTCCGCGAGGCGGTCGCGGTGATCTCGATGTTTCCGGCGCAGGGCGAACGCGTCGACGTGGACACCCTCGCCCGTCACTTCGAGGCGCGGACCCGCCGGGTGGTGCGGGTCCCCTTCGACCCGCACCTGGCCGACGGCGGACGGATCGTGCTGTCGGACCTGAAGCGGGAGACCCGGACGGCCTACCGGGAGATCGCGGGCGCCGTGGCCGAACGCTTCGGCGAGGAGCGCGGCAGCCGCCCCCGCTGAGCCGGCGGCGGCCGGCTCAGCGGCCCAGCGCCGCCACCGCCGTCCGAACGCCGGGGCGCCGCAACTGGCGGGCGACCGTCGTGCGGCCCTCGATGAGCCGGGTGAACAGTCCGAAGGTGCCCGGGCCCGCCATGAGCGCGTGCATCACCCCCGGCCGCCGGGTGAACGCGCCGAGCACCTCGCGGCCCGCCGCCATCTCCGGACCCAGAACCGCCTCGACGCGGGCCGGGTAGGCGTCCAGGGCGGCCGAGCCGGCGGGCCCGGTGGCGCCAGGGGCGCCGACCGCCCCCGCCGCCGCCTCCCCGGCGAGCCGGCCCGAGCGCAGCGCGAACGAGATGCCCTCCCGGGTCCACGGGTCGAGCAGGCCGGCGGCGTCTCCGGCGACGAGGACCCGGCCGCGGCGCAGCGGGGAGTCGACGGCCCGGACCCGGGTGAGATGCCCGGAATCGTGCTGGCGCGGGGCGCCCGCGAGCCCGAGCCGCTCGACGAACCGCTCGTAGTAGTCGCGCAGGGCGGNGCCCCTGGCCCGGTCGCCGATCACCCCCACCGTCAGCACCCGTCCCTTGGGGAACAGCCAGCCGTAGGAGCCGGGCACCGGACCCCAGTCGAGCAGCATTCGACCGGCCCACCGCTCGGCGAGCGCGGCGTCCACGACGAACTCACCCTCCAGGCCGACGTCGATCTGATCGCACCGGACTCCGACGTGGGTGCCGCAGCGCCCCGAGGCGCCATCCGCCCNGATGACGACCCGGGCCCGCAGGTCGGCGCCGCCGCGCACCCGGACGCTCACCCAGCCATCGTCGACCACGGGCACCGCGGCGCCCGCCAGCCAGGCGACCGGCTCGGCCTCCTCGCGCAGGCCCAGCACCTGCACGCCGGTCCGCACTATCGCGCCCGCCGCCTCGGCCGCGGCCAGCAGCGCGGCGTCCAGGTCGGTCCGCATCACCATGGACAGCCAGGGCCGCGCGTTCCGCTGGCCGCGGCTGACCGTGTACCGACCGTCCAGGGTCATCGTCAGCGAGCTGACCGTGGCACGGACCAGGCCGGCCAGGTCGATGCCGACGTGATCGGTCGACAGGCCGACCAGTCCGCCGCCGCAGGTCTTGTACCGCGGCATCGAGGACCGTTCGAGGACGCAGACGCGGGCCCCGGCGGCCGCCGCCGCCCGCGCCGCGCTGCCCCCGGCGGGGCCCGCCCCGACGACGATGACGTCGAACGTGTCGTCCGGCCTTTCGCTCGTGCCCACCGCAATCCCCTCCTGTCGGACCACCGACCGCGTCAGCGCAGGGTGAGGCTGCGGCCGACGAGACCGGCCCGGACCCGGCGCTCNTGCGCGGTGAGCGGGGTCGGGTCCGCGAGCGCCTCCCGGTAGGCGAGCCCCAGCGCGGCAGCCGGCTCCTCGCAACGCTCGGCCGCGGTGTCCGCGGCGAGATCCCAGACCGGGATGACGAGGCCGTCAGCCCGGAAGAAGCCGACGAACCGGGTTCCCGGACCGACGGTGAGCCGCTCGGCCGCGGCCAGCCGGGCCAGGGCGTCGAGCAACGCCTCCTCCGAACGGGCGGCGTCGCCGACGTCGGCTGAGTCCGTGGCAGCCCGATCCGCCGCGGTCGGATCCGTGGCAGCCGGATCCGTGGCGGCTCCGGCCGGCGCGGCCAGGGGCAGCGCCCAGCGCAGATGCCACCGGTCGCTTGGGTGGCACCAGTAGGCGGCGGACACGGCGGACAGCCGCACCGTGGGCACCACGGTGGCGTTGGCGCGCTCCAGCATCGCCGCCACCTCCTGATTGGGCCCGCTGTCGTCGTCCGACGGCGGCAGCCACCACCCGAAGCCGGGGTGGACGGTGATCTCCAGGGGGGCGGGGTCGAGCAGGTCGGTGAGCCGGGGCAGCCCGGCCAGCCCGTCCGGCCGCTGCTCGACCAGGCGCGGCGACGAGGCCGCCGGTGCGTCCACCACGTTGCNCGGCTCGGCGTCGAGGGCGGCGAGCAGCGCCCCGGCGATGTCCCGGGACGCGTCCAGCCCGGGCAGCGCGGTCTGCATGGCGACGAGGATCTCCCCGTCCTCCCGGACCAGCGCCGGCGCCGCCTGCGGCAGCATCGTGCAGAGCGTGATGCGCCGGTCGGCGTGCTCGGGATGCTTGGCGAGATGGTCGGCCGCGAGGATCACCGGGGCGGTCGCGCTCGGCACCAGCTCCCGCAACGCGACCAGGTCGGGCTCGTCCCGGCGGCCGAGGAAGGGCCGCAGCACCGGCGCCGGCCGGCTCCGCTCGCCATGGCACGCCTTGTAGCGACGCCCGGAGCCGCAGGGGCAGGGCTCCCGCGGCCCGACGACGCCGATCGCGCCGATCGGGCCGTCGGGTCCCGGCTCGGCTGAACGGCGGCGGGCGGCGGTCGAACCGGCCGCGACGCGGGAGGGGCGGGTGCCCGGACGCTGGGGTGCGGGTCGACGTGCGATCACGGGCTCCTAAGGTCATGACCGTCACGCACGGTCGTGGACATGGACTGGGTACGGCTGGATTCGGGGTAAGGCTAGGCCATGGGCGGCGCTGGACGGGAACGCCGGGCGCTGCGGCGGCACCCCGCCCGCGCATTCCGGGAGAACCCCCGCCTGTCCTGGGTGTTGTCCCGTCAAGCCGGCACCGGCCGTACCCGGGCGTCGGAGATGACAGGCACGATGATGGTGCCTGACTGCCGGGTCGATCCCGGCGGGTGCGCGGAGATGATCACTGTGCTTGGCTCGCCTGCGGCCGCCCGGCCGGGCCCGCGATCCCACGAAAGCGACGGCCCAGGACGGAGAAATGGGGGTTTACCCGCGAGCCGGCCGGCATCGATGTCGAGACAATGGGGGGGTTGGTGACAAAGGTCGTCGTCGCCGGCGGAGGAATTACGGGAATCGCCTGTGCCAGTGTGCTGCAAGCCCGGGGAATCACGGTGGAGGTCCGGGACCGGGGCCGGGTGATCGGCGGCCGGATGGCCTCTCGGTGGATTGACGGGCGGATCGTGGACTCCGGCGCNTCCTACTTCACCGTCACCTCACCCGAGTTCGCCGAGGTCGTGGATGACTGGACGGCCCGGGGAACAGCGCGCCCGTGGACCCGGCGGATGTCGGTGATCAGCGGGCCGAACGCGACGCTGACCGCGGCCGAACCGGGGCCGCTGCGCTACGCCGCGCCTCGCGGGCTGCGGTCGCTGGTCGCGGACCTCGCGTCCCGCGCCGGAATCAGCGTGGCGCAGTCCGCCCCGATCGCCCGGATCACCCCGGGCCCGATCGTCGACGGTGAGCCGGTGGACGCGGTGGTGCTGGCCATGCCCGACCCGCAGGCGCTGCGCCACCTCGACGAGGCCTTCACCGAGGAGCGCGCGCTGGTCGCCGACCGGTCCTGGTCACCCGCGCTGGCGCTGCTCGCGGGCTGGTCGCACCGCTGCTGGACGCCGGTGGACGGCGCCTTCGTCCACGACGACGACACGATCGAGTGGATCGCCGACGACGGTCGCCGCCGCGGCGACAACGCGCCCGTTCTGGTGGCGCACTCGACGGCCCGGTTCGCCCGACCGCACCTGACCGAGCCGGCCGCGGCCGGACCCGCGCTCATCGAGTCGCTGCGGCGGCTGCTCGCCATCCCGGAGCAGCCCCGGTGGGTGTATGTGCAGCGGTGGACGTTCGCCCGGCCGGAGCGCCCGCACGAGCAACCGTTCCACCTGTCCGACAATGGAATCGGTCTTGCGGGCGATGGATGGGGCCGACCGAAGATCGAGAATGCCTGGCTCTCGGGCACCGGGTTGGGCCGGGCGATCGCCGAGCGACTCCGATGATCCGCAACGGTGTGACGCACTTCCGAAAATGTTCGTCTAGCAGGCTCGATTGACGTTGCCCGAGGGGGGTACACCTGCCGACATGGAGATCAAACTAAGCCTGTCGTTGCCCCGCGATGAGATCTCCATACCCGTGGTCAGACGAATCTGCACACAGTCTCTGAAGGTTCTCGGGGTATCCCAGGAATGCATTGACGATGTTGAGCTTGCGTTGACGGAGGCATGTGCGAATGTTCTTCTTCATGNCCAGGCTGAGGACGAGTACGAGGTATCGGTCGGCGTCGACAACGAGGTGGCCGTCATCGAGGTGAGCGACCGCGGCGGCGGCCTGGACGCCACCTTCGAGAGCGTGTTCGATCCGGAGCGGGCGACGCGCCCGACCCCGGACGGCACGGCGCCGGAGAACGTCCCGGAGCAGGGGCGGGGGATCTTCCTGATGCGGGCGCTCATGGACCGTGTCCAGTTCCACCGGGTCGAGGGCCCGCATCGGGGTACCCGCGTGCACCTGGAGAAGGCGCTGGTCTGGGAGGAGAGCGCCCCGGGTGCGCAGTTGAGCCGGGCGCGCAGGACGACCGGACCNTGGGGCACCGCCCGCCCGCCGAAGGCCGCCGACGAGCCCGTCTGACCCCGGTCCGCCCACGACCACACCCGGACTCCGAGGCCGATCGACCGCCCTTCCTTCGCGAGGGGAGCGGTTACGCTGACGGGAGCGGACGGGCGAGCGGAAGCTGGGTGGGTGCCGGGATGGATGCGGTGGGGACCGACACGACCAGGACGACGGCCAGGACGACGGCCAGGATCGGGGTCGTCACCTTCCCGGGGTCGCTCGACGACCGGGACGCGGCCCTCGCCGTGCGGGCCGCCGGCGCCGAGCCGGTCGCCCTCTGGCACGGCGACGACGACCTCGCCGGGGTCGACGCCGTCATCCTGCCCGGCGGCTTCTCCTACGGGGACTACCTGCGTGCCGGTGCGATCGCCCGGTTCTCTCCGATGGTCGCGGCCCTCGTCGCCGCGGCCGCCGACGGCCTGCCCACGCTGGGCATCTGCAACGGCTTCCAGGTGCTGTGCGAGGCCGGCCTGCTGCCGGGCGCGCTGACCCGCAACGCCGGGCTGCACTTCGTCTGCCGCGACCAGCGGCTGCGGGTCGAGACCGCGGCCACGGCGTGGACGCGCGACTACCAGGCCGGCGAGGAAATCACCATCCCCGTCAAGCATGGCGACGGCCGCTTCGTGGCGAGCCCCGGGGTGCTCGCCGAGCTGGCCGCGCAGGACCGGATCGTCCTGCGCTACGTCGGCGGCAACCCCAACGGCTCGGCCGACGACATCGCCGGGGTCTGCAACGCCGAACGCACGGTCATGGGCCTCATGCCCCACCCGGAACACGCCGTCGACGAGCTGACCGGCTCGGGCCTGGACGGGCTGCGCATGTTCACCTCGGTGCTGACCGGCCTGCTCGCCCGCGCCTGACCAGCCCGCCGGTCACACCTGCCCGCAACCGGGGGCGGCCGGCGCCGACCGCACCGACCCGGCCGGCCCAGCGGGCTCCTCGGGCTCGGTGTCGGACTCGGTGTCGGGCTCGTCGTCCCGCGCCACCGACCGGCGCAGCGCCGCATGCAGGGCCGCCGGCGTGAGCACGCCTGCCAGCTCGCCGTGGGCGTGGACGTCGAGCACGCCGCTGTCCTGCGCGAGCAGCGCGGACAGCGCCTCCCGCAAGGACGCCCCCACCTCGATGCTCACCCGCTGCCCGGCACCGCCAGCCGGCCCGGCACCGCCAGCCGGCCCGGCGCCCGCGGCCTCGACCTGGCCGGGTCGGGGCGCTTCGAGATCCTCCCGGCGCAGCGTGGTCACGGACAGCCGCCGCAGCGCCCGGTCGGAACCGGTGAAGCCGGCGACGAAGTCGGTGGCCGGGCGGCCGAGGATGCGGGCCGGTGGGTCGATCTGCTCCAGCTGGCCGCCCTGGCGGAACACCGCGATCCGGTCACCGAGCCGGATCGCCTCGTCCAGGTCGTGAGTGACGAACACCACGGTCTTGCGAATCTCCCGCTGCAACCGCAGGAACTCCGCCTGCAGCCGGTCCCGCGCGATCGGGTCGATCGCGGAGAAGGGCTCGTCCAGGAGCAGCACCGGCGGATCGGCGGCCAGCGCCCTCGCGACGCCGACCCGCTGCTGCTGCCCGCCGGACAGCTCGTGCGGGTAGCGCTTCCCCACCGTCGCCGGGTCAAGGCCGACGAGGTCGAGCATCGCGTCCACCCGGGCGCGGATGCGGGCGCGGTCCCAGCCCAGCAGCCGCGGCACGGTGCCGACGTTCGCGCGCACCGTCAGGTGCGGGAACAGACCGATCTGCTGGATGACGTAGCCGATGCGTCGACGCAGCCGAACCGGGTCGGTGCGGGCCACGTCCTCGCCGGCCACCAGGATGCGCCCGGACGTCGGCTCCACCAGCCGGTTGATCATCTTCATCGTCGTGGTCTTGCCGCAGCCGGACGGGCCCACCAGGCACAGCAGCTCGCCGGCCGGCACGTCGAAGGACAGGTCCGCGACCGCGACCGTGCCGTCCGGGTAGCGCTTGCCCACCCCGCGCAACGAGATCATCGGGTCCGCCGAGGTCGTCGGTTCCACCGAGGTCGTCGGGTCCACGGTCATGGGCGTCGCGTCCTCCGTACCGGTTACGGTGCTTCGGTGGCCATCGTCGCGTCCGGGAGCTGTCTCGAACGAAACGCCTGGATCTGCGGAGATTACGTCGAGACCCGCTCGGACGAGCTGCAGGCGGCACTGCGCGAGCACGTCAGCCTCACGCTGAGCGCGGTCGCGATCGGCCTGGTGATCGCGGTGCCGCTGGTCCTGCTCGCCCGGCGCTGGCGGTTCGCCGTCGCCTGGATCAGCGGGCTGGCGAACATCCTGTACACGGTGCCGTCGCTGGCGTTCTTCGCGCTGCTGCTGCCCGTCACCGGCCTGTCCACGACCACGGTGCGGATCGGGCTGGTGGCGTACACGCTGGTCATCCTCTTCCGCGGGCTGCTAGCCGGGCTCGACTCCGTGCCGGCGGACGTGCGCGATGCCGCCCGGGGCATGGGCTACGGCCCGTTGCGGCTGCTGGTCACCGTGGAGATCCCGCTCGCGCTGCCCGCGATCATGGCCGCGATCCGGGTCGCGACGGTCTCGACGATCGCGCTGGTCACCGTCGNCGCGACGATCGGCCACGGCGGCCTGGGCGATCTCATCTACGACGGCCTGACCAGCTCGTTCAAGTCGGAGGTGCTGACCGCCTCGGTGCTGTGCGTGGCGCTCGCCATCGTCGCCGACCTGCTGCTCGTCGCCCTGCAGTGGCTGCTGACACCCTGGCGTCGCGGCCGCCGGACCCGCGCGGGCCGGGCGGTCGGCCCGCCGTCCGCCGGCTCTCCCGCCGCGAGCCCGCCGGCCGCGAGCCCACTGCCTCCGCAAGGAACCGCCGCATGAGCACCCTGAGCAGCGCGTTCGACTGGCTCACCACCGGCGCGAGCTGGCGCGGCGACGAGGGCATCGCCCACCGCCTCGGCGAGCACCTGCTGCTCACCGGCGCCTCGGTGGGCATCGCGTGCGCGGTCGCGCTGCCGGTCGGGATCGGTCTGGGGCACCTCGGCCGGGGCGGCACCCTGGCCATCAACGTCTCCAACATCGGACGGGCGGTGNCGACGTTCGCCGTCCTCGTGCTCCTGGCGATCGGCCCGCTCGGCATCGGCGACACGACCACCGTCGTCGCGCTCACCCTCTTCGCGATCGCCCCGCTGGTCACCAACAGCTACGTGGGGATGCAGGAGGTCGACGCGGGGGCGAAGGAGGCCGCCCGGGGCATGGGCATGTCCGGCGGCCAGCTCCTGCGCCGGGTGGAGCTCCCGCTGGCCCTACCGATGATCATGCTCGGCCTGCGACTGGCCGCGGTGCAGGTGGTGGCGACGGCGACCATCGCGGCGCTGATCGGCGGCGGCGGGCTCGGCCGGTTCGTCGTCGACGGCCTGGCCAACAACCGCCGCCCCGAGGTGGTCGGCGGCGCGATCCTCGTGGCCGCACTCGCGCTCCTCGTCGACGGCCTGCTGCTCGTCCTGTCCCGCGCGGTGTCGACCGCCCGAGCCCCCCGAGCCCCCAGAGCCCCCAGAGCCCGCTGATTGGAGCTGACAGGGCGCCTCCGCGCAGAAACGTTCAGACGCTCCGGTAGGCGCTTTCGCGATTCACGCAAAAACCTCGACGGGACACCTGGCGGCACCGCTGCGTTCAATGCGCGCGTCACTGGTGATCAATGGCAGTCCCAGGGTCTCGGCGAGGGCGACGTACTGGGCGTCGTAGGCGCTGAGGTTGTGGTGCAGGTCGCGGACGCGCGCCCACAGGATCAGCGTCTCGTGCCGCACCAGCGGCAGGAGTTGGTAATCGCCGATCGCCTTCTCCGCATCCCGATCGGTAAGCTTCCGGCCGCGGACCATCCCGAACAATGCCGAGATCACCTCGTAGTCGAGCAGTCCGGGCGCGGCGAGCGACGAGAGGCCGGCGAGCCGGCGACGCACCGCCTGCCCGGTCGCGCCGTGATCGGCCAGCGTCCGGATCAGCGCCGAGCAGTCGATCACGGCCTCCGGACCACTCACCCCCGTTCCCGGCCCTCGTCGATCGCGGCAAGGATGTCCGAGGTGGCGAGATCGACGTGCGTTTCACGGTCGAGACGAGCCGCCATGTCCGCCAGGCTCGGCGTACGGGCATCCCTGGTGACCAGGTCGAGCAGGTAGGCCTGCAGGCTGCGGCNCGTCTGCGCGGCCTTGAGCTTCAGCGCTTCAAGAGTCGGATCCGAGACGTCGCGGATCGTGATCGCGGCCATGCCTGCATTTTACCTGCAATGCCAGCAGTCTGCTTGCGAGTGAGGTGGTCTCCGTAGTGGTACCACGATCACCACCGGCTCGTGGCCGGCACGGGTGATAATGATCTCCTCCCGGTCATCCGTCATTGCCGAGAGAACTTCCGCATACCGCGCCCGAACCTCGACCTCAGCCTTGGCCTTGGCCTTGGCCTTGGCGATCATGGTGTTCCGCGGAACCGCGCCCCCCGCACCCCGCGCGGATCCCGTCTCGCGGCTCAGCCTGGCTCCGGGCATGCCCGCTGGCACAGCCGCNCACGGACCCGGCCCAGCTCGTCTATGGCTGGAGGCCGAGAAGCGAGGCGTAGTCGCGGCGGCGGTCCAGTGCGGTGAGGATGTCGACGTTGTCGCAAGCCTGGTCGATGGCGCCGAAAAGGTGGCCGACGGTTCCGTCGGGTTGGTGTCCGAGTCGGGCGAGGAGGGCTCGTATCAGCGGGTCGGTGATCGCGTCGGTCAGGGCGCGGGTGAGGCGTTCGGCGGCGAGGACCTGGATGTCCCGGGTGTGGAAGCGGCGCGGCGTCGGGTCGACGGGTTCCGCCAGGCCGAGACCGTTCGTGGCGGCGGCGAGGCGGCCGGCCGCGGCGCACAGGGCCGCCTCGCGGTCCCGCCATCCTGTCGCGCCGAGCGCCCGGCGTAGGTGTGGACCGGCCTGGTCGGCGAGAGCGAGGCGGGCGAACGCGGTCGTCAGCCACTTGTTGTACGGGGCCCAGCGGCGTTCGGTGAGGAATCCGATCCGGACGAGGTCGCGGGCCACCCTGGCGGTGAGTATCCGGAAACCAAGATCGTCGCCGCGCCCGCCCGTCCGGCCGATGAACGGCTCTTCCTGGCTGACGCGGAGCCAGCCGGCAGCGAGGACGTAGCGCCAGATGTCGTCGGGATACCAGTTCAGTGCCCGGCGTCGGGCGGTGAGCAGGCCGAACGGGTCATGNAGGACGACACCGTCGACGAGGCTGGCGAGGATCTGGGTGGGGGCCAGCAGCCAGTCCGTCAGCTCCATCCCCTCGGCGGGGTCGGCTCCGAGACGGCTGACGAAGAACGCCGACACGGTGGTCACCTCGACCTGATGATGTGGCCGGGCATCGTGGCGGTCGGTGTCGGAATACGCGACGGGGAGACCGTCGAAATACTCCGGCAGGTTCTTCAGGGCGGCGTCGATCGGAGCAGTGTCGACGCCCGGAGCGACGAACAACTGGAGGCGAGGACCGAAATCGTGATCGGTGGAGACCTCGTCGTCGAAGCCGAGCACCTCGGAGCCCTCGCCGAGCAGCGCGGCCGCGTGGGGCACGCCCGCCACCATCGGACCGACCACCTGATCGTAGAACCGTCGAGAAAGCTCGCGGCCGGACACGGCCCCGATCGTAAGGGATGAGTAGCGAGCCGGCTGATACCAACCGGGGGCGCGTGCCGAAAGTGAAAACCCCGAGGTTACGGCCTCAGGCCCACGGGAACAGTTCGGGCAGGTCCGGCCTGTGTAGCCGGCCGTAGATCCAGGCAAGCTCGTCGTGGGCGTCGAGAGCATCGGCGGTGGGGTGCGACGCACCCGCAGGCAGGCGTCCGTCCACCGTCGTCCGGAGTGCCGGAAGTCGATCGGCAACAAACTCGTCCGATCCATTCCCATCACCGACGGTCACGTTAGTTAGCATGATAGTTAGCATGACCGGCGACAAGGTAAGTCTGGCTCGAGGGCAGCGAGCGCATGCCGGACGCATGATCAAAATCGGGGCGAGCCCGGAGGGCTCGAATCAGCTGCGTGACCGTTTGTCTACCTTGGCGCTGTTACTTGTGCCTTTTTCGATTGCGGNACCGCCCTGGCGCGGAGGAGCGTGTCCCGGACGTCCGGAAGTTGTCGGACCCGAGTGCGATGGTGTGGGACAGCCGGGGGCCGCCGTGGCACGCGCCCGACGATCAGGGAGAACGAGCCGAAGATGAACGGTGGGGTCCTCGAACGTGACTGACGCAACAGCACCAACCGCTCCGCGGCGCCGGGACGCTCCGCGGGACTGGCTGCATCACCGTGCCATGGCGGTCCGCCGGCCCGCCGGGCGCCCACGCCGCGTGTTCGCGGGTCTGGCCGTGCTGCTCGCCGTCGCCCTGACAGCCGCGGCCTGCGGCTCCGACTCGGACGGTGGCAGCAGCAGCGGCGCCGCCGGGGCCAGCGTGTCGGCCTCGGCCGGGGGCTCGCTCACGGTCGCCGACGCCGGGTTCACCGAAAGCAAGATCCTCGCGGAGATGTACGCGGCGGTCCTGGAAAAGGCCGGCTACAAGGTCGACCGGACCTCGGTGCAGCAGACCGAGCTCGCGCAGTCGTCGCTGGAGAAGGGCACGGTCGACGCGATGCCGCAGTACGTCGCGACCTACGCCGACCTGCTCAATTCCAAGGTCCATGGCCCGGACGCGGCCTCGGTCTCCTCGCCGGACCTGCAGAAGTCGCTGGCCGCGCTGCGCCCGCTCGCCACCGGCCTCGGCCTGACGGTGCTCGACCCGGCCGACGCGGTCGACCAGAACGCCTTCGCCGTCAGCAAGTCCTTCGCCGCCCAGCACAACCTCAGGACGCTGTCCGACCTGGGCGCCAGCGGTCAGACGGTGAAGATCGCCGCAGGCCCCGAGTGCGAGACCCGGCCGTTCTGCCAGCCCGGCCTGGAGAAGACCNACGGCATCAAGATCAGCCAGATCGTCAAGACCGGCGTCGACACCCCGCAGACGAAGGCCGCGGTCAAGGACGGCACGGCCCAGCTCGGCCTGGTCCTCACCACCGACGCGACCGTCACCGACTACGACCTCGTGGTGCTCACGGACGACAAGAAGCTCCAGAACGCGGACAACCTCGTGCCGATCGTCAACACGAAGTCGCTGACGCCGCAGATCTCGGCGGCGCTGAACAAGCTGGCACCGGTGCTCACCACCGCCGACCTGGCCGACCTGAACAAGAAGGTCGACGCGCAGCGGGAGAAGCCCGCCGATGTCGCCAAGGAGTACCTCAAGGGCAAGGGTCTGCTCAGCTAGCCACGACGCGGGCTCGGCATGGCAGTGGCCCATGCCACGCCGGGCCCGCGGGGCCGGTGTCCGGGCACGGGGGCCGCGAGCTGGCCCGATCCGCGAGGATGGGGGGGTGACCGGCAACCCGACCGCCCCGGCGGCCACCTCCGAGACCACAGGCAGCGCGACGTCCGGTGCCACGGACACCGCCGAGCAGCCGTACCGCGAGCTGGGACTCACCGACGACGAGTACGTACGGATCGTGGCGACCCTCGGCCGCCGCCCCAGCGACGCCGAGCTGGCGATGTACTCGGTGATGTGGAGCGAACACTGCTCCTACAAGTCCTCCAAGGTGCATCTGCGGCAGTTCCGGGACACCCCGTCCACCGACCGGCTGCTCGTCGGCATGGGGGAGAACGCCGGCGTCGTCGACGTCGGCGAGGGCCTGGCCGTCACCTTCAAGATCGAGTCACACAACCATCCCAGCTTCGTGGAGCCCTACCAGGGGGCGGCGACCGGCGTCGGGGGCATCGTCCGCGACATCCTGACCATGGGGGCCCGGCCGATCGCGGTCCTCGACCCCCTGCGCTTCGGCGACGCCGACGCGCCCGACACGGCACGGACGCTGCCCGGGGTGGTCGCCGGCATCGGTGGCTACGGCAACTGCCTCGGCCTGCCCAACATCGGCGGCGAGGTCGTGTTCGACCCGACCTACGCCGGCAACCCGCTGGTCAACGCGCTCTGCGTCGGGGTGATGCCGGTCGGCCGGGTGCAGACCTCGGCGGCCACCGGGGTCGGCAACGCCGTGGTCCTGCTGGGAGCGAAGACCGGCCGGGACGGGATCGGCGGCGTGTCCGTGCTGGCGTCGGCGACCTTCGACGCGGGCGGCGGCCCGGCCCGGCGGCCGTCCGTGCAGGTCGGCGACCCGTTCACGGAGAAGATCCTGATCGAGTCCTGCCTGGAGCTGTTCGACCGCGGGCTCGTCACCGGCATCCAGGACCTCGGCGGCGCCGGGCTGACCTGCGCGCTGACGGAGACGACGGCGGCGGGGCTCGCCACCGGCCAGCCCGGCGGCATGGACGTCGATCTGGACCTGGTGCCCCTGCGCGAGCCGTCGATGGCGGCGCACGAGGTGCTGGCCAGCGAGTCCCAGGAGCGGATGCTCGCGATCGTCACCCCCGAGGCGCTGCCCGAGGTCCTCGCCCTCGCCGAACGCTGGGGGGTGCTGGCGACCAGGATCGGCACGGTCACCGACACCGGGCGGCTGATCGTGCGCTGGCACGGCGAGGTCGTCGTCGACGTGCCACCCGGCTCGCTCGCCGACGACGGCCCCGTCTACGAGCGCCCCCTGCGCCGCCCCGCCGACCTCGACCGGGTCCGGGCGGACGGTCCGACGGCGGCCCGGCTCGCCCGGCCGACCACGCCGGCGCAGCTCCGGGAGACCCTGCTGCGGATGATCGCCTCCCCCAACCTGTGCTCCCGGGCCTGGGTGACCGACCAGTACGACCGGTACGTGCAGGCCGCCACGGTTCTCGCCCAGCCGGAGGACGCCGGCGTGCTGCGGCTGTCCGAGTCGACCGGGCTCGGCATCGCNCTGGCCACCGACGGCAACGGGCGCTACGCCCGGCTCGACCCGTTCACCGGCGCGCAGCTCGCCCTCGCCGAGGCATGCCGCAACGTCAGCGCCGCCGGGTCGGTGCCGATCGCCGTGACGAACTGCCTGAACTTCGGCTCCCCGGAGGATCCCGAGGTGATGTGGCAGTTCGCGCAGGCGTGCGCGGGCCTCGCCGAGGGCTGCCGGCAACTGGGCCTGCCGGTCACCGGCGGCAACGTGTCGTTCTACAACCAGACGGGCTCCGCCCCGATCCACCCGACCCCGGTGATCGGAGTACTGGGCCTGTTCGACGACGTCGCCCGGCGCACCCCGATCGGCTTCACCGACGAGGGCGACGCGCTGATCCTGCTCGGCGAGACCGCCGACGAGTTCGGCGGCTCCGAGTGGGCCTGGGTGACGCACCGACACCTCGGCGGAGCGCCGCCGGCGGTCGACCTCGCCCGGGAGAAGCTGCTCGGGGAGGTCCTCGTCGCCGGTTCCCGCGACGGCATGCTCACCGCCGCCCACGACCTGTCCGAGGGGGGACTCGCGCAGGCCCTCGTCGAGTCGTGCCTGCGCGGCGGGCACGGCGCGCGGATCGTGCTGGGCGCCGGAGCCGACCCGTTCGTCGAGCTGTTCAGCGAGTCGGCCGGGCGCGCCGTCGTCGCCGTGCCGCGCTCGGAGGAGCTGCGCTTCACGGACATGTGCACGGTCCGCGGCCTGCCCTGGCGGCGTATCGGCGTGGTCGACGGCGACGCGCTCGACGTGCAGGACGTGTTGCGCGTCGGCCTCGACGAGCTGCGTGACGCCCACGAGGGCACCCTGCCCGCCCTGTTCGGCCGCACCGCCTAGGGTCCGGCCGCACCGCCCAGGGCCGGAACGGAACCGGGCCTGCGGTCAGGAGTGGCCGTAGGGTTCGGGGCCGGCGGCGTCCGCGGCCTGCTCCCCCGGCTCGGCATCCGCCACCGAGCCGGGGCTGTGGGCGGCGACGCTGATCAGCTCGACGTCCGTCGGCTCCAGGTCGGAGGGGTCCTCGTCGAAGACGATCGGTTCCGGGTGCGCAGACGGCGCCACCAGCGCCTCGGAGTGCGCCCCGCAGCCGTGATCGATGGCGGTGACCCGGCCGTCGTCGGGGGCCAGCTCGTTGGCGCAGGCGCCGAACATACGGCCGAGCGCGCCCGCGAGGCGGACGTGGAAACCGCAGGTCAGGCACGAGGCCGGGGCGACCTTGGCGATCGAGGCGTCCGGCCCGGCGTCACCGGCGTACCAGCGCTCGACGGCCTCCTCCNGACCGGTGACGGACAGCACCCGGGACCGGCCCAGGCCGAGCTCGAAGTAGTCGTCGACGTCGATGAGCTCCTCGACGTCCTCCACGCGCAGCGCGAGCCGGGGATCGTCGATCGCCGTGGGCAGCAGGTCGCCGACCCCGACATCGCCCGGCCGCAGCCGCTGCGACCACGGCACCCACGCCGGGGCGAGCAGCGCGCCCTCGCCCGGCATCAGCACCACGTCGTCGACCGTGACCTTGCGTACCCGCGAGGCGCGGGTGACGACGACCGTCCAGGCCCAGCCCGGGTAGGCGGGCGAGGTGCAGGCGAAGCGGTGCAGGACGATCCGGTCGCCCTCGGCCTCGATGCCAAGGTGCTCGCCGACCTCGCCCTCGCCGCCCGCCTGCTCGACCGCGGCCGCGCGGGCCAGGTCCACGGCGGCCGCGCACACCGCGTCCACCGCCGGCTCCCGCGACGCGCGGACCGCCCGGGGCCGCGCGGCCGGCACCGCCGGGTCGGCGACCGCCTCGGTGGCGAGGCTCACGTCGGGCGGCGGCGCCGCGGTGGTGGCGGACGACGCCCGGGGGCGAGTCCGCGGGGTCGGCGCGTCAAGGTCCGTCGCCGGAGCCGTTGTCACCGTTGTCACGTCTGGGACCTCCGCGCTGCCCTGGGCCGTTGCACCCGCCATGATTTCCGCGCCGGCCGTCTGCGCAGCGTCCGGCACCGAATCCGCACCGAGGGTAGCGGATGGATCCGGCGGCTCGGTCGTGGCGGAACGGACCTCGGGAGCATCCACGCAACGTATTCTCACCCACGGACACTCNCACCGCCCGACGTGGTCGTAGGAGCGCAGGCCAGGGACGAGGACACTTGGCATGGTGAACCTGGGCAGCACGGTCTCGAACAACCTGCGAAGGCTGCGATCGAGCGTGCGCGGGGACGGTGCCGACCGGACCGGACTGTCCGCCCTCACCGAACTGTCCTTCGTCAACGCCGCGGGCGACGCGCTGGTCACGGTCGCACTGGCCGGGTCGCTGTTCTTCTCGGTGCCCTCGGGGGAGGCCCGATCGAAGGTCGCCCTCTACCTGCTCATCACCATGGTGCCATTCGCCCTGCTGGCACNGGTCATCGGGCCGCTGCTCGACCGGGTCGCCTACGGCCGGCGCACGGCGCTCGCCGCCATCTGCCTGGGCCGAGGCCTGCTGGCCTGGCAACTTGCCGGGGCGCTGCACGGGCTGGCCGTCTATCCGCTCGCCCTCGGCCTGCTCGTGCTCTCCCGCGGCTTCGGCGTGGCGCGCAGCGCGGTCATCCCCCGGGTCGCCCCGGCCGAGCTCACCCTCGTCAAGGTCAACTCACGGATCTCGCTGGTCAACATCGTCGCCGGCGCCATCGTGGCGCCGGTCGGGCTGGGCATCGCGCACATCCCGTTCGTCGGCTATCCGTGGGTGCTGCGGCTCTGCGCGATCGTCTACATGGCCGGCGTCCTGCTGGCCTTCAACCTCCCCAGGCACGTCGACTCGGCGGCCGGCGAGCTGCCGCTGCGCGCCCCGGTCGCGCCCGACGGCCGGCGCGGGCTCGGGGCGCGGCTGCGGGCGTTCCTCGGCGCGCTGCCGGTGGCCCTGCGCGCCACCGCGGTCCTGCGCGGCCTCGTCGGCTTTCTCACCTTCTATCTCGCCTTCCTGCTGCGGACCAACGGCGGCAACAACCTGTGGCTGGGCGGCCTGGCCGTGGCCGCGGGCGTCGGCAGCGGGCTCGGCGTGTTCATCGGCGGCCGACTCGGCCGACGACGCCCGGAGGGCATCCTCATGCTCGCCCTGGTCCTGGCGGCCGGCGGTTGTCTCGGCGCCGCCATCACCTACACCAGGTTCACCTCGCTCGTCGCGGCGCTGCTGGCCACCATGGCCGGCTCGATGGGCAAGCTGGCGCTCGACGCCGTCGTCCAGCGCGACATCCCGGAGGCGACACGCAACTCCGCGTTCGCCCGCTCCGAGACCGCGCTCCAGCTCACCTGGGTCGCCGGTGGCGCCCTCGGGCTCATCGAGATGCCCGGGACAGTCGGCTTCGCGGTGGCCGCCGCGGTCGTCTGCGCGACGCTGTTCGTCCAGGCCGGCGCGCTGCGCCGCTCGCGCCTGGCGGCCCGCGACCGGCTGCGGGGCGCCGATCTCCCGCCGCCGGGCGGCGCGGTCCCGGCGGGTGCACCCGCCGGCGCCGTCCCAACTCCCGCCGGCCAGCCCCGCGTGGGGCCGCCCGGGCCGGCGTACCCCGCCGGCGCCGCGGCGTATCCCCCGGGCGCCCAGCCGCAGGCCCCACTCCCGGACCCGACGGCATACCCAGGGCCGACGACATACCCGGAGTACCCGGACCCGACGGCATACCCAGGGCCGACGGCATACCCAGGCCCGACGGCAACGGTGTCCACACCGGCGCCGCCCGTCGACCCCTGGCGGGAGGCGCCGCCGGCGCCCATCCCGCCCACGCTGGAGGACCCCACCCGGCCGGACGCGCCGCGGCAGCGCCGAGGCCTGGGGCGTCGGCGGCGCGCCTGACCTCGCCGGCCTGACCAACGACACCGACCCGACCAACGGCAGGGCCCAGCCGAATCTGCCGGCGGGACGTGACACCGCTCACGACGTCGGCCCCACGCCACTCGCGGACGCCTCGGCTCGGGACGCCGCGACGGCGGCGGCGATAGCCTCCGAGCGTGCGTACGTCAACGCGGTCCCGTCGCCGGCCGTTCCCACGGCTCGCCGCGATCACCGCCGCCATCGTCGCGGTCGGTCTCGGGGTCGCCGGCTGCGACCGTCCGACACCGCTGGTGACGATGGAGTCCGGCGGCGACTTCGTGAAGACGAACGCGGCGCAGTACCTGCGGGACGGTGCCCTCATCCAGCAGACGGTCTCCCCGCCCCACCTGGACGCCCGCCCCGGGGGCAGCCTCAACATCGACGTCCCGACCTCGGTGGCCGATCGCGGCTACTTCCTCTCGGTCAACAACCAGCGGATCACCGAGACGATCAGCGACACCCACTACCGCTACCTGCTCCCGAACGTGCAGGGGACGGTGAACCTCGTGGTCTTCGCCGCGCCCACCGACCCGAAGTCGACCACGGCATCGGGGAGCTGGCCGTTCGTGGTCTCGATCAAGCCCTGACCCGCATCCCGCCGCGCCGCCCGCCCGAGACGCTCGCCCGCGGCGGCCCGACCGGCGACCGCCCGGGCCGGATCGGGGGACGTACCGTCCGGGTACCCCCGTTGCCACCGCTCGGCCCCTCGGCATGCGCGCAGCGTGCCCCTGGTCGCCATCAGGACCACGCAGCGTCGACCGTGGTGCTAAGGTCCGGCAACAAGTCCGATTTGCACCACATCGAAAATCCCGTGCCGTTACATCGCCGTCCGGCCCGGTGCCATTCNAGTAGATCAACCAACAGCGCATGACGGCAGACGAGGACATTCCAGATCATGATCCGGACCTGGTCGTGAGCCGCACCCTGATCGTCACCGCGGTGACAGCCGAGGCAGACGCGGTGTGCGCAGGGCTGATGGGTAGCTGGTCGCGTGGCCGGACGAGGTTGCCGGCCGGCCCGGGNAACCTGGTGTCCCCGGACTGGGACCGCCAGTTGCTCACCACGTCGACGTTGGGCCCCTACGTCGGGCGCCGGCGTGGCCCGATCACTGTCCTCGCCGCAGGCACCGGCGGTCCGGCCGCCGCCGCCGGCACCGCGACGGCCCTGGCGGTCGCGAGCGCCGCCGGGCAGCCGTTCGATCTCGTGGTGACCATGGGCGTCGCGGGCGGGTTCCGCGGCTGGGCGGAGGTCGGCGACATCGTCGTCGCCGAGCGGATGGTCGCCGCGGACCTCGGCGCCGAGTCCGGTCTCGACGAGGAGCCCCCGTCGGCACCGGCCGGCCGGATCAGCGAGATGGACCGCAACCTCGGCTTCCACGCGGCCGGCGCACCGACCCGTCGGGGCCCCGACGGACGCGGCCCGACCGGCAGCGGGACGTTTCTCACCCTGGACGACCTGGGACTCGGCTCGTCCACCGTGCGCCCCGAGCCGGAGCTGGTGTCGCGGCTGCACACCGTGCTCGACGCCACCGGTCGACGGATCGTCACGGGTACCGTGGTCAGCGTGTCGACCGTGACAGGCACGGAACGCCGGGCCAGCGCCCTCACCGAGCGGCTGGACCCGGTGGCCGAGGCGATGGAGGGCTACGCCGTAGCCCTGGCCGCGAGATCCTTCGGCGTCCCCGCCGCGGAGATCCGCGCTGTGAGCAACCCGGTCGGCCGTCGGGACCGCGCCGGCTGGAACCTGCCGGCCGCGCTCGCCAGTCTGCGCACGGCCGCGGCGGCGCTGGTCGCGCACCCCGAGGGCCTGGTCGCCGCCGAGGCGCTGCCCGCCGCCGGCGGGACGGCCGCGGCGGGCTCCGGTCCCCAGCACGGCAGCAACGGCGCGCGCTGACCGGCCCGGACAACGCGCCTACAGGACACCGACGCGACCTTCAGGACGGGGCGGCGGACACGAGCGAGCGGCGGGACACCGACGAGCGGGAGGACACCGGATGAGCGAGCGCCCGACGGGCACGGCGGCGCGAGACACCCAGTCGCTGTCCCTGGCCATCTCCCCGTGTCCCAACGACACGTTCGCCTTCCACGCCCTGGCCCACGGGCTGGTGCCGGACNCACCCGCGATGACGGTGACGTTCGCCGACATCGACGTGCTGAACTCCCGCGCGGCCGAACGGCGTGACGATCTGGTCAAGGTGTCCTACGGGGCCCTGCCGTGGTTGCTGGCCGACTACCAGTTGCTGACCTCCGGCGGGGCGCTGGGCCNCGGCTGCGGCCCGCTGGTGCTCACCGCCGGCCGCACCGACCTGCGCGGAGCCCGGGTTGCCATCCCCGGCACCCGCACCACCGCCTACCTGCTGTTCCGGCTGTGGGCCGCCGATCGTGGCGTGGCGAGCATCGACGTGGTGCCGTTCGAGAAGATCATGCCGGCGGTGCAGGAGGGCCGGTACGACGCGGGGCTGGTCATCCACGAGTCGCGGTTCACCTACCCGTCGTACGGGCTGACGGCGCTCGCCGACCTCGGCGACTGGTGGGAGGAGCAGACCTCACTGCCGATCCCGCTCGGCGCGATCCTCGCCCGCCGCGAGCTGGACGGCGCCGCGCTGTCCGCCGCGGTGCGCGCCAGCGTCGCCGCCGGCTTCGCCGACCCGTCCGCGAGCGCCGACTACGTCCTCGCCCATTCGCAGGAGATGGCGCCGGACGTCGTCGACGCGCACATCAAGCTGTACGTCAACGAGTTCAGCCTCGATCTCGGCGACGAGGGGTTCGCCGCCATCGAGACGCTGCTCGCCCGTGCCGCCGACGCGGACCTCGTGCCGAGGCTCAGCCAGCCGTTGCGCTGAGCCCCGGCATCGCTGGGCCCCGGGGCATCGCTGGGCCCCGGCATCGCCCGGCTCGGCGTCGACCCGCTCGGGGCGGCCTTCACCGTGGCCGCGCTCGAGAAGATCCTCGCCGCCGCCGGACGGGCCCAGCTCAAGGGGGTGCTCACCGATCAGGCTCGCCTCGCCGGCGTCGGCAACGCCTACTCCGACGAGGCGCTGTGGACGGCGGGGCTGTCGCCGTTCAAGCCGGCCGCGGGGCTGTCGGCGGCGCAGACCGCGAGCCTGCACGCCGCGCTCGTCGGTGTGCTCACCGCCGCCCGCGACAGCGCCGCCGGGCTCGCCGCCGGCGAGCTCAAGGCCGAGAAGAAGGCCAACCTGGCGGTGCACGGACGGGCCGGGTCGCCCTGCCCCCGCTGCGGCGACACCGTGCGGGAGGTCTCGTTTGCCGACCGGGCCCTGCAGTACTGCCCGACCTGTCAGACCGGCGGGCGGACGCTCGCCGATCGCCGGTTGTCCCGACTGCTGAAATAGGTGGCAGGATGGCAGGGTGAGTTCTGATCAGATCCCGGCCGTCAGCGTCGCCGACCTGCCTGCCGACCTGTCCGCGGACGGTGCCCCGCTGCTCGTGGATGTCCGGGAGCCCGACGAGTGGTCCGCCGGTCACATCGCCGACGCCCTGCACATCCCCATGGGTGAGCTCGTCACCCGGCTCGACGAGGTGCCCCGCGAGCAGGACGTGGTCGTCGTGTGCCGCTCCGGCGGACGCTCCGCCGCCGTCACGGGCTACCTCGCCCAGGGCGGCTGGCAGGTTCGCAACCTCACCGACGGCATGCTCGCCTGGCAGGCCCACGGCCGGCCGATGGTGAGCGAGAGCGGCGCCGCGCCCCGAGTCCTCTAGCCGTCCTCCAGCTGTCCTCCGGCCCCGGCGGCCCGCCAAGCCCGGTGCGGCGGCCGGGGCCGGCCGGCTCAGCCCGCGGTGCTCGGGCTGGGCTCGGCCGACGCGTCCTCGACCCGCACCACGTAGTCCTCGATGACCGGATTGGCCAGCAGCGTCGACGCGAGATGTTCGACCCGCGCCAGCACCGCGCCGTCCAGCGCCACCCCGTCCGCCAGCTCCAGCTCGAAACGCTTGCCCTGGCGGACGCCGACGATTCCGCTCACCCCGAGGCGAGGCAGCGCGCCCAGCACCGCCTGGCCCTGCGGGTCGAGGATCTCCGGCTTGAGCATCACATCCACCACAACCCTGGTCACACCCGCGGACACTACCGGCCCGGCGGCCCCGTCGGCGGCGATTGCGGGCCGATTGGGGGCCGTGCCGAAGAGTCGACCCGCCGCGGCCGCGGGGGTGGCCACCCAGGCGAAGCGTCCGGCCGGCCCGTCGGGTCCGGCCTAAGCTCGGTTGGTGCCGTCCTGGAATGCCTCAGCCCCGGTTGTCGGGTTCGACCTCGACCTGACCCTGTTGGACGCCCGTGCCGGCATCCGGGCCACCTTCGCCGCCCTGTCCGACGAGACCGGCGTGGCCGTCGACGCCGATCTGGTCGTCTCCCGGCTCGGACCGCCGCTGGAGAGCGAGCTCGCCCACTGGTTCCCCGCTGCGGACGTGTCCGCCATCGCCGCCCGCTACCGGGAGCTGTCCGCTGTGCACGCGGTCCCCGCGTCGGTCCCGATGCCGGACGCGCGCGCCGCGGTGGACGCGGTACGCCGGCTCGCCGGTCGCGTCGTCGTCGTCACCGCCAAGAGCACCCCGCTCGCCCGGGCGAGTCTGAAACGTATCGGCATCGCCGCCGACGCGGTCGAGGGCGCCCTGTTCGCCCGGACGAAGGGGGCCGCCCTGCTCACCCATCGGGTGGACGTCTTCGTCGGGGATCACGTCGGCGACATGATCGGCGCGCGGGAGGGCGGCGCGCTCGCGGTGGGCGTGGCCACGGNCCCCTGCTCGGCGGAGGAGCTGCGCACGGCCGGTGCGGACGTCGTCCTGGCCCGGCTCGGCGAGTTCCCACCCTGGCTGCTGGGCGAGGACACCCGGCGACGTTGACCGCCGCTCAGCCGCTCAGTCGATCGGGAGGTGCGGGTTGGTCCGGTAGAGGTCCGGATCGGCCTCCTCGGGGATCCGGGAGCGGACGGCGACGAGCACCCCGGCCAGCGCGACGGCGAACCCGATGGTCAGCCCGCCGCCGGCCACGGCGTTCAGCCACGTCGGCAGGTTCCTGACCCCGAAGAAGAACGGGATCACCGCGACCGCCGTGGCGAGCAGGCCGATCCCGAACAGCACGCACCCGGCCGCGACGAGCCGGTCCGCGCGGCCCGCCGCCGGCTCGTCCCGGGGTCCGACCTGCTCGGTCGGTGGCGACGTCAGCGGCACAGCCGCCAGCCTACGGGGCGCCGCCGGCGGGAGCCGCCCACGGCGGCGGCCACGGGAACCCGCGAGGGCTCCTCGGGGTGCCCGGCTCCGGGGCGGGCACCCCGCGGGCGGCGCTCAGACGACCGGCGCGCCCTCGCCCTGCTGGTGTGCGCCCCGCTCGACGTGCTCGCGGTAGTTCGCGGCTTCCTGGTCGGAAACCTCCAGACCCTCGGCCGCGCGGTTCGCCTCGGGATCGTCCGGGCCGCCGTCCGCGCCGAGCACGGCCTCGTCCCGAGCCCGGCTCCGCTCGGCCTCCTCGAAGTCCTCCGGGGTACGGAAGTCCTCGCGATCGGGATTCGCCATCGAAACGCCTCCTGCCATCGGGGGCCGGCCGTCCAGCTCGGACGGTCGGCCCAGGGTCAGGACCTGGCATGCCCGGGGTGCACCCCGGATAACACCGGGAAGGGGATCGTCACTGGTGAGGTCCGGCCGACAGCCGATCGCGACCGAAGACCCCGCGCGTGGTGCGGTCGGCGGATAGCCTGGGATTCCNTCAGCTTTCGTCGCGTTGTCCTGTCGTTACACAGAACGAGGTCGCCCGTGCCCACCGGCAAAGTCAAGTGGTTCGACGTTGACAAGGGCTTCGGCTTTCTCAGCCGTGACGACGGCGGCGACGTCTTCGTCCACAAGGCCGCGCTACCGGCAGGGGTGGAGCGGCTCAAGCCGGGCGATCGGGTGGAGTTCGGCGTCGCGGCCGGGCGGCGCGGGGACCAGGCGCTGTCGGTCCGGCTGCTGGCCGCGCCCCCGTCGGTGGCGAAGGCGGCCGCGCAGGCGGCCCGCCGCAGCCCCGACGAGCTGCACAGCATGGTCGAAGACATGATCAAGGTGTTGGACGACGTCCAGCGCGATCTGCGCCGCGGTCGCTACCCGGACCGCCGGATCGCGCAGCGGGTGGCCAAGGTCGTGCACGCCGTCGCCAATGAGCTGGAGGCGTAGGAGGCGGCGGGGCGTCAGTCCTCACGGCTCCGTCNGCGGCAGGAAGCTCACCCGGCGGCCGCAACCGGTGCACACCGCCACCTGGGCGCCGGGTTCGTCGTCGGAGGCGACGAGATGGGTCAACGGGACCGGCCCCGCGCACCAGGGGCACAGCAGCCACGGTCCGTCGACGCCGGGCGGGCCACCGGTATCCATTCGCCCACGATGCCTCATCCCGCCGCGGGCGCGGGCCACTATCGCCACATCCACTATCCGCAAACGCCCGGAGTCCGCAAACATCCACAATCGCAACACATTGTCGGCCAACCGACCCGAACGACCGCCCGGGAGCCCGCGCGTGCCGAAGACGGCCCGCGGTGCGGCAGACTGCGAACGGAGACGACGCGACCCAGAAACACCGGCGAACCCCGACCGCCGCGTGCCGCCGGACGGGAACGAGCTGGTAGCGGGTCGGGTCCGGGCCGTGCGTGGGATCGGGAGCTGAGAGGCATTCGCGTGACAAGCAGTGGGCAGCGGTCGTGATCACATCCGTAGGGTGCTGACCGTGGTCGACGACGCCGGGGGCCCGAACCCCCGCCGCACCGATCCGGGCGACCCGCTCAACCCCCACGAGCCGCGGTCCATCGGTCCCTACGCCCTCATCAGCCGCCTGGGCGTCGGCGGGATGGGCACGGTCTACCTGGCCCGCAACACCACCGGGCGGCGGGTCGCCGTCAAGGTGATCCGGCCCGACCTCGCGGCCGACGAGGAGTTCCGCCGCCGGTTCCGGGCCGAGGTGGAGGCCGCCCGGCGGGTCGCCCCCTTCTGTACCGCCGAGGTGCTCGACGCCGATCCGAACGCGCCGGCACCCTACCTGGTCACCGAGTTCATCGACGGCGTCCGGCTGGACGAGCAGGTCGAGTCCGGTCCGCTGGCCTCCTCGACCCTGACCGGCCTGGCTGTCGGGGTGGCGACCGCCCTGACCGCCATCCACAGCGCGGGGCTCGTGCACCGTGACCTCAAACCGAGCAACGTCATGCTCTCGCTGTCCGGTCCCCGGGTGATCGACTTCGGCATCGCCCAGGCGTTGGAGGGCGCGAAGGCCAAGCCGACGGCGTGGGGGTTCGGCTCGGCCGNCTGGATGGCGCCCGAGCAGGTGCACGGCCAGCCGATCGGACCCGAGGCGGACGTGTTCGCGTGGGGCATCCTCATCGCCTACGCCGGCACCGGCCGGCACCCCTTCGGCGACGGCTCGGATATCGACCTCGGCATGCGCATCGTGGGCTCCGCCCCGGATCTGCGTGGCCTGCGGGAGCCGCTGGTCGGGCTGGTCAGCGCCGCCCTGGCGAAGCATCCCGACGACCGGCCGAGCGCCCGGGAGCTGCTGCTGCGGCTCGTCGCGCAGCCGCCGGCCCGCGGTGGCCCCGCCATCGGGCCGGCGATAGGCCAGGTCGAGGAGCTGCTCAACCGCACCGGCGAGGTGCCCCGCCCGGCGCCGACGCGGGTGGGCCCGGTGACCTCGGCCCCCGCCCGCCGCCCGCCCCGGGACGGCGCCCCCGCGGTGAGGCCCGACGTGGCCGGCCCACCGGGCCGCGCGCCCGCCGCAGACCGGGCCCCGGGCGCCCACGGGCCCAGCCCGACGCCGGCGATGGGTGGCCCGCCGAACGGCGGCCGGCCGCGGGGCGCCCCCTACCCGGCGACCGCCGGCCCCCCCGGTGGTCGCGGGCCGGGAGCCGCGCCAGGCGCTCCACCGGACGGGCGCCAGCCGGGCGGGCGGCCGCGCGGGTCGGCGCCGGGCACGCCCGCGGCCCGGTGGGCCGGTCCTGGCGGTCAGCGAGCACCCGGTCAGGCCCCGGGACCCGGGCCGCAGCCGGCGCGGATGGCCGAGCCGAGCCGCACGCCGGAGCCGACCCGGACGCCCGGCCCGCCGCGAATGTCGGAAACGCCGCGAATGTCGGAACCACCCCGGTCCTCGGAGTCGGCACGGATGGCGGGGCCGGCCCGGATCGCGGGGCCGGCACGGATGTCGGAGCCGGCACGGATGTCGGAGCCGGCACGGATGTCGGAGCCGGCACGAGTGCCGGGTCCCACGCCGATGCCCGGCGCCGCAGACACCCCCTATCCGCCCTATCCGCAGTCCCGGCCCCGGCGCGGACCGGACCGCCGGCAGCTCGCACTGATCATCGGAATCGTCGTGGCGGCGCTGATCGCCATCGTGGTCGTGGTCAGCCTGCCGAGCCGCAACGGCGGCAGGACTGACTCTGGCCGGCCGCCTGGCTCCGCCGGGACGGTGGCGNGCGGTGCGTCGGTCACCCCGAGTCCCACCGCGGGGCTTGGCCTGCCGGCGACGGACGGCCGGCTGGAGTTCGTCGTGGCGGGCGTCGACTGCTCGAAGACCCGGCTAGGCGACGGGATCCTCGCACTGCGCGCGGACGGCAGGTTCTGCCTGGCCCGGGTGACGGTGCGCAACACCGGTGACACCTCCGCGGCGTTGGACAACACCACCGAGCTGCTCTGGGACGATCACGGCGACCGTCACGAGGCGAACTTCCTCGCCCGCTTCAAGCTGGACGAGAACCTGTGGGACTCCATCAACCCCGGCGAGACCAAGCGCGGCACCCTGGTCTTCGACGTCCCCCGCGATGCGCAGCCGCAGGAACTCGAGCTCCACGAGAGTTCGCAGAGCGCCGGGGCCCACATCCCGGTCCGCTGACGGCGGCCGGCCGCCGTCAGTCGACGCTCGGCGGCGTCTCCCCGGCGCCCGCCAGCGCCGCGTAGGCCGGCACCGGCACCGGCAGCTCGCCGTTGCGGGAATCCGGCCTGAAGCCGGCCAGGATGATCTCCAGGGAGCGCCGCCAGGACCCCGGCGCGACTCGCTCGGTGAGGTCCACGACCAGCCGTAGCGACCGCATCAGGACCAGCAGGTCCGCCAGCACCACGTCGCTGCGGACCGTGCCCGCCCGCTGGGCCGCGGCGAGCATCGCCGCCACCGACGGGACGACCTCGGCGATCATGCGCTCCGCGGTGCGCCCGCTCCACAGCCGCTGCGCCAGGAAGGCTCCATGGCAGGGGTCGGCCGCCAGCACCCGTACCACGAAGCAATGCAGCGCGCTTGCCGGTGGTTCCGTCGCGGCCACCTCCACGGCGAGTTCGCGGATGTCGTCGACGGTCGACCGCAGAATCGCCTCGATGAGCGCGTCCTTGTTCGGAAAACGTCGGTAGAGGGTGCCCATGNCGACTCCGGCGCGGCGGGCGATCTCCTCGACGCCGACGTCGTTTCCGCGCTCGACGAACAGCTCCCGGGCGGCGGTGAGGATGCGGGCACGGTTCAGTTCGGCGTCGCGGCGTAAGGGCCGGGATGNCACAGCCGAGGATCGCGGCGACGCGGACGGGACGGCAACCACGTGCNACCCGCGGGGATGGGACGGCATCGGGGCGGCGACCTGCGCCAGCAGTCTGAGCATGGCAGCACACTGTAGGGGATTGACTGGCTACGTTGCGATGTTTCGCGCTAAGAACTGCCCTTTCCGGGTTGTACCAACCACCAGGACACCACGATCGACCGCTAACGTGACTCTCTGCCCGGACGGGCGTCAAGCGGGCGGAGGCGTTCTTCCCGCGGACCCGGGGCGTCGAGGTGGGCGGGGCGTCGAGGTGGGGAGTCAGGTGCGGACAAGCGCTGTCGGTGCGGTCCCGCGCCGCCGGGTCGGGCGGGCGGCATCGGTTGGACGGGCAGGATCGGTTGGACGGGCAGGATCGGCCGGGCGGATCAGGTACGGCGGGCTCGTGTTGCTGCTCGCGGTGGCCACCGCGCTGGTCGCCTGCGACAGCCGCGGCGACCAGACCGGCGCGGCGGATCCGGGCGCGGCGAGCGCGGCAGGCGCCGCAGGCGCGACCTCCCGGGGCGCCGCGGGCTCGGCGCTCGCGCTGCTCGCCACCCTGCCGGTCCGCGCCGAGGACAACTCGCCGAAGTACCAGCGCGACGAGTTCGGCACCCCCTGGTCCGACGTCGACCACAACGGCTGCGACACCCGCAACGACATCCTGCGCCGAGACCTGCGCAGCACCACCGTGCGGCGGTCCGACGGCTGCACGGTGCTGACCGGCGAGCTCACCGATCCGTACACGACCCGGATCATCCGTTTCGACCGCTCCCGCAACGCCTCCGCCGTGCAGATCGACCATGTCGTGCCGCTGGCCGACGCCTGGCGGACCGGCGCACTGAACTGGACCGATGCACAGCGCCTGCAGTTCGCGAACGACCCGGAGAACCTGCTCGCGGTGGACGGCCCGACGAACCAGCGCAAGAGCGACCACGATGCGGCCGAATGGCTGCCGCCCAGCCCTGGCGAGNAGTGCCCGTACATCGCCCGCCAGGTGGGGCTGAAGTCCCGCTATCACCTGTGGGTGGTGGCGGCGGAGGCCCAGGCGATGCGGGCGGTGCTCCAGAAGTGCTCCGCCCAGCCGGCGCTCGGCACCACCGCGGCGCACTGACCGCCACGATCAGCCGTCCACTTCACGACAGTCGCCCGCCTGACCCCACCCCCCGAGGGTGNACTCAGTGGTGTGGCCGCAGGGGCGTCCCAGGGGCGTGAGTGGTTGCTGTGCGACTGGGAATGGCTGCTTTGGGCCAGTTTCTCGGTGCCGGGGCAGCCTGGACGGGGTGGTCGCCTCGGGGTGGCAAAGTTCGCCCCCCACCCCGCCCCCCTCACCCACCCACCCACCCGACAGGCCACCGTGGGGGGCTCGGGGGGGCTCGGCCCCCCCGGCAAAATAAAGGAAGCCCCTACCGGCGCAGCATGCTCCGGTAGGGGCTGACGTGGGCGAGGGGGGAGTTGAACCCCCACGTCCGCTAGGACACACGGACCTGAACCGTGCGCGTCTGCCATTCCGCCACTCGCCCGAGTGGGACTATCTCTTAACCAGGGGACACGCTATCACGCCGGAGATGTCCACTGCGCCGGGGGGTCGCCCACCGCGGTGGACCTGTCAAGCGGCCGAGCCGTGGGGCGTCCGCGCCCGGGGGCATACGATCTCACAGACCGGGAGAAGGGAGGTCGAGCATGGGCGTGCTACAACGCTTCGAACGGCGCCTGGGCGGCCTCGTCGAGGGTGCGTTCGCCAAGGTGTTCAAGGGCGGGGTCGAGCCCGTGGAGATCGCCAGCGCGCTGGCCCGGGAGACCGACGACCGGCGGGCGGTCAGTTCCAACCGCGTGCTGGTGCCCAACGAGTTCGCGGTGGAGCTCGCCACCGGCGACTTCGCCCGGCTCTCCCCATATGACCGGGCGCTGTGCGACGAGCTGGCCGAGATGGTCCGCGAGCATGCGGCCGAGCAGCGGTACACCTTCGTCGGCCCGGTCTCCGTCCGGATGTCCGAGGCGGCCGACCTCGACGTCGGCGTCTTCCGGATCCGCAGCAGCGTGGCGGCGGCGGACCCGGGGGTCGTCAGCGGGCGCCGCGGCCGTCCGCGCCCGAGTGCGCCCGGCACCCCCCATCTACTGATCACGACGAAGGCCCCGGGTGGGACGGGTGGCGGCGGGGAGCGGGAGTACCCGCTGGACGCCGAGACCACCGTCATCGGGCGCAGCGTCGAGTGCGACATCCGGCTGAACGACACCGGGGTGTCCCGGCGGCACGGGGAGATCCGCCGGCTGCCGGACGGGCAGTTCCTTTACGTCGACGCCGGCTCGACGAACGGCAGCCTCGTCAACGGCCGCGCGGCCACCCAGGTCAAGCTCGTCAGCGGGGATCGGATCGAGCTCGGCACCGCGACCATCGTCTTCCACCGTGAGGACGGCCGGGGCAGCGCCGCGGGCCNGTCGCCCTCCCGGGCCACCCCTCCGCCGGAGCGGGTCGGGCATCGGACGACGGCCCCGCCGGACCGGCGCTCCACGCCCCCGCCGGACGACCCGTACCGGCGTGGCTCGCCCCCGCGCGGCGGCCAGCCCTACCCGACGGATCCCTACCGGGAGCGCCCCGCCCGGGCAGGCAGCGACCCCGGCTACCGCGGCCACGGCCCGGGCTCGGATGTCGGCCGGGCCCGTGACCAGGCTCGTCCGGCCCGCCGCGAACCCGGCCCCCGGGACCCGGGCCGCGACGCCGGGCCGGAGCGCGCGGTGCCGGAGCGCGCGGTGCCGGAGCGCGGCGGGCGCGACCCGTATCGCCGCGATCCGCGGGACCGCCGCGACGACGGTCCCCGCCGGCCGGACCCTTACGGGGAGGACGCCACCGACCGCTACCGCGAGCCGGCCCGACCCGCCCGCGGCGCGGCGGGGCCCGACAGCGGCCTCGAACCGCTGGACGACGTGTACGACGCGCAGACGTACCTGCCGGGCCAGCTCGACCCCCCGGCGGGCGGCGACGGTGGGCGCGGGCGGTCGCGGTCGGATCGGGGCTGGTAGCGGCCGATGGATCCGACCGAGCCCAGCGAACTCGTCCTGCTGATCGTCAAGATCGGCTTTCTTGCCCTGCTGTGGGGATTCGTCCTGGTCGCCGTGCGCGCCGTCCGGCTGGACATGTTCGGCCCGACGAAGCGCCAGCAGCGGCGCGAGCCACCCCCGATGGCACGGCCGACACCCCCCCGGACTCCACCTCAACCAGCACGCAAGCCACAGTCTCCGAGCAAACTCGTGGTAACCAAGGGGCACTTGGCAGGCACAACGATTCCCCTAGGATCGTCACCTGTCACCATCGGACGGGCACAGGACTCGACTCTGGTCCTCGAGGATGACTTCGCATCAGGTCGGCATGCGAGACTCGTGCCCCACGACGGACAGTGGTTCGTCGAGGACCTCGGCTCGACCAATGGCACATTCCTCAACCGTTCGAAGGTGACCAGTCCCATGCCGGTACCTCTCGGCGCGCCGGTCAGGATCGGGAAGACGGTCCTGGAGCTCCACCGGTGAGCCTCAGGCTTCACTTCGCCGTTCGCTCGGATGTCGGGCACGTACGGGAAGGAAACGAAGACTCCGCCTACGCCGGGCAGCGCNTGCTGGCGGTGGCCGACGGCATGGGCGGGCACGCCGCGGGCGAGGTCGCCAGCTCCATGGTGATCTCCCGGCTGGCCGACCTCGACGACGACATCGACAGCGACGACCTCGTGACAGAGCTGAACGAGGCCGTCCGCGACGCCAACCGTCAGTTGCGCGAGATGTCGCTGGAGAACAGNGCCCTGGACGGCATGGGCACCACGGTGACCGCGGTGCTCTCCTCCGGAGACATGCTCGGGGTGCTGCATGTCGGGGACTCGCGGGCCTACCTGCTGCGCGAGGGCATCCTCAGCCAGGTCACCCACGATCACACGCTGGTACAGGACCTCGTCGACCAGGGCCGGATCACCCCCGAGCAGGCGAACACGCACCCCCAGCGCTCCCTGCTGATGCGTGCGCTGGACGGCCGCGAGGTCGAGCCCGATCTGTCGGTGCGCCAGGCTCGGGACGGGGATCGCTACCTGCTGTGCACCGACGGCCTGTCGGGGGTGGTCAGCGAGGAGACGATCCTGGAGACGCTGCTGCTGCCCACCCCGCAGGACGCGGTGGACCAGCTCGTCGATCTGGCGCTCAAGGGCGGCGGTCCGGACAACATCACGGTCGTCGTCGCCGACATCTCCGAGGACCGTGGAGAGAGCCGGCCCTACCCGCTGGTCGCCGGTGCCGCGGCGGAGAAGCGGGTGGTGCCCGGGGCCGCGTCCGCGCGCAGCGGGCCCGACCCGCGCTACCCGGACGCCGAATCCGCGGCGGCCAAGGCGGCCCGGATCGGCCGGTCGGGTTTCCACCGCCGGGACCGCCAGGAGCAGGCCAGCGACCGCGGCGACGGCGAGAGCGACGATGCGGACGGGGAGGGGGACGCCCGACGCCGCTCGGGTCGGCGGATCCTGTTCGTCTCCACCGTCGTGTTCGTCCTCGTCGTCGCGGGGGCCGCGGCGGGGTGGACCTACGTGCGCGGCCAGTACTACGTCGGCGTCGACGAGAACGGGCGGGTGGCCCTGTTCCAGGGGGTGAAGGGCAGCATCGCCGGCGTCCATCTCTCGTCGAAGGTCTCGCACGGCCCGCTGCTGTCCGAGTTCACCCCGGCCGATCAGGACGATGTGCGCCGCGGCATCCCGGCCAACAGCCGGGACGAGGGGAAGCAGATCATCGCCCGGCTGCACACGCCGAGCCCGACGCGGCCGGCGGTCACCGCGGCGCCCAGTCCGTCCCCGACCAACCGTCCCAAGTCCCCGTCGCTGGACCCCGCCGGTCTGGTGCCTGCGGCGTGCCAAACCGCGATCCCCGTCGGCGTCGCCGTTCCAGGCTGCCCGAGCACGCCCGTACCCACCACGTCACCGTGACCTCAGGCCAGCGATGACCCGCCCGCCGATACCCCTTCCTCCGCTGCGCAGGCCGAGGTCGGCGGACCTCACCGCGACGTTCGCCGGCCTGCCGCTGCCACAGGGCACCGACCTGCCGCCGTACCGCCGCCGTGAGCTCGTCCTGCTGGTCTTCGCCGGGGTGCTGGCGACCAGCGCGCTGGCCGCACTGACCTTCGCCGACATCGGCGAGCTCTCGCTCGGCATCTTCTCGATCGGCCTGGGCTTCTTCTGCCTGTGGGCGCTGGCGCACCTCGCGGTCCGCCGGTTCGCGCCGGCCGCCGATCCGGTGCTACTGCCGGTCGTCGTCGCCCTCAACGGCCTCGGCCTGGTCATGATCTATCGACTGGACCTGGCCAAGAGCCAGGCGGCCAAGCAGGCCGGCACCCACATCCCGCCCAGCGCCGCGCAGGTGCAGCTCGTCTGGACGCTGCTGGCGGTCATCGTCTTCGTCCTGGTGCTGGCGCTGGTGCGCGACCATCGCAACCTTGCCCGCTATGCCTACACGGCCGGACTGGTCGGCATCGTCGGCCTGCTGCTGCCCATCGTGCCGGGCATCGGCACCTCCATCAACGGCGCCCGGCTCTGGTTGCGGGTCGGGCCGTTCTCGTTCCAGCCCAGCGAGGTCTCGAAGATCATCATTCTGATCTTCTTCGCCNGCTACCTGGAGAACAAGCGGGACGTGCTGTCCCTGGCGTCGCGGTCCGTNCTCGGGGTGAAGCTGCCGCGCGCCCGCGACCTCGGACCGGTCCTGATGGCGTGGCTGGCGAGCCTCGGCATCCTGGTCGTGCAGAACGACCTCGGCTCCTCACTGCTGTTCTTCGGCATGTTCATGGTCGTGCTCTACGTGGCCACCGAGCGGGCGTCGTGGTTCCTGATCGGGTTCGTGCTGTTCATGATCGGTGCCGTGCTCGCGCACAGCATGTTCAGCCACGTCCAGGTCCGCGTCGACGGCTGGTTGCACGCCTTCGACGGCGACAACCCGTCGAGCACCTCCTACCAGCTCGTGCAGGGTCTGTACGGCTTTGCGGCCGGCGGGATGACCGGCACCGGCCTCGGCGAGGGCCATCCGCAGAAGGTGCCGTTCNCCAACACCGACTTCATCATGGCCAGCCTCGGCGAGGAGCTGGGACTCACCGGGGTGATGGCCATCCTGACGATGTACGCGCTGATCGTGCTGCGTGGCATGCGCGCCGCCCTCGGGGCGAAGGACCCCTTCGGCAAGCTGCTGGCGACCGGGCTGTCGTTCACCCTGGCGCTCCAGGTGTTCGTGCAGGTCGGCGGGGTGATGCGACTCATCCCACTGACCGGNCTCACCCTGCCGTTCGTCTCCTATGGTGGGTCGTCCATCGTGGCCAACGCCGCGATCATCGCGTTGCTGTTGCGGGTCAGCGACAGCGCACGCCGTGCNCCCGAGCCGGCGTCGGACGCCCCGCTGTTCGATCCGGGCGCGGTCGCCGACAGCCCCACCCAGGTGGTGAAGACGACATGAACCGCCCGGTGCGCAAGGTCGCCGTCGCCTGTCTGGTCCTGTTCGCCGCGCTGCTGGTGAACGCCAACTGGCTGCAGGTCGGCGAGGCCAGTGACCTCAAGACCCAACCGACCAACGGCCGCCAGATCACCGAACGGCTCGAACGCGAACNCGGGACGATCCTGGCGGGAGACGTGGAGATCGCCCGGTCGACTCCGTCGAACGACCAGTACAAGTTCCAGCGGCAGTACCCGGCCGGGACGCTCTACTCCGACATCACGGGCTACTACACGCTGTTCACCGCCGCCGGGCTGGAGCGCTCCCAGGACGTGTTCCTCTCCGGCGACGACGACCGGCTGCTGGCCAGCCGGGTGACCGGGCTTTTCACCAACAAGCAGCGCCGCGGCGGCTCCGTGGTCACCACGATCCTGCCCGCGGTCCAGCAGGCCGCCGCGCAGGCGCTGGGCAACCGTAAGGGCGCCGTGGTCGCGTTGGACCCGTCCACCGGCGCCATCCTGGCGATGGTGACCAGCCCGTCCTACGACCCGAGCCCGCTGGCCAGCCACACCGAGAAGACGGCGACGGGCGCCTACGGGGTGCTCTCCGGCGACCCGGCCCAGCCGCTGCTGAACCGGGCGACGCAGCAGACCTATCCACCGGGTTCGACGTTCAAGCTCATCACCGCCGCGGCGGCGCTGTCGCACGGCCGCCACCCGGACGACCGCGTGCCGGCGCCCGACGAGCTCGCGTTGCCGCTGAGCACGGTGCGGCTGCCGAACTTCGGCGGCGAGCGGTGCGGCGACGGTGAGACCGATACCCTCACCCACGCGCTGACAATCTCCTGTAACACCGCCTTCGCGCAGCTCGGCATCAATCTCGGCGCCGAGACGCTGCGCCAGCAGGCCGAGGCGTTCGGCCTGAACTCGACCTTCCCCGACTTCCCGTTGCAGCAGGCCCGCAGCGTGTTCCCGACCAAGCTCGACGGCGCGCAGACGGCGCAGTCGGCGATCGGCCAGTACAACGTCCGGGTCACGCCCCTACAGATGGCGGAGGTGGTCGCGGCGATCGCCAACGGTGGCACCGAGATGAAGCCCTACCTCGTCTCCGAGCTGCGCGGCCCGGACAAGAAGACGATCAGCCGGACCGATCCCAAGGAACTCGGCAAGCCGGTGAGCAGCGACGTCGCCGCCGAACTCACGACCATGATGGAGAGCGTGGTGACGTCGGGAACGGGCCGCAAGGCGCGCATCGACGGCGTCTCCGTCGCAGGGAAGACCGGAACCGCGGAACACGGCACGGGCGAGCTGCCGCACGCCTGGTTCGTCGGGTTCGCCCCGTCAGACGCGCCGAAGGTGGCGGTCGCCGTCATCGTCGAGGACGGCGGGGGTGAGGTCGGCACCGGTGGTGCCATTGCCGCCCCCGTCGCGAAACAGGTCATGCAGGCCNCATTGGACACACCATGAACAACTCGCCGGGTAACCCCACCTCACCGTCGCAGCCGTTCGCGGGCGCCGCCTCGCCGAACACCGTCCTGGACAACCGCTACCGGCTCGACGGCCGGATCGCCGCGGGCGGCATGGGCGAGGTCTGGCGGGGCCTCGACCAGACCCTCGGCCGCCCCGTCGCGGTGAAACTGCTGCGCCCGGAGTACGCCAGCGACGAGTCGTTCCTGGTGCGCTTCCGCGGCGAGGCCCGCCACGCCGCCCGGCTGTCGCACCCCGGGGTCGCCTCGGTCTACGACTATGGCGAGGTCGCCACCGCGGACGACTACCCCACCGCCTACCTGGTGATGGAGCTGGTGGAGGGCGAGCCGCTGTCGGCCGCGCTGCACCGGGAGAAGCGGCTGTCGCCCGAACGGATGCTGGACATCCTCGGCCAGGCCGCCGACGCGCTGCAGGCCGCCCACGCCCTCGGCGTCGTCCACCGCGACGTCAAGCCCGGCAACCTGCTGCTGCGCCCGGACGGCGCGGTCAAGGTCACCGACTTCGGCATCGCCCGCGCGGTGGACGCCGCCCCGCTGACCGCCACCGGCATCATGATGGGCACGGCGTACTACGTCTCACCCGAGCAGGCGTCGGGGCGACCGGTGACGCCGGCCAGCGACGTCTACTCCCTCGGCGTCGTCGCGTACGAGTGCCTCGCCGGCCGGCGGCCCTTCGACGACCGCAACCCGATCGTCGTGGTCATGGCCCACCAGCAGGACACCCCGCCCCCGCTACCCGCCGACATCCCCTACCAGGTGCGAGCCCTGGTCGAGTCGGCCATGNCCAAGGACCCGGCGCGCCGGCCCAGTTCCGCGGGCGCGTTCGCCCGTTCCGCCGCGGGCATCCGGCGCAGCCTGTGGAGCCCGGACACCGGTCGCTGGCCGGGTCCGGGCGACACGCCGGACGCGACCGCGCGCCACCCCGGCCCAGGCCCGGGCCTGCCCCCCTCGGGGCCCGCCGGCCGCCGGCCCACCTCCCGCAACCGGCCGCCCTCCTGGGTCACTCCCCCACCGTCGACCATGGGGCGGACCAGCGGGCCGGGCCGGACCGGCGCCGGGTCGGACCACACCCAGGCCGTGCCCGGCGGTCCGGCCGGCCCCCCGCACGGCGCCGCCGAGCTGCCCGCGACGGCGATGCACAGCCCGTCGTTCGGTCCCGACACGGGATACCCCGGCTATCGCGGCGAGCAGACCGCCTACGGTGCCGAGACCGCCTACGGGGAGCAGGGCTACGGGGAGCAGGGCTATCGGGCGGGCGACCGCGGCGACAGCCGCGACCCGGGCACGCTCTACCGACCGGGTCCCCCGTCGTGGTCCCGCCCACCGGGCGGCCCGGCAGGCCCCGGCGAGCCGGACGCGGCCCGGCCAGGGCGGGCGGCCCGGCGCCGATCCGGTCCGGCGGCCCGGCGGCCGATGCCACTACCGGTCCTGATCATTCTTTTGGTCCTGACGGTCGCCATCACCGCCTTCGTGACCAACAAGCTGTTCTCCAGCAAGGGCTCCGAATCGAACTCGGCGGCCACACCACCAGGTGTGGTGTACGCGCACGCATTCGGTGATGAAATCGTCAGCGGCAACGCCGGGTCGGCGCTCTCCGACGCGGGAGGGGCGACGGCAGGGGAGTATTGGTGACCGACGCGACGGAGATGTACACGCCCGACGCGGCGCCGCAGCTCATCGGTGGCCGCTACGAGCTGGGCGCAGGCATCGGCTACGGCGGGATGGCCGAGGTCTTCCGCGGCCGCGACATCCGACTCGGGCGCGAGGTCGCGATCAAGACGCTGCGTTCGGACCTCGCCCGCGACCCCACCTTCCTCGCCCGGTTCCGGCGCGAGGCGCAGTCCTCGGCCGCCCTGAACCATCCGGCGATCGTCTCGGTGTACGACACCGGCGAGGACGTCATCAACGGCAACCACATCCCGTACATCGTCATGGAGTTCATCGAGGGCCGGACTCTGCGCGACGCGCTGCAGGCCGAGGGCCGGTTCACCGAGCGCCGCGCCATGGAGATCACCTCCGACGTCTGCGCCGCGCTGGACTACAGCCACCGGATGGGGATCATCCACCGGGACATCAAGCCGGCGAACGTGATGCTCAGCCCGGACGGTTCGGTCAAGGTGATGGACTTCGGCATCGCCCGCGCCACCACCGCGACGTCCTCGACGATGACGGCGANGGCGGCCGTGATCGGCACCGCCCAGTACCTGTCCCCGGAGCAGGCCCGCGGCGCCCGCGTCGACGCCCGCAGCGACGTCTACACCACCGGGGTGCTGCTCTACGAGCTGCTCACCGGCTCCCCGCCGTTCCGCGGGGACAACCCGGTGGCGGTCGCCTACCAGCACGTCCGGGAGGATCCGGACCCGCCGTCCGCACACGACCGCGACATCTCCCCCGAGGCCGACGCGATCGTGCTGAAGGCGATGGAGAAGGACCCGGACGACCGCTACCTCACCGCGGGTGAGATGCGCGACGATCTGGAACGGGCGTTGGCGGGACGCCGGGTGCAGGCCATGATGGGAGGTGGTGGCGCCAGCGGTGCCGCCACCACCCTCGGCCCCGCCGCCACCGCCGGCACCGCGCTGCTCGGCCGGGGCGACCGGGCGGGCTACCCGACCCGGGACCGCTACCCCGACGACCGCTACGGCGACGAGGCGACCTCCTACCGCGACGATTCCTACGACGACGGCCGGTTCGGCACCGGTCCGTTCGACCGGTACGACGTCACCGGCGCCATCGATCGCCGGGCGGTGCCGGACCAGCAGCGGTCCCAGACGTTGAAGTACGTCCTCGCCGGCCTGAGCATCGTCGTCGTGTTCGTTGCGGTGGTCCTGCTCGCGACCACCTTCCTCGGCGGCGGCGACGGCAACCAGGCNGCCAAGTCGTTCACCGTACCGAGCGGCCTCACCGGCCAGAACGAGCAGCAGGCCAAGGCCCGGCTCCAGAGCGCCGGTTTCACCGGGCGCGTGGAGATCACCTCAGTCGATGCGCCGGACATGGCCGGCCGGGTCACCAAGGTCGACCCGGCCGAGGGCAAGCAGGTCGACATCAACGGCGTGATCACGCTGTCGATCGGCAAGGCCGCCGGCGACGTCACAATCCCGGCCGACCTCGTCGGCAAGTCGCAGGCGACCGCGGAGGCGGAGCTGCGCGGGCTCGGCCTGGTGCCGAGCTCGGTGCCCTACGCGAACGCGACCAGCCACAAGCCCGGCACTGTCGACAGCACCGACCCGCAGGTGGGCTCCGCCGTCAGGCCCGGCGCCACCGTCACCCTGAACGTGGTCAGCTCCAACGTCAACGTGCCCGACGTGCGCAACCNCTCCTACGAGAACGCCGTCGCCGAGCTCGGCCGCTACGGCCTGCAGGCGACCCAGCAGTCGGTGGCGAACAACAACGTGGCCCCCGGCACCGTGGTCGACCAGCAGCCCTCCGGAGGGAACGTCCCGCGGGGATCGACGGTCCAGCTCTCGGTCGCCGCGCAGATCCAGACCACCCCGCCGCCGAGCCCCACCCAGACCCCGCCGACCGACCAGCAGCCGACCGAGCAGCCGGACACCACCAGCCCGAGCCCGGCGGCCACCCAGACCCAGCCGAACCCGACCCCGAGCCGCACAGGCCTGCTCGGCCTGTCCGCCGGCAACGGCGGGGCGGCCAACCGCGGCGGGGGCGCCGCAGGCACCGGCGCCGGCCCGGGTGGCGGCGCGGCGCAGAACGGGAACGGGTGAGCTCGATGATCGAACTCGCCCCGAACTCGCCGGAGGTGGCGTGCTGATGCGGATCCTGGTGGTCGACAACTACGACTCGTTCGTCTTCAACCTCGTCCAGTACCTCGGCCAGCTCGACACCGAGTGCGTGGTGCNCCGCAACGACGAGATCACGCCGGCGGAACTCGGCGACCTCGGCGTCGACGGCGTGCTGCTGTCCCCGGGGCCGGGCACGCCCGAGGCGGCCGGAGTGAGCATCCCGATGGTGCGCGAGTGCGCCCGGCGCGGCACCCCCCTGCTCGGGGTGTGCCTGGGGCACCAGGCGATCGGCGTCGCGTTCGGGGCGACGGTCGACCGCGCGCCGGAGCTGCTGCACGGCAAGACCTCCCAGGTCCACCACGACCGCGTCGGCGTCCTCGCGGACCTGCCGTCGCCGTTCATCGCGACCCGCTACCACTCGCTCGCCGTGGAGGAGAGCACCCTGCCGGCCGAGATCGAGGTGACCGGCCGGACCGACAGCGGCGTGGTGATGTCGCTGCGCCACCGCGAGCTGCCGCTCGAGGGCGTGCAGTTCCACCCCGAGTCGGTGCTGACCCAGGGCGGCCACCTGATCCTCGCCCGCTGGCTCGATCAGTGCGGCGACGGTGGCGCCGCACGCCGGCTGGCACCCGAGCTGTCCGCCGAGGTGGAGACGCTGCGGGCTGCCGCCTTCGCCTGAGCCGGCCGGTAGGTCGCCGTGTGCGGGTGTGGGTTCCGCGGAACCTCGCTGTCGGGTCCCGGTCCCGGTCCGGGTCCGGGTCCGGGCCGGGGTCCGGCATCGGCGCCGGGCCGGTTCGGGTTCCGCCGAACACCGTGACCGTCTTTCGGTGTGCCGGCTCGTCTGTCGNCTTGTGTCAGCTCGTCTGTCGGCTTTGGTTTCACGCCGAGGTTTTGGGTCCGTGGTTGNGGGGTGGGCGGCCCCACCCCAGTTGATCTTGGTCGGGTTCCTGTCGGTGGTGGGTGGGACGATGCTCGGGTCCGATGACCGACGACACCCCTGGCCCGGTGATCATGATGAGTGCGGTTCCCGCGTTCCCTCTGCCCCCCGCTGCGTCTNCTTCGTCTGCCGTGTCTGCCCTGGTGGGGGTGGATGTGGAGACTGCTTCGTTGGGGGAGGTGGAGGAGGTGGTGTGCCGATGGGCGGGGCGGATCGCGGCGGCGACGTGTGGCTGGTTGGTGGCGTTGGCCGCGTTCGATCGGCGTGAGGGCTGGTCGGGGATCGGGATGGGATCGTGNGCGCACTGGTTGGCGTGGCGGTGTGGTCTTGGTCTGCGCACGGCCCGGGAGTACGTGGCGACCGCGCGTGCGTTGGAGGGTCTGCCGGCGATTCGGGCGGCGTTCGCGGCGGGGACGTTGTCGTATTCGAAGGTGCGGGCGGTGACCCGGGTCGCGGACGCGTCGACGGAGCAGGTGTGGTTGTCGCATGCCCGGTTCTGCACCGCGGGGCAGGTGGAACGGCTGGTGCGGTCCTACCGGCAGGCCCGAGGGGATCAGAAGGTGCGGCGGGCCTCGCGGCGGTTGTCGTGGCGGTTCGACGACGACGGCATGCTCTGCCTGCAGGCGGTCCTGTCCGCAGACGAGGGCGCCCAGCTGATCGCCGCCCTGGACGCGGCCCGGGCCAGTCTCGACGACACCACCCCCCTCGGCTCCACCGAGGCCACGACCGGCGACGCAGGGTCGGACGACGCAGGGTCGGGTGATGCCGGGTCGGGCGAGCTGCCCGCTGATGGGGAGAGTGTGGTGACCGCGCGGGATCGCCAACGCGACGCCGACGCGCTGATCGCGTTGGCCGACGGTTTCCTCGACCGGTCCGCTCCCGGTCTGACGACCCCTGGTCACACCCTCACCGTGCACCTGACCACCCGCCCCACCGGCGACACTCCGACCGCCGACGCCTCCCCGGCTGTGGGCCCGCAGGACAGCGCTGCGGTCGGCGACGGAGGCTCGGGCGACGCGACGGCGGAGGGCGTCGCGGGGCTGCTGGGGGTGCCGCGGATCGGGATCGGGGCCTGGGCGCAGATCGACGGCGGGATCGGGTTGCCGCCGCAGGTCGTGGAACGCCTCGGCTGCGACGGGCTGATCCGCGCGCTGCTCACCGACCCCGAGGGCAACCCCCTGCACCTCGGCCGCCGGCAGCGCCAGCCCGGCCCGCGGCTGCGCGACGCCGTCTANGCCCGTGACCAGGGCCGCTGCCAGTACCCCGGCTGCGGACACACCCGCTGGTTGCAGATTCACCACCTGTCGTGGTGGATCCGCGGGGGTGACACCGACATCGACCGGCTGCTCCTGCTCTGCTCCGCGCATCACCGCGCCATCCACGAGGACAACATCAGCCTCCGCCGGACCGACGACGGCACCGTCACCGCACACCCCTCCGACGGCCGCACCCTCACACCCGCCCCACCCGTCCTGGCCGGACCCGACCCCGCCGGCATCCTCGCCCGCGCCACCCGCCACATCGACCCCGCCGCCATCCACACCCGCGACGGCGGCCGACTCAGCTACGACGACTCCCTCCACGCCATCCTCAGCCGCACGGTCCGATAACCCACACTCTGATAACCGGCACGTCGAACCGGCACGTCGAACCGGCTCAGTCCGCCCGGCCCGCCGAGTTGCCCGGGCGGGCGAGGGTCAACGACCCGTCGTAGGCGGGCATCCTGACGTCCGCGACCTCGTCGACGCGGTAGCCCAGCCGGTAGGCGGCGACGTACTGCTGGTAGATCGCGATCTGCGGGCTGTCACGAAGCGCCGCGTGCAGGGCGGCGGCGCCGCCGATCGCGGTGATCCGGAACGGCGGTGAGAAGACCTCCCCATGCAACAGCAGCGTGTTGCCCACGCACCGGACGGCCGTCAGGGCGGTGACCCGCCGATCCATAATCGTCATCGCCTCGGCACCGCCGGCCCAGAGCGCGTTCACGACCGCCTGCACGTCCTGCTGGTGCACGACCAGGTCGTCCGGCCCCGGAGCAGGGATCCCCGCCGGATACGGACCGCGGCGGTTCTCGCGCGGCGCGTCGTCGAGCTGCACGGTCAGCGCCGGCCCGTGCACCGGCGCCAGCCCGGCGGCCTCCGCCAGTCCCGCGGCCGGCCCCTCGCCGGCTCGCAGCGACCTGCCCGGCTCCATCGTCGAGTCGGTCGCGGTCGAGTCGGTCGCGGTCGAGTCGGTCGCGACGGCTGCCACGGGCCGACGGGATTCCTCGGCCACCGCGTCGCGCCGCGCGGCGACCCGCTCCGACTCGTTCCCCACGACCTCGGCGATGCCGCCGGGCCCCAAGGCGACCGCGGCCGGGGAGTCACGCAGTCCGTCCGGATCGGCGAAGGGTCCGGCGCTGGCGGCGGCTGTCCCGGCCAGCAGGCCGAGGCAGCACACCAGCCCGATCGCCGTCAGCCGCCGAGCTCGCCGGCGCTCCGCCCGCCCGCCGACCATTCGCCCGACCCCGACCGCCCGACCTGCGCGGAACACCCGGCTCACGCTCGCCATTCGACGCCCGCTGCACGCCCAACCCACCATGGCGTCGGCCTCTCCGACGCGCCGGGCGGGCGGCGCGTCCGCATGTCGGCGGATCGTCGGTCGGCGGCGCACGGACACNCCACCAGTGGCCCGGCCAGGCGATCCGTCCGCCGCGTCGGTGGTATCGCCTCTTGCCGCAGGCTACGCGGCCGGCGACACCCGCGATGCCACGTCGCGGCGATCGCCGGGCTCCGGTCGCCGGGAGAGAATCCCGCACGTCGGTACGCAGCCGGTGTGTCCACAGTCCCGCCGTCTAACCTGTTGCCCGCCGTCTAACCTGCTGCCCGCCGTTTACCTGCTGCCCGCCGTCTAACCTGTTGCCCAGCGCGGGACCGCCACCCGCCGAACCGGGAGGGCGGCGGCGGTCGCCGCTCGTCCACGCACGGCCAGCCGAGGAGTCCCGCAGTGCCCGAGTCACGACGTCGCAAGCCGAAGAAGCCGACGCCGAGCGTCAACGCCAACCAGACCCGCCGCAGCAGGCCGCCGTCACCGCCCTGGTTCGGCGGGCTCATCCTGGCCTTCTTCCTCATCGGGATCGCCTACCTGCTCGTGTACTACTTCTCCAACGGCGGCGTGCTGGGAATGGAGGGGTTGGGCGGCTGGAACATCCTCATTGGGTTCGGCTTTGTCGTCATCGGTCTCGCCGTGTCGACCCAGTGGCGCTAGCCGGATATCTGTCGAGCCGGCGGTCGTTCCGGCCGGTGCCCCGGACTCNCTCGGCCGGACTTCCAGCGGTGTCATTTATCCACAACCGTTGTCCACAAGTGTGGATATCCACCCCCGCACGTCACTGACGAAAAGCGACCGCATGCGTACCGATCGTCAACTCATCGCCGGAACGTCCCCCTTCGAGGCAACCATCGGGTTCTCCCGGGCTGTCCGGGTCGGTGACCGGGTGTTCGTCAGTGGTACGGGCCCCGTCTGGCCGGACGGAACGGTGGCCGCGGACGCGCAGGCGCAGGCGCAGGCCCGGCGCTGCTTCGAGCTCATCGGCGCCGCGCTGACGCAGGCCGGGGCGAGCCTGCACGACGTCACCCGCACCCGCATGTTCCTCACCGGCGCGCAGCACGCCGCGGCGGTGGGCGCGGTCCACCGGGAGCTGTTCGCGGCGATCCGTCCGGCCGCCACCATGGTCGTGGTCGCCGGCCTGCTCGACCAGCGTTGGGTCGTCGAGGTGGAAGCCGAGGCGACAATCGGGATTGGGTAGGGCTTCGGTTGTGTCAGCGGGCGAGGACCGCGGCACGCAGCCGGGACACGGTGCCCTCGGCGTCGTCGGCGTCGTCGGCACCGATGATCAGCNGACGGAACTCCCCGCCCGGCCGGACCTCGACGACGACCGCCGGCCGCCCCCGGTAGACGGCGGCGAAGGCCTTGCCGTCCCGGGAGCGCCACGTGCCGAGGGCGATCACGCGCGGGATTCCGGTTCCCGGCAGCCGCCAGCCGCAGAGCTCGGTGAACGGTTCCGGTGCCGGGCGGACGTCGAGGATTTCGTCGAGGGACACAGAGACATCGCCGCGTAGCGCGCCGAGCCGCTCCAACCCGCTCATGACGACCTCGACCCGCTTGTCCTTGACTTCCAGGCTTGCCACGCCCCCACGTTAGTGCCACAACCACCATCGACNCCGCGAATACGGCCGAGGCTCAGGTGGCCGAGACTCAGGTGGATGGGGACGGGCGGGCGTACGCCTCGGCGTCCTCGGCCCGGATCACGTACATCACGGCGTTGATCAACGCGAGGTGGGTGAACGCCTGCGGGAAGTTCCCGAGGTGGCGGCCGCTGTTCGGATCGATCTCCTCCGCGTAGAGGTCCAGCGGGCTGGCCAGGCTCAGCAGCCGCTCGCAGAGCTGGCGGGCCCGGGCCAGCTCGCCGATCTCGACCAGTGCCGACACCAGCCAGAACGAACAGATCAGGAAGGCGCCCTCCTCCCCGGCGACGCCGTCGTCGGTCTCCCCGGTGCGGTAGCGCAGCACCAGGCCGTCCTCGGTCAGCTCGTCGGCGATCGCGAGCACGGTCGCCTTCACGCGTTCGTCCGACGCGGGCAGGAATCCCAGCAGCGGGATCAGCAGCAGCGAGGCGTCCAGCGCCTTCGACCCGTAGTACTGGGTGAACACGCCGCGGTGGTCGACGCCGGAGTCACAGACCTCCGCGTGGATCTCCTCGGCAATCGCCTTCCACCGCACGGCTGTCTTCGCGTCGCCGCGCATCTGCGCAAGCCGGCGGCCGCGGTCCAGCGCCACCCAGCACATCATCTTCGACACGGTGAAGTGCTGCGGCGCCCCGCGAACCTCCCACATCCCGCGGTCGGGCTCCTGCCAGTGCGCCGCGGCGGCCTCGACGAGACGCACCAGCACCGGCCACAACCGCTCGGAGAGATAGTCGCGTGACTTGGTGTGCAGGTAGACCGAGTCCAGCACGACACCCCACACGTCGTGCTGGCGTTGCAGCGCGGCGGCGTTGCCGACCCGGACCGGCGAGGCCCCCTCGTAGCCGGAAAGGTGACCGAGGATCTCCTCGTCGATCCTCGGTTCACCGCCGACCCGGTACATCACCTGGATGTCCTCCTCGTGCTCCGCGACGTCGGCGATGAACGAGAAGAAGTCGTTGGCCTCGTAGTCCAGGCCCAGGGTGTACAGGCCCCACAGCGCGAAGGTGGAGTCCCGCAGCCAGCTGTACCGGTAGTCCCAGTTCCGCTCGCCGCGTGGCGTCTCCGGCAGCGAGGTGGTGGCTGCGGCCANCAGTGCGCCGGTCGGCGCGTAGGTCAGCCCCTTCAGGGCCAGGGCGCTGCGCTGCAGGTGACGCCGCCAGGGATGGTCGGGGAACATCCCGCGCGAGAGCCACTGCCGCCAGAACTCGGTCGTGCGGTCCACCGCGCCACAGGCCTGCAGGTAGGTGTCCGGCAGCAGCGGCTCCTCAGGGCGCCAGGTCAGGGCGACGAACGCCGTGTCGCCCTCCCGCAGGGAGGTGCGGGCCAGGGCGCGCCGACCATCGAAGCCCAGCCGGAGGTCGGTGCGCAGCCGCAGGGTGATGTTGCTTCCGCTGTTGGAGATCACCCCGGAGGAGTAGTCGTCCTCCTCGTACTCCCAGGACTCCGCCTGGCGGCCGTAGTCGAAGTTCGGCTCGCAGACGAGGCTGAGGTCGACCGAGCCGTGCTCGCAGCGGGCGAGGCGCAGCAGCACGTGGTCGGCGTCCCAGTCGCTGGGGGTCCGCCGGTGGGTGTTGGAACGCTTGTGGGTGCGATGCCAGCGGCCGACGACCAGGCAGTCGGTGACGATGAGCCAGCCGTTCGGCGTCTGCCAGGTCGTCTCCAGAATGTTCGTCCCGGGCAGGTAGCGGCGCCCGGCCGGGATCTGCGTGCGGTCGGGGCCGAACCGGAAGCCACCCGCCGAGCGGTCCAGCACCGAGCCGAAGACGCTGGGCGCGTCCGGCCGCGGCACGCACATCCACTCGACGTTCCCGCTGGGGGCCACCAGGCACGTCGTCTCGCAGTCGGACAGGAATCCGTACTCGGCGATCGGCGNGAACGGACTNCCCCCGCTGCGTCGCACCGGCGAATGTGCCACCCGTACCCCCTGATCACGATCTGCCACGGCATCTCTCACGCCATCGCCACCTCACCGAGGTCAATACAATGAGTGTTGATGAGATAGCGAATAGTAGCCGCTACTCAGCATGGTGCAAGCACCTCGGCCACCTGGCAACTCGGCGCCGATCTCCATCGCCCGCGCCGACCGCGGCCGCCTGGGCGGGATGTGGTTGCGTGGTGGCGTGACCACGCAACCCACCGGGTCCGGGGAACCGCCCGGCGCCGACCATCCGCCGACGTCCGCCGCATGGTCGCCGCCGCTGTGGCGGGTCGGGCTCTACGCCCTCGCCGGCACGGCGGCGGCGCTGGTGGCCGCCGTCGGTCCGCTGGCGCAGCGGGTCGGCTCGCTCGACGCCGCCGGCCGGCTGCTCGTCGGGGTACTCGCCGCCGGCCTGTGGGTGCTGACGCTGCGCGACCTGCTCGCCCGGCCGACCCTGCGGGTCTCCCCCGCCGGGCTCGACCTCGTCGATGGCCTGCGCCGCCGGCACCTGCCCTGGGCGGCGGTGCTCCGGGTGCGCGCCGGTACCCTCACCCACAATCGGCGCGCGGTGCACCTGCGCACCCTCGAGGTGGAGACGATCGACGGCCCGATCCTGCTCACCCGCCGCCAGCTCGGCACCGATCCCGGCCCGGTCGCCGAGCACGTCGAGGAGATCCGACTCCGGCTGGGCTGACCAGCCACGGCCGAGGCGGGCTGGCCGAGGCGGGCTAGATCAGCGTCGAGGACTTGACGGCCGCCGCGACAAACAGCAGCGCGATCATCCCGACGACGCCGCCCGCCTGCACCCACGCCCGCCGCGGGGGTACGTAGGCGTAGATCAGGCCGACNATCACACCGGCCGCGAGCCCGCCGAGGTGGCCCCACTTGTCGATACTGCTGAACGAGAAGGTGATCAGCAGGTTGATCCCGAGCACGATGAGGATCTGCCGCGAATCGACCCGCAGCCGACGGGCGATGACGTAGTAGGCCGCGAAGAAGGCGAAGATCGCGGTGGACGCGCCGACCGAGGCCGTGGACAGTCCGCCGAGCAGGTAACTCAGTGTGTTCCCGCCGACCGCGCCGGCCACGAACAGGCCCAGGTAGCGGACCCGGCCGAGGATCGCCTCGAGCTGGAAGCCCAGCAGGTACAGCGCGTACATGTTGAACAGGATGTGCAGCACGCCCGCGTGCAGGAAGGCCGCGGTGAGCAACCGGTAGTACTGGTCGTCCGCCGCGATCCGGAAGCCGATCATCGCGAAGTCGTCGGTGAACCGGTTGCTGGTGTCGCCGCCGGCGAGCCCCGGCGCCCCCTGAAGGATGTACGCGACCACGCACAGCCCGATGAGGATCTGGGTGACCAGCCCCTGCCGGGCGAGCTGCGCCCGGCCGCCGAGGGTCGTACGCGGCTCGCGCTCGCGCGGGGCGATCCGCCCGCCCTCCGGACGTCCCTCCTCCGGGCAGTGGAACCCGACCGCCGCCGGCCGCATGCAGTCGGGGCAGATCGGCCGGCCGCAGCGCTGGCAGGAGACGTAGGTCTCCCGATCCGGATGGCGGTAGCAGTGCGGAATCGACGACCCCTGCGGACCTTGCGCGGGCGAGGGACCCGGTGCGGGCGAGGGACCCGGTGCGGGCGAGGGACCCGGTGCGGGCGAGGGACCCGGTGCGGGCGCGCCGGGTGGCGGGATCCAGCCCGGGTGGCCGGCCGGCGGGCCGATGGCGGGCCGCCAGCCCGCCCCGGCCGGGCCGGAGCCCGCGTCGCCCGCGGGTCCGCCCGGCTCCGGCGGCGGCTGGGTCATCGCCCGACCCCATGAGTGCGGCTGGATCGCACCCGCCGCGCCCCCGCGCACGACCGGCCGGCCGGCGGCACGTCCGGTGTTCTCATGGTCGTACTCCCCCGGAGTCGGGCCCGGCCGGACCGGTCAGGCCGGCCGACGGTCGATGACGATCTCCTGGATCACGATGTCGGACTTCGGGCGGTCCTGCGCGGCGGTCGGCGCCTTGGCGATCGCGTCGACGACGTCGGTGCCCCGGGTGACCTCACCGAAGATCGTGTGCTTGCGGTTGAGCCAGTCGGTGGGCGCGACGGTGACGAAGAACTGCGAGCCGTTCGTGCCTGGCCCGGCGTTCGCCATCGCGAGCAGGTAGGGCTTGCTGAACGTCAGGTCGGGGTGGAACTCGTCGGCGAACTGGTAGCCCGGGCCCCCGCGGCCGGAGCCCAGCGGGTCCCCGCCCTGGATCATGAAGTTCGGGATGACCCGGTGGAAGATCGTGCCGCTGTACAGCGGGGTTCCGGTCTTCTTGGCGCCGCTCGCCGGGTCCGTCCAGTCCTGCGTCCCGGTCGCCAGCCCGACGAAGTTGCGGACGGTCTTGGGAGCGTGATCGGGGAACAGACGGATCTCGATATCCCCCTGAGTCGTCCGCAGCGTCGCGTACAGCTCCTCGGCCATGAGCCTCTCTTCTCTTCAGGTCTGGGTCGATGTCCGGTCAGACGGCGCCCGAGCCGGACCCGATCGTATGCGCCGGGCGCAGCCGACGTTCCGCACCGCCCGCATCGGCATGCACCGCGTGACGGGCCTCTGCACAGCCCAGGCATGTCACGCAGGTCGGCGTGACACGCCTGCGGGGGGCCGGCGCGTTGGAGAGGGCCGCCAACGGGGTACGGCACACTGCACAGATCTTGACCGCCCGCGNCCCCCCNCCACGATCTCGGCTCCAGGGAAGGACGCCATGAGCACCACCATCAAGGACCGTATTTCGCACGTCACCGAAACCGCGCCGGTCAGCGGGCTCTCCGACGCGGCGAAGCACGCCGCCGACCGGGCCGGTACGGTCGCCCACCGCGCGGCGAGCATCGCCGGGGAGACCGCCGGCACCGCCGCGTCGGCCACCCGGGAGGCCGGGGTGACCGTGGCCCACCGGATCTCCGACGTCTCCGGCTCCGCGACCCGCGGCGGGACGGCCGTCCCGCGCGTCGCGAGCAAGGCTGCCGGCAAGGCCGCGGGGAAGGCCGTCGCCGTCTCCGGGCGGGCCGGCCGGCGGATCGAGAAGGCCCGCTCCCAGGCCGAGCTGTCCGCCGAGCGGGCCCGCGCCGCCGCCGAGCTGCGCTCGGAGCGGCAGCGTTCACGCAAGGCCGTGGCCAACGAGGCGAAGGCCCGCGTCCAGGCCGACAAGGCCCAGGAAATCCTGGAGAAGCGGCTGGCCAAGGCCGAGGGCAAGCTCGCCCGGGTGCACCGCCGGCGCCGCCGCGGCCTGCTGACGCTCGTCCTGGCCGGAGCCGGTGCGGCGGGCGCCGTCGCGGTGCGCCGTTACCTGGCCCAGCAGGACAACCCGACGGTCACCGCGGAGCCGGCGCCGATCGGCGGCACGACCGGCTCGGTCGCGGCCACCGATCGGGCGAGCGGCCGCGCCCCCTTCGACGACCGCCTGGCGAGCTCGACGAACAGCCTCGAGGAGATGCCGGGCGTGGACACGACGTTCGGCGAGCCCAGCCGGCCCCGCTGAGGCACGCGGCGGCGGCATCCGGCCGGCGGGGTTCGAGTCCGCCACGCGCCGGTTCCGCCGCCGGCGTCCGCCCCTGGTCACCGGCCCGGCCGTGTGTCCGTCCGGCCGGCCGCCCGGGGCGGGCGCGGGCGAGCCGGCGACCGGTCAACGGCGCGGCGCGGCGACCGGATCGCCGATGCGGTACGCGCCCGGGGCGTTCACCGGCACGGCCGGGCGGGCCGGCGGGCGGGGATCGACCCGCCGGTAGGGCTGGCCCAGCGTCGGACGGGGGTCCGCTTCCCCCTTGTTCGGCCAGAATGACATGGCCCGTTCGGCCTGCGCGGTGATCGTCAGCGACGGGTTCGCCCCGAGATTCGCCGAGATCGCCGCGCCGTCGACCACGTGCAGGCCCTCGTGCCCGAAGACCCGCTGGTAGGGATCGATCACCCCGCTGGACGGGTCCGCGCCGATCGGCGCGCCGCCGAGGATGTGCGCGGTCATCGGGATATCGGCGATCTCGCCGACGGAGCCGCCGGGGTAGCCGCCGATCCGGGCCGCGATCCGGCGGACGGCGTCGTTGCCCGCCGGGATCCACGACGGGTTCGGATCTCCGTGGCCCTGCCGGCTCGTCAGCCAACGTAGGCCGAACGGGCCGCGCCGCAGGGACACGGTCAGCGAGTTGTCGCGCGACTGCATCACCAAAGCGATCATGGTCCGCTCGGACCAGCGCCAGGGCAGCCCCATGGCCACCGCGTGGTGCGGGCGGACCAGCAGCTCCCGCAGGTACTTCAGCCAGCGCGGCACCCGACCCCCGCCATCCGTCATCGCCGCGCTGATCAGGGCCATCAGGTTGCTGCCCCGGCCGTAGCGGACCGGTTCGACGTGGGTCTGCGCGTCCGGGTAGAACGACGACGTGATCGCCACTCCGCGGGCGACCCGGCGGTCCGGGCGGAACCGCGTCGCGCCGAGGATCGACTCGGAGTTCGTCCGGGTGAGCTCGCCGAGCCGGGGCGACAGGGCGGGCAGGTCGCCGCGCTCACGCGCCGAGAGCAGCAGACGCTGGGTCCCCAGGGTGCCGGCGGCGAGCACGACCTGCCCCGCGGTCAGCGTCCGCCGCCCGCGCCGGGGCACCCCCGGCGTCCGGACCGTGTCGACCTCGTACCCGCCGTCGGACCGCGGGCGGATGGCCGTGACCGTGGTGTCGGGCAGGACCCGCGCGCCGGCCCGCTCGGCGAGGAACAGGTAGTTGCGGTCCAGCGTGTTCTTCGCGCCGCGGCGGCAGCCGGTCATGCACTCGCCGCATTCGATGCAGCCCGTGCGGCCGGGCCCGACCCCGCCGAAGTAGGGGTCGGGTACCCGGACTCCCGGCTCCTGCCGGCCGCCGCGGCCGAAGAAGACCCCGACCCGTGCCGGCGCGAAGCTCGGACCGACGCCCATCTCGTCCGCGACCGCGTGGAACACCTCGTCGGCGTAGGTCGTCGTCGGGTTCGCGGTCACCCCGAGCATCCGCTCGGCCTGCTCGAAGAACGGGGCCAGCTCGGCGCGCCAGTCCGTGATGCCGCGCCACTGCGGGTCGGNGTAGAAGGCGTCGAGCGGCCGGTACAGGGTGTTCGCGTAGACGACCGATCCGCCGCCGACCGCCGTCCCGGACAGCACGATGACCCGACCCAGCCAGGTGATCTTCTGGATGCCGTGGCACCCCAGCCGCGGCAGCCACAGGAACCGGCGGATGTGCCAGTTGTTACGCGGCAGCGTCCGCGGGCTGAACCGGCGACCCGCCTCGATGACGAGGACCCGGTAGCCCTTCTCCGCGAGGCGCAACGCGCTGACGCTGCCGCCGAAGCCGCTGCCGACCACGATCACATCCGCGTCGAGACCATCGCCGGATCCGCGTTCCGCCATGCTGTCACCTGCCGCCGTCGACGCCGGCCTCCCATGATGACCCACCGACCGGCCCGCGCAACACCGCGCCGAATCCGGTCAGGCCGCGCCGTCCGCCGCCTGCTGCCGTTCCCGCAGCCGGGCCTCCCGCGCCGCCTGGGCGGCTCGCTCGATCGCCTCAAGGGGAGGCCGCGGGATCTCCACCGGCGGTGCCTCGGTCTTCGCGGCCGCGGAGCGTTTCGGCTCGGCCGCGGCCGGCCGGCCGACGCCGCGACCCGCCCCACCCGTGCGGTTGAACCGACCCTTGGGGGACGGGGCTGACGGCGACTTCAACTGGTCGGCCCGGCGCTCCCGGCAGGAGCGGCACTCACAGTCGGTCGAGGCCCGCGGCAGCCGGTCAAGGCGCCAGGACAGATTGTCGATCTCGTCGCCGTCCCCGACCAGCACCCCGGTCTGGATGATGTGGACAAGGTGCAGGGCCAGCGTGACCGGATCCCAGTTGTCCTCGTCGAAGATGATCTGCAGCTTGCCGAAGATCTCCAGGAAGTCGGAGGTCGGGCGGCGCATCGCGTTCGCCAGCACGTTGATCACCTGGGTCGCGGCGAGAGTCATCGGCGCGGGCGGCGGCGGGGGCAGCGGAACCGTGGGCGCCGGGGCCTCGCCCGACGTGGCCTCGTCCGCCACCTCCTCGTCCGCGGCCTCTTCGTGCACGTGCGCGGCCTCTTCGTGCGCGGCCTCTCGCCGAATTTCGTCCGCGGTCGCTTCGTCCACCAGGGGCCGCGCGGCGGGCGCCTGGTGCGCCGTGGCCTGATCCGTAGGCTCCGCAGCGGCGGGCTCGGCGGAGATCAGGTCGGTCACGGCGGTGGCGGTGGGCGCGGTGGGCGCGTCCGTCGGCTGGTACGGATGGTCCTCGCGGTGCCAGTCCTCGGGACGCTGATGGGGCTCGGGACGCTGATGGGGCTCGGGACGCTGGGCGGCCTCGGGAACGACGGGGCCACGATCGCGCGAGGGCACGAGGTCGACGACGAAGCCGCCGGCCCGGTCCTGCGCCTCGCTGCCCACGGTTGCCATCTCGCGCTCGCGGGTGCGGCGCCGCGCGGCGCCCTTCGGGTGGGAGCCGGCACGGCTACGGCGCCCGCGGCGGCGGCCCGACTCGCGCGAGGATTCCTGGGTGCTGGCGGCCTCGGCGCGCGTCTCGTCGGTCGACTCGACGGGCGGCTCGACCAGGCGGACGAGACCGGCCCGGACCATCGAGTCGGGGATGCTCAGGGCGAACCGGGTTGTCCGGCCGGCGGCCGGCCGCGCCACGGTGGTCAGCCAACCCTGCCGGCGCAGCAGGGAAACCTGCCGCTGGACGTGGGTCCGGCTGTAGCCGGTCTCCTCCCGCAGGGTGATCAGCCCGGGGCCGCTCACGGCCGCACCGGCGGGGAGGAACTCCGGCGCCTCGGCGATGTGGCACGCCAGGGTGCACGCGACGAGTTTCGCCGCGGAGGGCATGGATGCGCGTAACACGGCCCGTTGCCATCCGCTGCGGTCCGCGATCAGAGTTCCCGGCTCCTGCACCGCCTGAACCGAAACCAGAGCACCGGGGATGGTGAGCTGGATCGTGTCCGGCGGCACAAGCCTCCTTCCCTCGGCTGGGTCACTCGATGCTGGCGGACTGCCCGGACCCGATGTGGTCACGGCCGGCTGTCCGGGGATCAGCCCCACCGGAACGGGCTCGGTGGGACGAGAGCGGGTCGACGTCTGTTCAGGCACCGTACTCCGCACCGGGTCAAGCGGCTCCCGTGGAGGGCCACCACGGTCACATGAAGAGGACATGACTCCATCACCGCCGTTGGGTAGTCGTGGTGTGACAGAAACATCAAACATCGCCCGACTGCTTCCAAGCAAAAAGATGGCGACGCGGCCACGAAAGGGCCACACTGGGGCATCCAAATGGCGAGTTCGAGCAGCCGAAAAATTCGGCAAATCAAGCCGCCGATGACAACCGGTCATCGATTTGATCGGTTTCTTTCGGCCGCGCCCCGGCTTTCCGACGAGAGAGCAGGGGTGACCGTGGGCACGAGGCCTTCGGTGCCACACCCAGGCCCCGCGACACGCCCGACTCCGGTTCGCCCCGCCGCCCGGGATCCGCCCGGCGGCACCTCGCGCCGGCCGCCCGTCCCGGGCCGCCCCCCGGACCACCGCGCGTCGCGCGCGCAGACGACCGGATCTGGCCGGGCGCGGCGCCCGACGTCGAATCAGCCCTCTCATCGGCCATCCCCGGCCTGCCGGGGATGGCCATTCACCAGCGGCCCTCCGGCCGCGCTCCCGACGCCGCCACGAGCCGGACGGGCCGGCCGCGGCCCCAGGCGCCCCGAGGACGCAGCGGCGGCGGCGAGGCGGTGGCAGTGCCGGCGGCGGGAATGCCAGACACCTGAGCGACGCATCCCCGCAACCGCCGAGGCCGTGGCGAACCAGCCGTCCCGTTGGCGGCCGGCAGGGCCGATAAAGCCCCACCCGCCGGCGAATCAGTGAGCGGCAGGCCGACATTCTTTCGAGCAAGACGTCATATCTTTGCGCGACCTTGCCGGGACGATTCCGGCGTCCTTTCCTCACGCGTCCAGTGCCCGCCCCCGACCGGGGCCCGGCGCGACAACCACCGACCGACGGCATCGGCCGGGGCCGGCCGGCACATCAATGCCGGGAATGCGGGACAGGGCACGGCCGGCAACATCTCGTCGCGCCNGGTGACGAATGCCGCCCGGCGGCGCCGTGATTCCCGCGCGACCGGATTGAAAGGATCTCCGGGTGCTATAGATCATTGCCGGATCGCGGCCAACCGAGGCGGTTGTGGATCAGGCGCTGCCACGCTTGCCCAACCACACCTCATGATCTGCCGACTTTCCCGCCGGCAGGTGGGACCGAAAAGTCACGGGTAGCGCACGCACGGCCACAACCCACGGTGGGACCACTACAGTGGGCCGCCGTCCGGCCGCTTCCGGCTTGGACCCTCCGGACGGTCGGGAAACCGAAGCCAGGAACATCGAACCCATCTGTCAGGCTATGGAGACACCACGCCACGGGCCCCGGTAGCTCTGGCCGGGGGTCGGGCCGGGGATCGGGCCGGAGCAGTCCGCCTTGCGTCGCGGGCCGCCGGTCAGGCCCGCTCGCCGAGGGTTCCCCACCGGCGGGTGGGGTATTTCGACCGTGCTTCCGCGGACGCGGCGCCACTCGGGCGGCGAAGGAGGCGGCGGATGGCCGACATCGTGGTCGGGGTCGATGGCTCACCGGGCTCCCACGTGGCGTTGTGCTGGGCACTCGACGAGGCCGAGCGGCACGGCTGCGGGCTGCGGGCCGTCGTCGGGATCGGACACGGCGGCCCACCCCGGCCGGAGGAGAGCGACGGCCTGGCCGAGCGGGCGGCCCACGTGCTGCACGAGACCGTCGCCGCCACGGTCCCGGCCGGCTCCGCGGTGCACGTCGCCGAGGAGGTCGTCGATCAGCCCGGGGCGGAGGCACTGCTCACCGTGGGGCACGACGCCCGCATGATCGTGGTCGGGGCCCGCGGGCGGGGCGTGCTGCACCGGCTGCGGGTCGGCTCGGTCAGCGCCTCGGTGGCCGTGCACTCGCCGGCACCGGTGGTGATCGCCCGCGGCGGCGACCCGGCCCAGACCTGCGGCCGACCGGCGCGAGCGGTGGCCGTGGGCGTGGACGGCTCCCCGAACTCGCTCGCCGCCCTGGCCTGGGCCGCCCAGGAGGCCTACCGGCGCGGGGTTGCGCTGATCGCCGTGCACGCCTGGCTCGCGGCCATCCCGCTGCCCTTCGCCGAGGCACCCGGGGAGATCACTCAGGCGCTGGAGGAACAGGCCCAGGCCGCGCTCGACGAGGCAGTCGCCACGGTGCGCGACGCCCTGCCCGCCGGGCTGGAGCTACGACGCCGGGTGGTGCCGGACTCGCCAACCCAGGCGCTGCTCGCCGCCGGCCGGGAATGCGACCTCGTCGTCGTCGGTGCCCGCGGCCATGGCGGATTCGCCGAGCTGCTGCTGGGTTCGGTCAGCCATCAGTGCATGATCCACTGCCCGACCCCCGTCGCGATCATCCGCAGACGGTAGCCGGCCGTCACCGGGTGGGCCCGTGCACGACCGTGTGCACGTCCGCCACGACCTGCGACCAGGCATACCACCGCACGTTGTCCGTGCCCGGCGCGGGATCCCAGGGATTGCGCAGCAGCACGCGTCCCCGCGCGGCATCCACCGCCAGCGCCGGGTACGCGTGGGCGGCGACGAGGCCGCCGGGCCGGGTCCGGCTCCGGGTCGCGAGCACGACAACCTCGCCTCGGCCGAGCAGGGCCACGAGATCCGCGACACTCGTCTCGCGGGCGGCTCGCCGGCTCACCGACCGTCCGGTGAGGGTCCCCAGGGCGACCGAGGCGCTGCCGAACCCGATCGCGGGGTACCCGCCGTGCAGGCGGGCGTACGCCTTCTCGTAGAGCGCCGGCCAGAGCTCGGGCTGACCCGCGGCGTTGTCGCCGTCCATCGCGATCTCCTGGACCGCCTCACCACGCCCGCCCCCGCCGCCGGGGGGAGCGGGTGCGGACACTCGGCTCGCGGGCAGCGTCGCGGTCACCGTCACGCCGACCGGTGCGCCCGAACCCGGGTGGAGGGTGACCGTGACGGTGCCGTTGGGGTTGCGCCGCAGCCGTTCGGCGAGCAGGGCGGGGTCCTGCCGCGCGAGGCCGATCAGCGCCGCGGCGAGGTAGCAGTCGGCGACGGCGCCCTGCCCGACGTCACCGGGTTCGGCGCCGTCGCGCACGATGGCGTCTCCGGAGCGGTCCACACCGACGACCGGTCCCGACCGCTCGCCGCCGGCGGGCGGCGGCGCGGCGGGTTCGAGCCATGGCAGGGCCCGCACCAGCTCACCGAGCAGGTCGGGCGGCGCCCCGGCGAGCAGATCGTCGGCGAGGCCCGCGAGTTCGGCTGCGGCGAGCACCGCTCCCGGCTTCGGCGTGCCGGCCAGCCGCGCGGCCATCGCGGCGAGGACGGTCAACGGCCCGCCTCGCAGCAACCCGATCACTCCCGCGCGGATCGGACCCGGCAGGTCCGCCAGCCGCGCCCGGATCGCCCGCAGCCGCTCGACGCCGGGAGTGTCCGGGATGGACCTGGACCCGGAATCGAACAGGGCCAGCAGTCCCGCCGCCACTGCCAGGGCCGTCGGCGACGCGGGCCGGCCGCCGGGCGTCCGGCCCGGCCGCTCGGATGGATCGCCCGGCCCGACGCGGCGCAGGGTGATCGGCGCGGCGGCGAAGCGGGCCATCCGCAGCTCGATGTCGGCTGCGGCGGCGGGGGCCTCGACGGCCACGAGCCGCAGCCCGCGCCCGGCCGGTCCGCCCGGCCCGGCGGCGCCCATCCGTGTCAGGGTGCGGTCGGCCTCGCCGACGGCGACGGCCACCACGCGGCCGAGCGCCGCCGCCCGGTCCGCGGCGGCGCGCAGGCGCGCGGCGAGGGCGCCCAGCAGGACCGGATCGAAGCGAACCGCCGCGCCGCCGATTCCCCCGACCGCCACCTCGGCCGGCCCGATCGGCACGGTCGGCCCGATCGGCACGGTCGGCCCGATCGGCACGGTCGGCCCAGCCGGCACAATCGGCACCCGCGACGAGGTCGGTCCGGGTGAGATGGCCGCAGCGGGCCAGGGGCCTGGGGTGGGCAGCGCCCAGCCGGCCGCGAGCCGGTCGAGCAGCGCGGCGCGGGCCCGCAGCGCCTCGGCATCCGCATCGAGAGCCGCCTGCCAGACCAGGACGCGGCCGTCGAGCCGGGCGCGCAGGGGCGAGCCAGCGCCACCCGTGGTCCGGACCCCGGCCAGCACCGCAGCCACCCCGGTGGCGGCCCGGCGCAGCGCGGCGGCGTGCCGGCACAGGTCGTCGACGGTACCGGCCGACGCCACGGCGCCGCCCGTCGGAGCAGGTCCCTCGCGCATCCGCCCGTCCGTCCGGCTCGGTCCATCCCGATGATCAAAGGGTAACCCGACCGATCCGGCATCGCCGCGCCGGCCGCGAGGCCGCGACCGAGGGCACCGCGCCGCGCTAAAGTTTGATCATTTAGCCGCGAGTGCCATGCGATCACGTGACCGCAGCGCCGAGCTTCCGGGAGGGCGTCCGTGACCGAGGCCGTCGTTGTTGCCGCCGCCCGCTCGCCGATCGGGCGGGCCTTCAAGGGCACGCTGCGGAAGCTTCGGGCCGACGACCTCGCCGCGACGATCATCCTTGCCGCGCTCGACCAGGTGCCGATGCTCGACCCCCACGAGATCGATGATCTGATCGTCGGCTGCGGGCTGCCCGGCGGGGAGCAGGGGCACAACATCGGCCGGGTCGTCGCGGTCAGCCTCGGCCTCGACGGCGTGCCGGGCACGACCGTCTCCCGGTACTGCGCGTCGTCTCTGCAGGCGATCCGGATGGCGATGCACGCCGTCCGCGCCGGGGAGGGGGACGTGTTCGTCGCCGCCGGGGTCGAGGTCGTCAGCGGCTTCGTCAAGGGCAACAGCGACAGCCTGCCCGACACCCAGAATCCCAGCTACGCCGGCGCCCAGGCGCGCACCGCGGCGCGGGCCGGCGCCGGCTCCCCGGCGTGGACGGACCCCCGCCGCAACGGCGAGCTACCGGACGTCTACATGGCGATGGGCCAGACGGCGGAGAACGTCGCCCGGCTCACCGGCGTGGGCCGCGCGGAGCAGGACGAGTACGCCTGCCGGTCACAGAACCTCGCCGAGCAGGCCATCGCCGCCGGTTTCTACAAGCGGGAGCTCACCCCGGTCCGGCTCCCCGACGGCACGGTCGTCGACGCCGACGACGGCCCCCGGCCGGGCACGACCATCGAGGCGCTCGCCGCCCTGCCGCCGGTCTTCCGGCCCGATGGCACGGTGACCGCGGGCAACGCCTGTCCGCTCAACGACGGCGCGGCGGCGGTCGTCGTGATGAGCGACACCCGGGCCCGTGAACTGGGCGTCACCCCGCTGGCCCGGATCGTCTCCACCGGGGTGAGCGCGCTGTCGCCCGAGATCATGGGGCTGGCGCCGGTCGAGGCGTCCCGGCAGGCGCTCGCCCGGGCCAGGATGACGATCGACGACGTGGACCTCGTCGAACTCAACGAGGCGTTCGCCGCACAGGTCATCCCGACCTACCGCGAACTCGGCGTCGACCTGTCGAAGCTGAACGTGCACGGCGGCGCGATCGCGCTGGGGCACCCGTTCGGCATGACCGGCGCGAGGATACTGACCACCCTGATCAACGGGCTGNGCACCACCGACGCGACCATCGGGCTGGAGACGATGTGCATCGGCGGGGGTCAGGGCATGGCGCTCGTCCTGGAACGGCTGTCCTGACTCCTGCTGTCCCGCACTCCTCAGGTGCCGGCCGCTCCTTCAGGCGCGGCCACTCCTTCGGTGTCTCCACCGGCATCTCCGCCGGCATCTCCGCCGGCATCGTCGGCGTCCTCGGCCGCGGCCCGCTGCGGCGGGGCGGCCCGTGGCGCAACCCCGTCGGGCGGGTCGGGAGCGCGGGCGACGGTCGCGCCGGCGTCGACGTCGGCCGAGGGGCCCTTCCTGGCCTGCGGCACCGCGGACGCGGGCCGACCGGCGGCCCCTGGACGATCCTGGATGATCGCCCCGGGTGGCGGTCCGCCCGCCAACGCCACCGGTGCGCCCGTCCCCGGTGCGCAGGCCATCGCGGCGGCGGGCAGGGCCCGGACCGGCAGGCGGAAGGCGATGGCCCACAGCCGCAGCCGGGCCTGGACCTCCGGCCGAGTGAGCTGGACCGCGGCGACGACCAGGCCGCCACCGATGATGCCGTCGAGCCAGTAGTGGTTCGCCGTGATGACCACGACGACGGTCGTGATGATCGGATGCAGGACGGCGAGCCACCGGGCTCGGACGCGCAGGATGGTGATCACCCCCCACGCCTCCAGGATGGACCACCCGATGTGCAGGCTCGGCATCGCCGCGTACTGGTTGGCGACGGTGTCGTGCGGCCCGTAGGGCGACGGCCCGAACACCGCCCCGGTGTCGACGAGATTCACTCCGGGCACCAGCCGCGGCAGGAATCGGGGGGGCGCCAGCGGGTAGGCGATGTGAATCAGCAACGCGACGCCGGTCGACGCCATGATGACCGTCCGCACCCGGCGCCAGGCCGGCCGCTGAAAGATCAGCACCCAAAGCAGAAAGATGATCGCCGCGGGGAAGTGCACCGCAATGTAGAAGCGGTTCGCGAACTCCAGCAGGTGGCTGGAGTGGAGCGCGAGGGACTGAATGGATGACTCGTTCGGCAGGTCGAACAGGCGCTCGATGTGCCAGACGCGCTTCGCGTGGTGCAGGGCCACGAGCTCCCGGCCGTCGGCGAAGTGCCGGCCGAGCCCGTAGAGCCAGTACAACGAGCCCAGCAGAACGACCTGACCCACGATGAAGGCGCTGCTGCGCAGCGCCCCAGCCGCCCGACCAGGTCGGTCACCCCGACCGGAGCCTCGGGCCAGCGTGGCCGGCCGGACCGGCCCGCCCATCAGGGTCTGGCCCGTCGTGCTCACCATGAGCAGCTCCGAACCATCTCCGCCTCCCCATCACGACACTTCCCGTTAACCCATCCATCGTTCCTACCGACCGATCGGTAAGGAGGGCCGGGAAAAAGATGTGAGATAGGGCTCAGTCCCCGGAACTCTTCTCGACGTCTCACGCTGGGTCGCATAGCGGTTCCGACCGTGAGACCGGCGGCGGACGAGTGATCGCCTCCCACAGCAGCCTTACCCGCAGATTAACGACGGGGAACCCACGACCTACGATTTCACCGCGGGTAGGACGTAGCCTGCGTGACCGCCCTGCTTCCGGACATCGGCCGGCGTAGGACGAACGATCCGGCGACGGCGGCGGGGGTGGCCGGATTGGGGACCCCAGGCCTCCAGCGGTGCCCGTGACGCGCGCCGCGCGGCTGCGCCGGACTCGACCGCGGGACCGGCGGGGATTGGTGGGGACCGGCCGGGCTCGCCCGCGACTTCGGCGACCTTTCGGACTTCGGGCCGGCCGGGCCCCCGCGGCTGTGTTACGCAGATAGCGCAGGTGCATGCCATCGGTCACCACAACGGCAGGGAGGTTGACCGCCATGATGTCCGCATCCGTCGGAGACAGGTTCGTCGTCCACGGCCGCACCGTGGGCAGTCCGGAACGGCACGGCGTCGTGATCGAGATACGCGGCGCCGACGGCGGTCCGCCGTACGTCGTTCGATGGGACGACGGGCACGAGGGGCTGTTCTTCCCGAGCTGCGACTCGCTCGTCGAGCTCCACGTCGCCCGAGAGACCGCCCGAGTCTGACCACCGGCGTCGGCGGTCGGCCCGGCCCGCGCCGGCCGACCGCCGACGATCACGCCACGCGGCCGCCGTGCACTGGCACCATCGGGCGACGCACGGGGGAGGTGCGGGGTCGCCCCCCGGCCCGCCCATTCCTACGGCCACCTTCAGGCCGAACGAGGGTCACCGGGATTGCCTTGCGTCTATGAGGCGTCGAGACCTCCGCCGCCGATTACGCAATGTGCCCCCTCGGTTTCATTCAGAATGTGCACAAAAGATCAATGCCCGAGCTACACCACTCGGATGTGATCTGCGCTATACACCGAGGGGTGTAGCCCTCGGACCGACCGGTCACTTTGCGTTGATCCGGAGGCCAACGAAGACTCCGGAGCGTGCCCGATGCCGCCAAGCACCATGCCAGCCGATGATCCGACGAGCCCTCCTGACCCGACCGACCGCACGAGCTCGTCCGACGCGGATCCCGGCGCCCCTTCCTCGCGAAGGCCGACCGGTCCACGGGCGCGCGGGCCCGCCGACCCGCCGGATGGCCCGGGCGGGCGCTGGCGGGCACTCGTCGCACGCAACGGCCGGCGTTCCGGTGTCGTCGCCGTCGTTACCCTGCTCGTCACGCTCGTCCTCGGGTACGGACTGAACCGGCTGNAGTTCACCACCGGCCAGGACAACTACCTCAACAGCGATTCGCAGGTGGCCCGGGACAACGTCGACTACCAGTCGTTGTTTGGCGGGCAGGCGATGCTCACCCTGTTCACGATCGAGCGCGGCGCCGACGCCGATGACCTGTTCACCCCGCACAACATCAAGCAGTTCCGGGACCTGCAGGCCGAACTCGACGCGGACCCGCGCGTCCAGTCGACGATCACCCCGCTGACCGCGCTGGAGTTCACCGACAACCTGGTGCGCAGCAAGAACGGCAACGTCCTCGACAGCCCGGCCGCCAAGATCCTGCTGGGCGCCCAGAGCCGCGACCCGGATCCGGGCTCCGCGCAGCGCCGCCTCGCCGACTCGCTGGCCACGCTGAAGCGGATGCAGGCGATCCCCGAGGCGCAGCGCACGGTCGACAACCCGGCCTGGGTGGATTTCCTGCTCCACGACAACACCGGCGCGATCCGCAAGTCGCTGCGGCCGTTCTTCCCGACCCCGTCGACCGCCCAGATGGTCACCCGGTTGGAGGGCAATGCCTCGCTGGACGCCGAGGGTGAGGGTGCGCGGATCGTCGAGCGGGCCACCTCCGGCCTGCGGTTCGACCACGCGACGGCGATGACCACCGGCGCCGCCGTGCTGCTCCGGGACATCAACAACTACCTCCGCGGCGGCTTCCTCACCCTGGGCGCCATCTCGCTGGCCCTGATGGCGGGGCTGCTGGTCGTCGCGTTCGCGGTGCGCTGGCGGCTGCTGCCGCTCGGCGTCGTCGGGGTCGGGCTCATCTGGGCCTTCGGTCTCGCGGGGTACATCGGCGTGCCGCTGTCCGTCGTGACCATCGCCGGCCTGCCCGTCCTGCTCGGCGTCGGCATCGACTTCGCCGTGCAGTTCCACAGCCGGGTCGAGGAGGAAGCCCAGCTCGACCGGGCCGGCAACCCCGTGATGGCGGCCCTGGCCGGGCTGCTGCCCGCGCTCGCGCTGGCCACCGTCGCCGCCGTGCTTGCCTTCCTGGCCCTGGAGTTCAGCCAGGTACCGATGATCCGGGACTTCGGCACGCTGCTCGCGCTCGGGCTGCCGGTCATCGTCGTCGCGACGGTGCTGCTGCTCACCGCGTCGCTGACCATGCGGGAACGGCGCCGCCCCACGCCGCCGAAGGACTACACCCACGGCCCGCTCGGCCGCACCGTCATCCGGCTGGGCGCCCTGCCGCGGATCACCGCGATCCCACTCGTCGTGGCCGCCGTGGCGATCTTCATCGGCGGGATCTTCGCGGATGGCCGGCTGACGATCCAGACGGACCCCGAGAAGTGGGTCGACCAGCAGAGCCAGGTGATCAAGAACATCAACACGCTGCGGGCGAGCACCGGCTCGGCCAGTGAGCTCGGCATCTTCGTCCAGTCGGGCGACGTGTTCGACGACGCGACGGCGGGCTTCGTCGGCAGATTCGCCAACGCACAGCTCGCGGCCCACCCCGACGACCTGCTGGACGCCTCCAGCCTGGTCACGACGATCAGCTTCATGATGGAGGTGCCGAACACGACCGTCGTGATGCCGACCGGCGCGGACATCCGGCTCGCCTACCAGGTGGCGCCGCCCGACGTCCAGCGCGCCATGGTCAACCGCGAGCATCACGCGCTGAACCTCGTCTTCCGGACCGGTTCGGGGTCGCTGGAGCGCCAGGCCGGCGTCGTCGACGACATCCGCGACCATGTCCGCCCAGCGGCCGGCATCAGCGCCACCCCGTCAGGGCTCGCCGTCGTCGGCACCGGTCTGCTGGACAACTTCGCCAGGAACCGGGTCGAGCTGACGTACTACGCCCTGGCCGCGGTGTTCGTCCTGCTCGTGCTGTACAACCGGAGCCTCGTGCGGGCGGTGCTGTCAGTGGTGNCGGTGCTGATCGCGGTGGGACTCAGCTCGATCATCGCCATGCTGATCGGGGTCGACCTGAGCCCGCTCACGGCGGTCAGCGGCCCGCTGATCATCGCGTTGTGCACGGAGTTCACGACCCTGCTCGTGCTACGCCACCTGGAGGAACGCCGCCGGGGCCTGGGGCCGCTCGAGGCGGTCGAGGCGGCTGCGGCCCGTACCGGGCGGGCCTTCCTCGTCTCCGCGTTGGCCGCCGTGATCGGCGTCGCCGTGCTGGCGTTCAGCTCGCTGCCGCTGCTGCGGGACTTCGGCCTGCTCGTCGCCCTGAACGTGGCCGTCGCCCTGCTGTCCGCACTGGTCGTCCTGCCTCCGCTGCTGGTCTGGGCCGACGAGCGGGGTTGGGTGCACCGCCGCGGCGGCGGTGGCGCGGTCGCGGTTGCGGTCTTGGAGCCTGGGCTGTCGGACAAAAGACTCATAAGCGGACAGGCGGCTACAGGACAGACCCGCGAGGCCCGATCGTCCGGCACACCGCGCGGCGGCGGGGACGCGGCCGGCGCCGGGGGCTCGGGGCCGGGCGCGCCAAGGGCCGCGCCGGCACCGGGTGTCCGACCAGCTCAGCGGGCATCACGGCGAGGGTGAGGCGAAACCCGGGCCGGGCTACCCCGCCGTGAGGGCGTGACTGGACGGCCGCGCCGCCCGGCTGGCCCGGGTCTTCGTTCCTCTGCCCGCATGTGGCACGCTCAGGAAACGTGTTCCCGGGCCGGCGCATCACGGCCACCGCCGCCGCTGGCGGGTGGTTCCCGGGACTCCGCACCCGCCACCCAGGCTCGGCAGCCGCCCGAGCGTCGAAGGAGAAGGCATGAGTTTCGACTTCAAGGTCGCGGATCTCGCGTTGGCCGAGTTCGGCCGCAAGGAGATCCGTCTTGCCGAGCACGAGATGCCCGGCCTGATGGCCACCCGGGCGGAGTACGCGGCCAGCCAGCCNTTGCGGGGCGCCCGCATCATGGGCTCCCTGCACATGACGATCCAGACCGCGGTCCTCATCGAGACCCTGGTGGCGCTCGGCGCCGACGTCCGCTGGGTCTCCTGCAACATCTTCTCCACCCAGGACCACGCGGCCGCCGCGATCGTCGTCGGGCCGAACGGCACCAAGGACGACCCGCAGGGCGTGCCGGTCTTCGCCTGGAAGGGCGAGACCCTCGAGGAGTACTGGTGGTGCACCGACCAGGCACTGGCCTGGCCGGACGGCGGCGCGCCGAACATGATCCTCGACGACGGCGGCGACGCGACCCTGCTCGTCCACAAGGGCGCGCAGTTCGAGACGGCCGGCGCGGTCCCGGCGACCGACCCCTCGGACAGCGAGGAGTACGCGATCGTCCTGGAGACGCTGCGCCGCACCATTGCCGAGAAGCCCGGTCGCTGGACCGAGACGGCGCAGAACATCAAGGGCGTCACCGAGGAGACCACCACCGGCGTGCACCGTCTCTACGAGATGGCCAAGGCCGGCACGCTCGCCTTCCCGGCGATCAACGTCAACGACTCGGTGACGAAGTCGAAGTTCGACAACAAGTACGGCTGTCGGCACTCGGTCATCGACGGCCTCAACCGCGCGACCGACGTGCTCATCGGCGGGAAGGTCGCCGTGGTCTGCGGCTACGGCGACGTCGGCAAGGGCTGCGCGGACGCGCTGCGCGGCCAGGGCGCCCGGGTCATCGTCACCGAGATCGACCCGATCTGCGCGCTGCAGGCCGCGATGGACGGCTTCCAGGTGACCGTGCTCGAGGACGTCGTCGGGATCGCCGACATCTTCGTCTCCACCACCGGCAACTTCAACATCATCACCGCCGAGCACATGGCCGCGATGAAGCACCAGGCGATCGTGTCGAACATCGGACACTTCGACAACGAGATCGACATGGCCGGCCTGACGAAGACCGTCGGCATCGAAAAGATCAACATCAAGCCGCAGGTCGACGAGTGGGTGTTCCCGGACGGCCACTCGATCATCGTGCTCGCCGAGGGNCGGCTGATGAACCTCGGCTGCGCGACCGGTCACCCGAGCTTCGTGATGTCGAACAGCTTCACCAACCAGGTGATCGCGCAGATCGAGCTGTTCACCAAGACCGAGAGCTACCCGGTCGGCGTCTACGTGCTGCCCAAGCACCTCGACGAGAAGGTCGCCCGGCTCCACCTCGACGCGCTCGGCGTGAAGCTCACCGAGCTGACCAAGCAGCAGGCGGACTACATCGGCGTGCCCGTCGAGGGTCCGTACAAGGCCGACCACTACCGCTACTAGTACCGGCGGCCATCCCTGCCGGGGGCCCTCTCCACCGGGAGAAGATCAGGGCCCCCGCCGGGATGCGGCCGTCAGCGCTGGAAGGACGACCAGCAGACCGACGTCCACGCCGGGTCGCTGGTGTCGCCCAGGTCGTACCAGCCGTCCGGCAGGTAGGTCCCCCAGGTCACCGGCGGCCCGTCGGCGCCGCTGCCGCCGCCGGCGGCGGCGGGGCGCGGCACACCGAAGGTCGCCTCGCCGCCCGGGCAGCCCTGATGCTCGAAGCGGAACGTGGGCTCGCCCGCGTCGACCCCGCGGCCAGCCTCGGTCCGGCACAGCAGCGCCGTCGCCGGCCGCCAGAACGTCGCGATGTGGGCGTAGTAGCCGGCCTCGAGCCAGGTCGCGCCGGTCGCCGGCGCCCCGTCCGACGCGGGCACGCTGACCTCGCTGACCTGGCCGGACGGGCAGCTCGCCCAGACCACGCCGCCGGCGCGGGCGGCCCCGGCGTCGGCCACGGCGAACAGCCCGGTCAGGGCGATCGTGGCGCCGGCCGCCGCGAGGGTCGTTCGGGCCGGCCGGGATCCGCGCAGGCATCGGCCCCGCCGGCGCGCGGTGGGCCGGGCCGGTGGGTGGTCGTCGCCGGGAGCGGGAGGGCCCCCCGCGGGGGCGGGCATCGGCTGCCCGGCCCGCCGTCGCGAGGCTGCGGCATACGGCATTGAATGCCTCCTTGTCGACCCCGGCCGCGAACGACCGTCGGACGAGCCGTCTGCGCGGGATCGGAACACCCGTTCCACCATTTGGTCCGGGATTCCCGTAAATAAAACAGCACGCGCCCGTCAGGATAGCGAGAGTTGGCGGGACGTTGGGATTTCGTTCGCCCCCGGCAGCGGGCGATGGAACTCGATTTCGGTCGTCGCCGAGAGGTCGTGCAGGTCGCGGCTGTGCCCGGTCGCCCGATAGCCCAGCCGCCGGTACAACCGGTGAGCGTCGGTGAACCTCGTGTCCGTCCACAGCCGCATCTGCCGCGCCTCCCACCGCCGGGCCTCCCGTTCGGCGCGGCGCACCAGGGCCGAACCGAGTCCTCGGCGGCGGACGAGGGCCGACACGTACAGCGTCTTCAGCTCGGCCGCCGCCGCAAGATTCGCCATCGGTCGGGCCCACACCGCCACGCTGGCCAGCAGCCCGCCGGCCGGTCCCGCCGCCCCGATCGGATCGGCGGGGTCCGCCTGGACCACCCACAGGGCCCGAGCGGGCTCCCCCGCGCCGGCCGCATGGGCCGACCCGGGGGCCCGCAGCCATGGCTCCTCGGCGTCCACGTCGAGGACGCAGCCCGGGTACTCCGCCCAGGCGGTCGCGATCAGGTCCTGGAGGGCGGCGGCGTCGGAGTCCCGCGCCCGCCGCAGGCCGGGAAGCAGCTCGCGGCGCATCCACACGTGTTCGATGCCCGCCTCGACGTCGGGTTCGCCGATCGACCGGTACCCCTGGCGGGTGTAGAAGTCCGCCACCCTCGTCTGGGCGTGCAGCTCCACGGCCGGCAGTCCGCGCTCCCCTGCCCGTCCCTCCAGGGCCGCGGTGACCAGCCGACCCAGGCCCCGGCCGCGCCAGGCGGCGGAGACGGCGACCCGCCCGATGACCCCCGCCGGCTCCGCGTCCGGCTCGCGGGGCCCCGGATCGAGCAGGCGAGCCGTGGCCACCGCCCGACCGTCGCCATCGAGCACGACGGCGTGGTCCGCGGTGGCGTCGAGGCCGTCGTACTCCAGCTCCGGCGGCACGCCCTGCTCTCGGACGAAGACCTCGTACCGCAGGTCGAGCGCGGTGCGCGGGGGCGTCCCCGCGACCACGGTGACGGCGGCGTCGCCGGAGCGCCCGCTCACCGCCACTGGTCCGATCGGGGGAGACACAGGCCGGATCCGGACATAGGCCGGCAGTCTAGGCGCCGGGCCGGCCGACGGCCGGCAGATGAGTCCGGACCCGAGCCCCCGAACGAGGCGATCCGGCGCCGGATGCCGCCGGTGCGTGGGCGCGGAGGTTTCCGGGGGCGGTACGTCCGGGCATCCTGCCCGACACGGACCGACAACACCAGACCCGGCATCGCGACCATCTCGGCGCTCCGAGTAGAAAGCAGGACTGTACCGGTCGGGACCGGCCATCCTTGGTCGACACCGACTATCAACCGCACGAAGAGGAAGCGGCCCGGAATCGTGATTTTCCAGACGGGGACCTGTCGTGACGACGTGTGCGCACGGGAGGGCCGCTGACGATGGCGCCGACCCTCTACCCCCCCGCCCGACTGCGGCCGGTGCGGAACACGTCCGGCACGATGATCCAGCCGACCCGCGGACTCATCGCGCACGTCCAGGTCGGCACCGGCTCGCTGTTCGGCTGGTTCGACAACGCCGCCAGCCAGGTCAGCTCCCATCTCTGGCTGTCCAGGAACGGCGACTTCGAGCAGTATGTTCCGTTCGATCAGCGGGCCTGGGCGCAGGCGGCCGGGAATCCGTACTGGATCTCCTGCGAATGCGAAGGTTACGACACCGAGGACTACACACCGGCACAAATCACCAGACTGGCCGAGCTGTTTGGCTGGGGGATGCGGGAGTTCGGCTGGAAAGGGGAGATCGCCGACTCGCCGAACGGATATGGCCTCGGCACCCACCGGATGGGCGGGCAGGCATGGGGCGGGCACACCTGCCCCGGCGACCGCCGAGCGGCACGCCGCAGCGACATCCTCGCGCTCGCGCTCGGTAACGGTCGCGGTGTGTCGTCCGACCCCCGCGACCGGTACGCCGGCCGGCCGACGCTGCGCGAGGGCGCCCGCGGCGCGGACGTCGTGGAGCTCCAGAACGCGCTGAACATCATCTTCGGCCACGAGGCGCCGACCGGCGATCCCAACCGGATCAATCCGGATGGNGAGTACGGGCCACGCACCACCGCGCGGGTGGCCTCACTGCAGCGCTACGCCTCCCCGTGGTTCGGCCNCATCCCCGATGACGGCATCTGCGGAGCGAACACCTGGCGCAAGATCGGCTACGTCCTCACCGGGATGAACCGTGCCGTCTGACGCCGTCTGACGCCGTCCCGCCCGGCCCGCCCGGCGCATCCCCGTTGCGACGTCAGCCAGCCCGGCTGGCGAGCTCCGCGCCGGCCGCGCGCAGCCAGCGCAACGGCTCGGCCATCGCCGCCTGCGCACCGCCCGCCAACCGGGCCAGGGCGACCTCGGCGATGGCCCCCTCCGGACGGGGGGCATCCACCTGGCCCGCGGCCAGGAGCACCGGCACACCCGCCGCCCGGGCCAGGGCCAGCACCCCGCCCACCACCTTGCCTGCCAGGGACGTCCGGTCGAACCGGCCCTCGCCGGTCACCACCCACCCGGCCCCGGCGAGGGCGGCCGGCAGCCCGGCCGCCTCGGTGATTGTCTGGACACCCGGCACCAGGTCGGCGCCCCAGGCCGCGGCGAGGCCGTAGGCGGTGCCGCCGGCCGCGCCCGCCCCCGGGGCCGTCGGTTCACCGCCGAGCACCTCGGCCAGCCGCCGCAGCCCGGCCGCGAGCAGGTCGACGTCGGTGGGGCCCGCCCCCTTCTGCGGCCCGAACACCTCTGCCGCGCCCGCGGGGCCCAGCAGGGGGGCGTCCACGTCGACCAGACAGCGCACCCCCCCGGACGGCGGGGGCCGCAGGCCTGCCAGCTCCACCCGGGCCAACCCCGTCAGGGCACCCCCACCCGGTGGCAGCACCGCCCCACGCGCGTCGAGGAAGCGAGCCCCCAGGGCGGCGAGGGCACCGGTACCGCCGTCGGTGGAGGCCGAACCGCCCAGCGCGACCAGGATTCGTTGGGCCCCGCCGGCCAGGGCGGCCCGCAGCGCCTCACCGAGGCCGATGGTCTGCGCCCGCAGCGGGTCCGGAGCCAGCATGAGCGGCAGGCCACTCGCCCGCGCGAGTTCGACCACGGCCACGTCGCCCGGCAGCGCCAGCCATTCGGCGTCGTGCGGGCGCCCGTCCGGGCCGGTCACGCGCACCGGGTGGCGCACCGAGTCGGGCACGGCGGCGGCGAAGACGTCGAGGGTGCCCTCGCCGCCGTCGGCGATCGGCAGCGTCACGATCTCGTCGCGCGGCCGGCGCGAGCGCCAGCCGTCCCCGAGCGCCGCGGCGACCTCCGTCGCGGTCGCCGAACCCTTGAACGAGTCGGGGGCGATGACCACCCGCCGCGGCCGGTCACCCGCCGCCGATCCGGTTCCGACCACCGGGCGCACCGCGCCGTCCTCGTCTGCCCGGCTCAGCCGGCGGCCGGAGTGGTCAGCGGAGCCGGTGTCGCGAGCCAGGCATCGATGGCGGCCAGGGCCGCCGCCCGCACCGGCTCCGGGGCCGCGCCGGCGAGCACCGAGCTACGCGCGCAGGCCGCCAGCTCCTCGTCGGACAGGCCGAGCTCGCGGCGGCACAGCTCGTATTCCTCCAGGCAGGTGGGCCCGAACAGCAGCGGGTCGTCGGCGTTGATGGAGCAGCGCACCCCGGCGCGCAGCAGCGCCGGCAGCGGGTGCTCGGCCATGGACGGCACGACCGACAGCAGCAGGTTGGAGGTGGGACAGACGTCCAGGCACGTGCCCCGGTCGAGCAGGTCGTCGACGAGTGCCGGGTCCTCGATCGCCCGGATGCCGTGCTGCAGGCGGTCGGCGCCGAGGGCCTCGACGGCGCCGCGCACCGACTCCGGACCGTCGAGCTCGCCGGCGTGCGGGGTCGACAGCAGCCCGCCCTCCCGGGCTACCCGGAACGCCGCCACGAACGGCTCCGGTGGCCAGCCGTTCTCGTCGTTGTGCAGCCCGAGACCGACGACGCCCCGGTCGGCGTGGCGCAGTGCGGTGCGGGCCACCTCCACCGCCTGTTCGGGGGAGTCGTAGACGCGGTCCACCGCGGCCATCCAGCGGACCGTCACCCCGTTCCGCGCGCCCGCCTCCTCCGATCGGGCCAGCACGGTCTCCCAGGCGGCCTCGGCGCTGCCGAAGACACCCAGGTGGGCATACGGCCAGAAGCTGGGCTCGAGGTACACGACGCCCTCGTCGGCCGCGTCGCTGACCATCTCGTCGACGAGTCGCTCGAAGTCCGCCGGGCGGCGGAAGACCGGCAGGATCCCGCCGATCACGTCGCTGAAGCCGCCGAACTCCGTGAATCCCCCGGTCCGGGGGGTCGGAATGCCCGCGGCGGCGGCCAGATCGGCGAGCGTCGACGGCCGCATTCCCAGCTCGAAGTGCAGGTGCAGATGCCCCTTGGGCAGGCAGCGGAGGTCCCGCATCGACGTTCTTCCTCCTCGCGGCACGGCTTCACGCCCTCGCGGCACGGTTTGACGCCGTCCCCGGCGTCCGGACTATCACATGCCGGCGGGGTCGGTGGATCGAAACCTATGCCGGCCCCGCGGGACCGTGTCCGGTTGGTGGAGGCTTGTTACCTCCCTGTCACCTCCCGGCCTGCGGACGGCGCCGGGCGACGTGCAGAGGGGAGGAAGGGAAGCGGCGCGGCCGGCCCGATGTCGGACCGGCCGCGCCGCTCGTCGTGCTCCGTTCAGCCGCGCTTACCAGCCGCCGGCGGGGCTCCCCGGGGTCCGGTTCTGGGCGCCGGAGGCCGGGCCACCGGCCGCGCCGCCCGAACCGGGGGTGTACGGCGCGCCACCGGTGCCGGGAGCGCCCGAAGCACCACCCGAGCCGGGAGCACCACCCGAGCCGGGAGCGCCCGTCGAACCGCCCGAGCCGGGGAAGCCCGACGAACCGGCCGAGCCGGGGGTGCCCGGAGCGCCGAAGGACGTGTCACCCGGCGTCCGGCCCACACGGGGGTCACCCGCGTTGCCGGCGGGCCCGGCGGCGTCGGGCCGGGGCACCTCGCCGCGCCAGCCGCCGGTCTCGCTCTGGTTGTGCTCGATGAACGACTTGAACCGCTTGAGGTCGGCCTTGACCCGCCGGTCGTCCGCCCCGATGGCGGCGCCCGCCTTCTCTGCGAACCCCTCGGGCTGCCAGTCCATCTGGACCGTCACCCGGGTCTCGTCGTCCGCGAGCCGGTGGAAGGTCACCACGCCGGCGTGCGAGGCGCCCTCGGTGCTCTTCCACGCCACCCGCTCGTCGGGTAGCTGCTCGGTGATCGTGGCGTCGAACTCTCGCTCCTGCCCGCCGACCTTCACCTTCCAGTGGGTGTGGGTGTTGTCGAGCTGCGCGATGGACTCGACACCGTCCATGAAGTTCGGGAAGGACTCGAACTGCGTCCACTGGTTGTAGGCGGTGCGAATCGGGACGTGGACCTCGATCGATTCCTGTACCGTGCTCGCCATGTTTCCTCCCGGCTGACTTCGGTGTCGGATGCAACGCTCATCCCCAGCCGCCAGCCCCTAACACACCTGCGCGCAGGACAGTGGGGACGGAGCACCGCGACTGCGCGGGACATGAGCACGCTGGGCCGGTGAGGCGGCGCCGCCGGCTCAGCCGAGCGATCGAAGCGCGGCCCGCGTCGACGCTCGCCGGGCCGCGGCCATCGCGACCGCGGCCTCCGCGAAGCCGCGGATGACCGGGTGCGGGCGGCTGGCATCCGAGCCGAGCTCGGGCTGGAACAGCGTCGCCAGGAAGAAGGGATGGCCGGGCAGCTCGAGAACGCGGACGTCGCCGGACTCGTCCACCCCGCTGAACCGCAGGCCGTGGGCGAGCAGCAGGCCGACGTGGTCCGGGTTGATCCCGTATGAGCAGTAGTACCGCTCGACCGTGCGGTCAGCGCCGATGACCCGTTCGGCGAGGGAGTCGCGGGTGATCCGGACGGCGCCCTCGTGACCGTTCAGGGCGCAGGCGATCGGCACGATCAGCGGGTGGGGCGCGTCGGGGTCGACCTCGGCGTGCGCGGCGTCGGCGAAGCCGCACACCGAGCGGGCGAACTCCAGCACGACGTGCTGGAGGCCGCCGCAGGTCCCGAGGAAGGGAATGCCCCGCTCCCGGGCCGTGCGGACCGCCGCGAGCGCGCCCGCCTCGCTGGCATACGGGCTGCCGGGCACGAGCCAGATACCGTCGAATCCGTCGAGCGGCCCCGCGGCCATCACCTCGTCGGTCGGGATCCAGTAGGCGTCCACCGGCAGGCCGTCTCGCCGGCGCAGCGCGTCGAGCAGGTCGGGGATGCGGCCATGCGCAGCGATCTCGGCGCTGCGGTCGCCGACCAGCGCTACGCGCGCGTGAGGTGCTGAGGGCGTCACGGGTGCTGAGGGCG
>NZ_LJJX01000027.1:0-6331 GCF_001421075.1 Frankia sp. CpI1-P | reverse complement strand
CTGAGGGCGCGACGGGTACTGAGGGCGCGACGGGTACGGCCGATGCGACGGGGGCGGACGGCGTCACGGCGGCGCTGGAGGTCATGCGTCGATCGTCGGTGTGCCCCCAAGTTCAGGTCCAACGATTATCGGTGTATCGGGCATAAGCAAGACTGATGCCGTGGATCCTCAACAGCTCCGCACGTTCGTCGGCGTCGCCACGGCGGGGTCGTTCTCGGCCGCCGCCCGCGAGCTGGGCTACACGCAGTCCGCCGTCTCGCAGCAGATCGCGGCGCTGGAGGCCGACCTCGGCGTCGCGCTGCTGCACCGCCGGCCCGTCGGCGTCACGGAGGCCGGCGCCCGCCTGCTGGAGCATGCCGGCCCCCTGCTGCTGCGCCTGGCCGCCGCGCGCACCGACGTCATGCGCACCGCCGGCGCGCCAAGCGAACGGCTGACGGTCGCCACCCATGCGCTGGCCGCCGACCGGCTCGCACCGGTCCTCGCCGACGTCCTGGCCAGCCGGCCCCGGCTGGACGTCCGCATTGTCGTCGCCGGCACCGCGACGGTGGCGAACGGCGTGGCCCGGGGCGAGTTCGATCTCGGCCTCGCCGTCGGGCTGGCCACCTCCGGCGACCCGTTGCGGCTACCCGATGTGGGGCCCGTTCGGGCGGTCGGGATCGCCGCGGATCCGGCCGCCGTGGTCCTCCCCCGCAGGCACCCGTTCGCCCGGCGCACCGGGCTGCGGTTGGCCGACCTCGTCGACGCCCGGTGGATCGACGCACCCGAGGTGGCGAACGCGGTGGCCGATCTTCGGGTCGTGACCGGGGAGCTGCGGTTCCGGGCACACCTGCGCTATGACGGCGCGGACGTCGCGGGCCTGCTGGCGCTGGTCGCCGCCGGCCACGGCCTCGGGATGCTTCCCCACCGCCTGCTCTCCCCCGGCCGCCTGCTCTCCCCCGGCCGGCTGCCCGGTCCGGCCGGCGGCGACGTCCCCGACACGCACGTCCCCGACACGGACGCCCCCGACACGGACGACTGCGACACGCACGGCGGTGACGACGGCTCGGGTACCGTCCGGGCGGACCCGATCGGCGTGCCGCTGCTCGGGCCCGCCCCGGAGTTCCGCACTGAGCAGCTCTGGACCGGGCAACCCGGACCTGCGGTTCTGGCGCTGTCCCGGGCGCTCGACGGGTGACGGCCGGGCTCGGACCGCAGCAAGTCCGGCGCTGGTCCAGCGCGCCGAGCCGAGCGGGGGGTAGGCTGGAGGTGTTGCTTGTTTCTCGGTGCGTGACCTACGCGGGAGAACGGCACGACCGGACCACGGAACCGATCGGGGTCTGGTGCGAGGCCGGTACGCGAAGGACGCCTACCGGGAGCGCGGCAAGGAGAAAGTATCGTGGCGCAGGGTACCGTCAAGTGGTTCAACGCGGAGAAGGGCTTCGGATTCATCTCCGTCGACGGTGGCGGCCCGGACGTGTTCGTCCACTACTCCTCGATCGTGGCGGACGGCTACAAGTCCCTGGATGAGGGCCAGAGCGTCCAGTTCGAGATCGTGCAGGGCCAGAAGGGACCGCAGGCGGACAACGTGACTCCCGCCTANGGTCGCACCACCCCCAGCTTTGCGTTCGGCGCGTGGCTCCACCCCAGGAGCCACGCGCCGAAACTGCGTTGTGGGCCGGGTCTCATCCGGTGATACTTCGCCGATGTCCTCCTTCTCGCAGTTCGACCTGCGCGGATACCCGACCGTGGACGTCCGGACCGGCTACGAACAGTGGTCAGCCAGCTATGAGCGGACGGTCGAGGACTTCATGGACCTCGCGCTGCTGGACCGACTTCGCCAGCCGGCGTGGGCACAGGCCGCGCGGGCGGCGGACCTGGGCTGCGGCACCGGCCGCACCGGCGCCTGGCTGCGCGCCCGCGGGGTCGCGGCCGTCGACGGCGTGGACCTGACGCCGGGAATGCTGGCGCTCGCCGCGCAGCGAGGCGCGCACGACCGGCTGATCGAGGCGGACGCGACCGCGACCGGCCTGCCCTCGGCCAGCTACGACCTCATCGTGGCCTGCCTGATGGATGAGCACCTGCCCGGGCTTGTCCCGCTCTACGCCGAGGCGGCCCGACTGGCCCGGCCCGGCGGCCTGTTCGTCCTCGTCGCCTTCCACCCGCACTTCATCATGACCTCCGGCATGCCGACCCACTACGCCGATGGCAGCGGCGCGCAGCGGGCGATCATCACCCATGTCCACCTGGTCAGCGACCAGATCGAGGCGGGTCTGGGCACGGGCTGGGCGCTGGCGGAGATGCGGGAGAACGTCGTCGACGACTCCTGGCTCGCCGCCAAGCCCAAGTGGGGACGTTTCCGCGGGCACCCGTTCGCCCTCGCCCTGGTGTGGCACCGGGACCCGGAGTAGTGCCGGGACCTGGAGTAGTGCCGGGACCTGGGGTGGCGCCGGGGCTCAGCGCTCAGCGGCNAGGCAGGNGGACGACCGTGATGAAGAAGTCGTCGATGAAGCGCACGTCGTCGACGAACCGATCGAAGTCGACCGACTTCGTGACGTAAGCGTTGGCGTACAGGTTGTAGCTGCGCAGGATGTCCTCGGCCGCGTCCGACGTCGTGAGCACCACGACGGGGATGCGGCGCAGTTCCGCATCGGCCTTGATCTCCGCCAGCACCTCGATGCCGTTGCGGCGGGGCAGGTTGAGGTCGAGCAGGACCAGGTCCGCGGTGGGGACGTCGGTGAACGGCGCCTCGCGCCGCAGGAAGGCCATAGCCTCGATGCCGTCGTTCACGACGTGCAACCGGCCGTTGATCCNATCGTCGGCGAACGCCTCGCGGGTCATGAGGACGTCCCCCGGGTCGTCCTCGACCAGCAGCACGTCGAACGAGTTGACGGGCAGACTCGTCGTCATCTTGCACCTCAGGATGTGTGGCCGACCCGCGACGCGGTCAGCCGGCGGTGAAGGCGGGGGCGTACGGCGGTCCCGAGGGATCGGNCTGCCGTCGGGCGGGCGGGTCACGGGCAGGAGCGACAGCCGCGGTCGATGCGCGCACCGCGGGATGGGGCGTCGGTCGGCAACCTCGTCGAGAGCAACCGAAGGAGAGCCGTCGACCGGAAGCCCGAACACGGGCTCCGAATTGCGGGTTGTCTGACGGTACGCCCATTGAGATGACCTGTCGCCCACCATGTCAGCGACAACCCCGTCGCTGTGCGCCCATCGAAGGCGGTCGCCACCGGCGATGTGATGAATATCATGACCGACCACCCCGGTCGGGGCATGGCTCCGGCACTCCCGGTGGAGGGTAGCGGCTCTGCCGCCCGACGAGACGTAGCCTCGGTATGCGGGCACGACTCGTTCCCGAGCGGCCCCGACCAGAACCCGCAGACGAAGCCGACGCCCGGCCCGGCGCGGAACCCCGCCGAGCACCAGTTGGTCCCGCGGACGGCTCGCAGCCCCTGGAGGTCAGCACGGACGCCACGGCCGGCTCCGCGCTGGGCGACCCCGCCGGAGCCGACCAGCAGAACGGCACCAACCAGCAGAACACCACCAGCCGGGCGGACACCGCCAGTCGGGCGGACATCGGCGGGCGGGCGGACATCGGCGGGCGGGCGGACATCGGCGGGCGGGCGGACATCGGCGGGCGGGCGGACATCGGCGGGCGGGCGGACATCGGCGGGCGGGCGGACATCGGCGGGCGGGCGGACATCGCGGTGCTGGTGACGGAGTTCTACCGGCGGGCGTTCGCCGATCCGCAGCTCGGCCCCGTCTTCGTCGATGTCGCGCGGCTCGACCTGCCCGCGCACCTGCCGGTGATCTGCGACTTCTGGCAGGCGGTGATCTTCCGGGCCGGCACCTACCGGCGCAACGCCTTCGGGGTGCACGCCGAGCTGCACGCCCGTGTCCCGCTCACGCCGGAGCTGTTCGCCCGCTGGCTGGAGCTGTGGACGGCCACCGTCGACGATCTGCACAGCGGTCCCCACGCGGACCGCGCCAAGCTCCAGGCCAGCCGGATCGCCGATTCGATGGGCCGCCGCCTCGCCGACGTCCCGACTGCGTCCGGGACGGCCGCCCCCGCCGGCTCCCCCGCCGTCACGGCCTCCGTCACGGCCTCCGGTCGTCGTCGTAGGCCGTCCGAGCCCGGCTGATCTCGACCGCCGACGCCTCGAACAGGTCCGCGAGGGCGCGCAACTGCCCCGCGACCCGGCCGCCCAGTGGGGTCAGCGAGTACTCGACCCGCGCCGGGATCGTGCTGACCACCTCGCGGATCACCAGTCCGTCGCGCTCCAGGACCTGCAGCGTCCTGGAGAGCATCTTCTCGCTGACGCCCTCGACGCGGCGACGCAGCGCATTGAACCGGTAGCTACCCTCGCCCAGCGCGAGCATGGCGAGCATCCCCCATTTGGACCCCACGTCCTCCAGCGCCGCCCGCGAGCTGCATCCCCGGGCGAAGACGTCGCTGATGAGCTCGTCGCTGGGCCCGATCTCCCCGGGACACGGCTCGCCCACCGCCATATCACGCTCGGAAGACATGGTCACAAGCCTACGATCCGCCTGAGGACTAGCGCTGTCTGATAGTTAGTACTTACCAAAGGAAACCGCAACCGACAGGGAGAACAGCCATGACCACCATCGCCGTCACCGGCGCGACGGGACACCTCGGCCGGCTCGTCGTCGAGGAGCTCCTCGAGTCCGGGATCGAGCCGTCCACGATCGTCGCGGTCGTACGGACGCCCGCCCGCGCCGCCGATCTCGCCGAACGGGGTGTACAGGTCCGGGCGGGCGACTACTCGGACCCGGCGAGCCTGCCTGCCGCCCTGGCGGGGGTCGACACCCTGCTGCTCGTCTCGGGCAGCGAGCTCGGTCAGCGCGTCGCCCAGCACACCGCCGTGATCGAGGCGGCGAAGGCGGCCGGCGTCGGGTGGATCGTCTACACCAGCGCGCCGCGGGCCGACGTCACCGATCTGTCCCTGGCCGCCGAGCACAAGGCCACCGAGGAGGTGCTCGCGGCCGCGGGCGTGCCGTTCACGGTGCTGCGCATCAACTGGTACCACGAGAACTACACCGCCCAGCTCGGCCAGTACCTGGGCCAGGGATTCATCCTGGGTGCCGCGGGCGACGGCCGGATCAGGGGCGCCTCCCGGGCCGACTTCGCCGCGGGCATCGCGAAGGTCCTGACGAGCTCGGGGCACGAGAACGCGATCTACGAGTTCGGCGGCACGCCGTTCACCCTCGCCGAGCTGGCCGCGACGGTCACCGAGGTCACCGGCATCACCGTCACCTACCGCGACGTCACGGTGGAGGAGCTCGCCGCCACGCTGGGCCAGGTCGGGCTCGACGAGGCGACGGCGGCCCTGTTCGCCGGCATCGACGGGTCGATCCGCGGCGGTGCGCTCGACGTCGACGCGGATGACCTGCAGCGGCTGCTGGGCCGGCCGACCACCAGCCTGGCCGACTCCGTGCGCGCCGCCAAGGTCTGACTCCGCCGCGACCCGCCGGCGCTGCCGGGGGTCCGACTGCTTGTCCAGAGGGATGAATCGGGCGCGGAACCCTCTGGATAGGCAGGGAGCCCGGCCAGGCGGCCAGGCGGCCAGGCGGCCAGGCGGCCAGGAAAAACCTATCCTTAAGTTTTTCCCGGGTCCTGGGATCTTCCTATCGACGACCGCCGAGTACGAGTCGACTTGTTTACTCTCCCTTTACAGCCGTCCTCGCCAATCGGCCCGGCCTCCTGTTACGCTTTCCTGGAAGCCGCAAGTAAGGCCGAACCGTAGAATCGGGCCGGTTCCGGTGGTACGGATTCCGTGGTCGACGACGGAGCCCACCATCGATCCGCGGGTCACCGCAGGCCTGGCCCGCCTTCAACACTCGACCCGTCCCGGCGACCGGCAAAGAAGGCACTCATGACGTTTGTCGTCACNTCCGCCTGCATTGATGTGAAGGATACCGCCTGCCTGGGCGAATGTCCTGTCGACTGCATCTACGAGGGCGCGCGGAAGCTGTACATCAATCCGAACGAGTGCATCGACTGCGGAGCGTGCGAGTCGGCCTGTCCGGTCGATGCGATCATGAGTGTCAGGCTGGTACCGCAGGCGGAAGCCGAGTTCGTGGTGGACGAGGCCCGCTTCTTCACCACCATCCTGCCTGGGCGGGATGCACCCGTCGGCGATCCGGGCGGCGCGGGAAGGATCGGCCCGATCAGGGTCGACACCCCCTTCGTCGCGGGGTACGGACGCTGACGGCACAAGCCGCCGGCGAAGGCTGACGCGGCCACGGCGTCAGCGGGACCGCCGGCCACGGCCGGTGCTCAGGACCACCCCCGTCCGGGCACCGGCCTTTCAACGTCACATCATGCCGCCGG
>NZ_LJJX01000026.1:0-107472 GCF_001421075.1 Frankia sp. CpI1-P | reverse complement strand
GCGCCTACTACAACGGCGCGATCAGCCAGGAATTCCTCAAGGAAGAACAGCAGCGGATCGACCGCGACCTTGGTAAGGCGCGTGCCCTGCTCCACGCCAGCGAAGGCGAATGGCAGTCGATCGGCGCGATTCTCGACCGGTTGCTGAGCCTCTGCGAGGACAGCCACACCCTCTACACCACCGCCCCGGCACTCGTGCAACGCCAACTCAACCAGGCAGTGTTCAAGCGGTTCTGGATCATCGACAAGGGGATTCACGGAGCGGACCTGTTCCCCCCGCTCGCCCAACTCCTCGGCGACGATCTTGCCGACCTGCTGAGCCAGGAGACCAGGAATCTGATCAAGGCCCAGAGCGCCACAGACGAACCCGGACCCCCGGACCTACACGTCTCCACCAGCGAGGGACCCCCGACCGCCCACGAGGACGGCAGACCCCTTCACGGGCAAACGAAAGCGCCGTCCGGCATCTACCCGAACGGCGCTACGCCCTACCAGCTCAAGAGGAGCGAAGATCAAGTTTCAAACATCGCCACTCTTGTGGACCTAGGTGGACTTGAACCACCGGCCTCTTCCTTATCAGGGAAGCGCTCTAACCGACTGAGCTATAGGTCCCGGCAACGACTGCAACCATACAGGACGGCGGGGCCGGGGTGGCGGCCGCCGCCGTCCGTTGGCGCTACTGGTCGCTGAGGGTGAGTTCGATGCCGCCGATCATCTCGGCGCAGAGGTTGTAGAGCAGGGCGCCGAGAGTGGTCAGCGCGGTCATCAGGATGACGTTGATCGCGCCGATGAGCAGGCTGATCTCCATCGCGCGGCCGAACGACAGCCAGCCCTTGACGTTGCTGGCGCTGCTGTCGGTCAGGGTGTCCGCAGCGTCCGTGACGCTGTTGAACACCCCGATCGAGTTGAGCACGAACCACAGCACGGCGACCGCGACGAGCAACACGACGAAGACGCACAGGGAGAACGCGAAGCTGAGCCGGGTCACGGTCAGCGGGTTGACCTTGGACAGCCGCAGCTTGGCGCGCCGGCCGGCGCCGGGCGGGCGGATGGGACCCANGCCCGGACCGGAGCGACCGGGGCCGCGAGGGGCACTGGCCCGGTCGGCCGGTACGGCCTCGAGCTGGTCGTCGAGGGCGCCAGGAGAGGTCGTGGTCGCCGCGTGCGGGGACGCGGCGGCGGTGGCGGTGCCCGCGGACGCCGACGCGGCGATCGGCCGCTCGTAGGCCGCGGTCGCGTTGGCACCGCGGCCCGCGGCGGGCGCGGCCGGCCGCACCGCGTCGGGAGCGGGCACCCGCTCCGGCGCGGCACGGTTGCTGTCGGGCTTCGTGGTACCGCTCCTCGTCATGCTGGGCGGACGGACCAGGGAGATCGTGTCGGTCTCACCGGGCCGCTCGACCGGGTGTTCGGGGCGGGCACTGGGCAGGCCCGTCGTGCTTCGGCGGGCGCCGGGCGGCGTCGTACCGAGGGACTTCGCGGGCGACGATACGGCGGGGGAGCCGAGTTTGCGGGTAGCCGAGCCCGCATCGCCGCCGTGGGTCCCGGCGTTCTCGGGACGAGCCGACCCGGATGGGGGCACCGCCGACCCCGTGATACCGGCCGGGGCCCCGCCCGCTCCGTTGCGGGTCGGCGCCACCCGCGACCGGCCGGACCGTTCGTCCGCCGATGCCGCGGGCCGGGACGCCGCCGCAGAGCCGGCGGGAAGCGAGGACGACGGCGGCACCGAGGACGACGCTGACGGGGCCGATCCCGACTTGGACGGTGACGCGGACTTCGGTGACGCGGACTTCGGTGGCGCGGACTTCGGTGGCGCGGACCTGGCCGGCGCCGCGGACGACCGCGCCGGCTCCGCGGCCGCCGCCCGGTCGCCGCCCGCGCTGCCGGACGCCTTACCCCCCAGGACGGTCGAGGACGACGAGGCGGACGATCCCGGCTTCGACGAGATGGGCGGGGAGGCGGACGACGAGGCGGACGGGGAGGACCCGGCCGCGCCGGCCCCCGGGGTGCCCTCACGGCCGTCGTCGGCGTGTGGGGACTGCCCCCGGCCGGAACGCTGGAAGAAGGGGTTGCCTGCCGACGGGTCCAGCGAGCCGGCGCCGCCGGAACGGGCCCCGCCCGAGGCCGCCGGGCGGTCGCCGGCGGCCGGGGTGCCAGCGCCGCCGGCGGCCGCCCCGGCGGGGGGAGCTCCGCCGCCGGAAGCGCCGGCGGCGGGCATCTTCAGCGTTTCGCCGCCCGGCTCCCCGTCGCCGCCGTCGCCGGGGGGGCGGGAACGGTCGCCGTCACGCGCTCCCCCCGGCCCGGCGGCCGGGGAGGAGCCGCGGTGGACCGCCGACCGGGCGGGCCGGTCTTCCTGACTGTCGCTCACGGTCTACTCCCGGTTCGCTCCTGGCGGCGTACGCGGGCCATGCGCACGCCGGATCCCCGCTTCGGCGTCACCGCGGCACCGGGGGACGGCGCCGACGTCGAGGACCGCCATCGCCCCGGACCTGGACCGTTGCCGGCCCTGNGCTCAGCTCTCCTCGGCCCCGGGGTCGGTGCGGGCGTCGGCGTCCTCCACATCAGCATTGCGCGCCACCCCGACCACCTGCACACCGGTCTCCAGATCGATGAGGCGGACCCCCATCGTCTGNCGCTGGGCCCGGCGGACGTCCTTGGCGATCGTGCGCAGCACGCCCCCGTTGGAGGCGATCGCGTAGAGCTGGTCGTCCGGGTCGACGACGAGCGCGCCGACCAGGCCACCCCGGGTGGAGACGATCTTAGCCGTCAGCACGCCCTTGCCGCCGCGGCCCTGCACCGGGTACTCGGCCAGCGGGGTCCGCTTGGCGTAGCCGCCGGAGGTGGCCACCAGCAGGTCGGCGGTGGTGCCCGGCACGACGACGTCCATGGACAGCAGCTCGTCCTCGGCGTCGAAGCGCATGCCGATCACGCCGGAGGTGGCCCGGCCCATCGGCCGCAGCTGCTCGTCGTCGGCGTGGAAGCGGATCGACTGGGCGTTGCGGCTGACCAGCAGCAGGTCGTCGCCGGGCGCGACGAGGCGGGCGGCGATCAGCTCGTCGTCGTCGCGCAGGTTGATCGCGACGAGGCCGCCGGCGCGGTTGGAGTCGAAGTCGCTCAGGGCGGTCTTCTTGCACAACCCACGCTTGGTGGCGAGGACGAGGTACGGCGCGACCTCGTAGTCCTTCAGCGCGATGACCTCGGCGATCCGCTCGTCCTGGGAGAACGCGAGGATGTTCGCGACGTGCTGGCCCTTCGCCGACCGGGCCTGCTCGGGCAGCTCGTGCGCCTTCGCCCGGTACACCCGGCCCTTGTTGGTGAAGAACAGCAGCCAGTGGTGCGTCGTCGTGACGAAGAAGTGCTCGACGATGTCGTCCTCGCGCAGCGCCGCGCCCTGCACNCCCTTGCCGCCCCGCCGCTGCGAGCGGTAGAGGTCGGTCTTGGTCCGCTTGGCGTAGCCGCCGCGCGTGACGGTGACGACCACGTCCTCCTGGGCGATGAGGTCCTCGATGGACATGTCGCCCTCGAAGGGAACGAGGCGGGTCCGCCGCTCGTCGCCGAACTTCTCGACGACCTCGGCGAGCTCCTCGCCGATGATCTGCCGCTGGCGGACCGGCGAGGCGAGGATGGCCTCCAGCTCGGAGATCCGCGCCCGCAGCTCGGCGGCCTCGTCGATGATCCGCTGGCGTTCCAGGGCGGCGAGGCGACGCAGCTGCATGTCGAGGATGGCGGTCGCCTGGATCTCCGACAGCGTGAAGCGTTCCATGAGCTGGCCGCGGGCGGCGTCGGCGGACTCCGCGTTGCGGATGAGGGTGATGACCTCGTCGAGGTGGTCGAGCGCGATGAGCAGACCGTCGAGGACGTGCAGCCGCTCGCGGGCCTTGCGCAACTGGTAGCGGGTGCGCCGGACGATGACGTCGACCTGGTGCTCGACGTAGTAGCGGACCATCTGGTCCAGGCGCAGCGTGCGNGGCACCCCGTCGACGATCGCCAGCATGTTGACGCCGAAGGTGTCCTGGAGCTGGGTGTGCTTGTACAGGTTGTTGAGCACGACCTTGGCGACGGCGTCGCGCTTGAGGTCGATGACGAGCCGCTGGCCGATGCGGGCCGAGGTCTCGTCGCGGACGTCCGCGATCCCGGTGACCTTGTTGTCGCGGACGAGCTCGGCGATCTTCTCGGCGAGGTTGTCCGGGTTGACCTGGTAGGGCAGCTCGGTGACGACGAGCTGGGTGCGCCCCTTGTTCTCCTCGACGTTGACCACGGCGCGCATCCGGATGCTGCCCCGGCCGGTCCGGTAGGCGTCCTCGATGCCGCTGCGCCCGACGATCAGACCCGAGGTCGGGAAGTCCGGCCCCTTGATGATGCCGATCAGCGCCTCGAGCATCTCCTCGTCGGTCGCCTCGGCGTGGTCGAGCGCCCACTGGACGCCGGTGGCGACCTCGCGCAGGTTGTGCGGCGGGATGTTCGTCGCCATGCCGACCGCGATGCCACCGGCGCCGTTGACGAGCAGGTTCGGGAACCGGCTCGGCAGGACCAGCGGCTCCTGCGAACGGCCGTCGTAGTTCGGCGCGAAGTCGACGGTCTCCTGGTCGATGTCGCGCAGCATCTCCATCGCCAGCGACGCCATCCGCGCCTCGGTGTACCGCATGGCGGCGGGCGGGTCGTTGCCGGGCGAACCGAAGTTGCCGTTGCCGTCGACCAGCGGGTAACGCAGGGACCAGGGCTGCGCGAGCCGGACGAGGGTGTCGTAGATGGCCGAGTCGCCGTGGGGGTGGTAGTTACCCATGACATCGCCGACCACGCGCGAGCACTTGAAGTACCCGCGGTCGGGACGGTAACCACCGTCGTACATGGCGTAGAGGACCCGTCGGTGGACGGGCTTGAGCCCGTCCCGGACCTCCGGCAGCGCGCGGCCGACGATGACCGACATGGCGTAGTCGAGATATGACCGCTGCATCTCGACTTCGATGCCGATGGGTTCTATGCGGTCGCCGGGGGGCGGCGGTAGGACGTCGACCACGGGGTCCTTCCAGGGCAGTGGGATCAGTCGTCAGGTGGGACGGGCGTCCCGGCGGGTGGCCGGGCGGTCCGGCGGGGCGCCAGCCACGATTCGCCCCGGGGTCGTCCCGGCCGGGCGGCGCGAGGCGGCGCCGCGCGGGCCGGACCGCCGCGGCACCGCTCACACCGCGTCAGATGTCCAGGAAGCGCACGTCCTTGGCGTTGCGCTGGATGAAGCTGCGGCGCGCGTCGACGTCCTCGCCCATAAGCACGGAGAACAGCTCGTCGGCGACGGCCGCGTCATCGAGGGTGACCTGGAGCAGGATGCGCTTGTCCGGGTCCATGGTGGTGTCCCACAGCTCGGTGGCGTTCATCTCGCCGAGGCCCTTGAACCGCTGGATGGCGTCCTTGGGCAGCTTGCGGCCGGCCTCCACCCCGCGCTGGACGAGCCCGTCGCGCTCGCGGTCGGAATAGGCGTACTCCCAGTCCTCCCGACCCCATTTGATCTTATACAGCGGCGGCTGGGCGAGGAACACGTGGCCGGCCTCGACCAGGGGCCGCATGAACCGGAACAGCAGGGTCAGCAGCAGGGTCCGGATGTGCTGGCCGTCGACGTCGGCGTCCGCCATCAGCACGATCTTGTGATAGCGCAGCTTGGCGATGTCGAAGTCGTCGTGGATGCCGGTGCCCAGCGCCTGGATGAGCGCCTGGACCTCGGTGTTCTTCAGGACGCGGTCGATCCGGNCCTTCTCGACGTTGAGGATCTTCCCGCGCAGCGGCAGGATCGCCTGGAACTTCGAGTCCCGCCCGCCCTTGGCCGACCCGCCGGCGGAGTCGCCCTCGACGATGTACAGCTCGCAGCGCTCGGGGTCGGTGTACTGGCAGTCGGCGAGCTTGCCGGGCAGGCCGGTGCCGCCGAGCAGGCCCTTGCGCCGGGTCAGGTCCCGGGCCTGGCGGGCCGCGATCCGGGCGCGCTGGGCGTCGAGCGACTTGCTGACGATGGCGCGCGCCTCGGTCCGGTTGACCTCGAACCAGTCCTTCAGCGCCGAGTAGCACATCTCCTGGACGAACTTCTTCGCCTCGGTGTTGCNGAGCTTCGTCTTCGTCTGNCCCTCGAACTGGGGCTGCGCGAGCTTCACCGAGATGATCGCGGTCAGGCCCTCGCGGATGTCGTCGCCCGACAGCCGCTCGTCGCCGCTCTTGGCGCCCGCCTTCACCGGCTTGAGCAGGTTCTGGTCCTTGGCGTAGGCGTTGACGGCGCTGGTCAGCGCGGCGCGGAAGCCCTCCTCGTGGGTGCCGCCCTCGTGCGTGTTGATCGTGTTCGCGAAGGTGTAGACCGACTCGCTGTAGCCGGCGTTCCACTGCATCGCGAGCTCGGCCTCGATGCCGACGCCCTTGGACTCCAGCGAGATCACGCTGCGGTGGATCGCGTCCTTGGTGGCGTTGAGGTGGGCGACGAAGTCGACCAGACCGTTGCTGTACTTGTAGGTGACCTCGAGGCGTTCCTCGGGGCGCTCGTCGATCAGCGTGATCGACAGGCCCTTGTTGAGGAAGGCCATCTCCTGCAGGCGCCGGGAGAGGGTCTCGAACTTGTACTCGGTCGTCTCGAAGATCGTCGGGTCCGCCCAGAAGGTGACCGACGTGCCGGTCTTCTTCGTTGTGCCGGTCTTCACCAGCGGCGCCGCCGGACGGGTCGCCACGTACGGCTGGAACCAGACGTGCCCATCGACCTGGATCTCCACGTCCAGCTTGGTGGACAGCGCGTTCACGACGCTGACGCCGACGCCGTGCAGACCGCCCGAGACCGCGTAGGATTTGCCGTCGAACTTCCCGCCCGCATGCAGCGTCGTCAGCACGACCTCGACCGCGGGCCGCTTCTCGGTGGGATGCATGCCCACGGGGATGCCGCGACCGTTGTCGACGACGCGGACGGCGNCGTCGGNGAGCAGGCTCACGACGATCGTGTCGCAGTAGCCGGCCAGCGCCTCGTCCACCGCGTTGTCGACCACCTCGTAGACGAGATGGTGCAGGCCGCGCTCCCCGGTGGAGCCGATGTACATGCCCGGACGCTTGCGGACCGCGTCAAGACCTTCGAGAACCTTGATCGAACTTGCATCGTAGGCCACGCGGCGGGTCCCCTCGTTCTGGGCGGAAGTATCCACCAGTCTACCCGCCGACCCGTTATAGCGGACGCAGGGTGACCCCTGACGTCTGCGCAGCGCCCCGTACGGCNGGACGGTGAACCCCCCTACGGGACCGCCGCCTCCCGGGGCCTTGGCGCGCCTTCACGACGGTCACCCGACGCGACGATCAACCTTCGCCCACATGATCGCCTCGCGTTGCACGCCCCGGCGACGTCCGGACCATCCCGACCGCCCGAGNGGACCGTCGCGAACAGTGAGCACCGGATCGCTCCTCCGGTCTGTCTGTCTCTTCCGGCGGGACAGCCGGCGCGCCCGCGGCGGCCGAGCAGGGCCGTCCCGGGCGCGCCCCCGTGACCGGCCTGTGTCGTGACCGGCCTGGCGTGACCGGCCGCCGAGCTCAGCCGTAGGTGTCGCGCGGGCCGCGGCCGGCGGTGCGGATCGGCCCGTGCCGCCACGACGGGGCCGTCGGGCCGCGCACCGTGATCCGCCGGACGACCTGCGGGCCGAGCTCCCGGTGCAGGATGGCGAGGATCTGGCGGGACAGCATCCGAAGCTGGGTCGCCCAGGCCGTCGACTCGGCGACGAGCTCGAGGTCGCCGTCGCGCAGCGAGACCGGCGTGCAGTGGTCGGCGATGTCCGGGCCGACGATGGCGTCCCACCGGGCGAGCACGCCGGCGTCGTCGGCCTGCGCCTTCCAGCCGCGCGTGGCGAGCAGCCGACTGATCGCGGTGCCGAAGGGGACCGGGTCGCGCCATTCCCGGCCCGGGGCGGCAATGCCCGGCAACCGCGGGCGCTGGGGCACCTGGCCGTCGTCCTCGCCGGACCGGGGCCGCCGACCGGCGCGGTCCGCGGCCGCGGGGTCGCCGCCGACGCCGGCTGCCCCGTCCGGACCGGGGCCGCCGGCGGAGGAGCCGGGCCAGGAACCGTCGGCGCGGGGTGACCCGCCGCGACGTCCCCTGGCCCGCTCGCGGGCGTCCCGCTTTGCCTGGGCGAGGATCTCCCGGGCCAGGTCGGCGCCGCGCCCACCACCCGGCGCCGAGGCCGGGGCGGGCTGATGGTCGTCGGGTTCAGCAGGCACGGAGCACCTCTCCCGCGGCGACGACGTAGCGGGTGCCGGTCAGCTCGGCCGGCACATCGGCCTCGACGGCGGCTGTGACCAGCACCTGCTCCGCGGGGGCGACGAGTTCGGCGAGTCGGGACCGCCGCTGGACGTCCAGCTCGGCGAAGACGTCGTCGAGGAGCAGGACGGGCTCGCGGTCGTCGGCCCGCAACAGCTCGAACGAGGCGAGCCGCAGGGCCAGGGCGAGCGACCAGGACTCGCCGTGGCTGGCGTAGCCGCGCGCCGGCAGCCCGTCGACGGTCAGCAGCAGGTCGTCGCGGTGCGGTCCGACCAGGGTCTGCCCGCGTTCGATCTCCCGCGGGCGGGCGGCCACCAGCTCGGCCCGGATCGCTTCCTCCCACTGCTCGCGGTCGGGGCGGACCGGATCCGGCGCCGGCTGCGGCACGCTGGCCCGGTACTCGAACCCGACCGCGGCCTGCGCGCCGGCCACCGCGGCGTAGGCCCCGGCCACCCCCGGACGCAGCGCCTCGACAAGGGCGAGGCGGGCGGTGAGCAGCTCGGCGCCGTAGCTGGCCAGGTAGCCGTCCCAGACGTCCAGGGTGCGCAGGTCACCCTTGCCGCCGGCCCGTCGGGCCGCCCCGGCCGTGCGCAGCAGGGTCGAGCGCTGCTTGAGCACCCGGTCGTAGTCGGCGAGCACCGCGGCCATCCGCGGGGTGCGGGCGACGAGCAGCTCGTCGAGGAACTGCCGGCGCCCCGCCGGGTCCCCCTTCACCAGGGCGAGGTCCTCCGGAGCGAACAGGACCGTGCACAGCAGCCCGAGGACGTCGCGGGGCCGGGGGACTGGTGCCCGGTTCAGCCGGGCCCGGTTCGCCCGCCCCGGCACGATCTCGAGCTCCACCAGGGCCGCGCGGTCGCCGCGCACGATCCTTGCCCGCACCACGGCGTGCGACGCGCCCTGGCGGACCAGGGGGGCGTCCGCGGAGACCCGGTGGCTGGCCAGCGTCGCGACGTACCCGATCGCCTCGATCAGGTTCGTCTTCCCCTGACCGTTGCGGCCGACCAGCGTGACCACTCCCGGACCAAGAGTGAGATCCAGGGACCGGTAGGACCGAAAGTCGACGAGGGACAGGTGGGTGAGGTGCACGTCACCCGTGCAGCCGGATCGGCATCAACAGGTACCGATAGTCGGGCACCTCGCCGTCGTCGTCGGCCTTGCCGGTGAGGATCGCCGGCTTGTTCGCGGCGACGGCCGGGTCCTCGNCACTGGCGAAGCCGATCCGCACGATGTCGGACTCCAACGCACCGAGCGCGTCGAGCAGGTAGGACGGGTTGAACGCCACCGAGAGCTCCGGGCCGTCGTAGGTCACCGGCAGCGTCTCCGTCGCCTGCGCCTCGCCGCCGGTACCGGCCTCCAAAACGAGATGGTCCGGAGAGAACGACAACTGCACCGGGGCGGTCTTCGCCGCCACCAGGGCCACGCGCTTGACCGCTTCCTGCAACGGCGCGATCTCGAGCTGGGCGATCAGCGGGGAACTGTCCGGAAGCAGCTTGCGGAAGGGCGGGAACTGGCCCTCGAGCAGCCGGGTGGTCGTCTGCCGGGTGGAACCCGCGAAGCCGGCGAGCGTCTCGCCGGACGGGCCCGTCCCCAACGCGATCGAGACCTCCACTCCCGACCCGGACAGCGACTTGGCCGTGTCCAACAGCGTCCGGGCGGGGACGAGGGCCACGGTGGCGGGGCCCGCCGCGTCCGCTTCGCCGGCGGAGTCGTCCGGACGCCACTTCAACGAGCGCACGGCGAGCCGGTAGCGGTCGGTCGCGGCGAGGGTGAGGGTGTCGCCTTCGATCTCGATACGGACGCCGGTGAGTACCGGGAGGGTGTCGTCGCGCCCGGCTGCGATCGCCACCTGCGCGACCGCAGCCGCGAAGGCCGATCCCTCGATGTGACCGGTGACGGGGGGCATGGCCGGTAGCGCCGGGTAGTCGTCCACCGGCAGCATCGGCAGCGCGAACCGGGCGTTTCCACAGGTGATCACGAGCCGGGTGCCGTCGATGCCGAGGTCGACCGGTGCGGCCGGCAGCGCCCGGGTGATCTCCGCGAGCAACTTGCCGTTGANGAGGGCGCGGCCCTCCTCCGACACCGTCGCGTGCACCGTGCCCTGCGCGGCCACCTCGTAGTCGTAGGCGGCGACCTTGAGCATCGGCCCGGTGGCGTCGAGAAGGAGGCCCGACAGCACCTGCAACTGCGTGGTCGGCCGGCTCGGCAGCGTACGGGCGGTCCAGGCGACCGCTTCGGTGAATTCGTCCCGTTCCACCCGGAACTTCATGGTTAGCCCTCCTTCGTCCCCTCCGGTGTTCGGAGTCAGCCCGTCGGGAACACCGATCAGCATCCCAGAGTGCCAGGCGGCCGCAGCGGGCGGTCGGCCCCACCACGAACGCTCACCCGGAGCCCACGAAGTGACACGGATCGCGCTCTTTCAAGATCGCGAAAAGTTGTCCACACCCCCTAGTACTTCAAGCTTTTGATCTTTCTAGAAAAAATTGAAGTTCGTGGTGGTAGTAGGGGCTGTGGATGCTGGGGATAACCTGCGTTTTCGCAGGTCAGAGGCCTGAAGAGCCGGTGCAAAACCTGTGGGTGGAGCTGTGGGTTTACGCAGTGGATATCCACATGCCGAGCGGTCGTCCCCAGGGACCACTCTGTCCCTCCACAGGCCGTCCCCGAGTTATCCACAGGCTGTCCACGCCTTCTTCCACCGATCCGCCCCCACGATGTCCACAAGGTTTTCCACAAGCTGTGGGCGGAACCACCCAGTGGGCTCGAGGCCGCCGGCCGGGTGTGCTACGGGACGCTTCGCGGTGTCCACCCCCGCGACGGTCACCCACACGCTGCGACAGCCGTCCCCGGGGATCCCCTGACCGGGCAACGCGCATCCCGCCCACCTCGACGCGTGAGTGCCGAGAGCCAATCGGCTCGGCCGCCGCCCAGACCGATGCCCGTTGCGGGTGCGTTCCGGACGGTTCGAGCCCGCAGACCGGGCAGAGCGCCCCGCGGTCCGTCCGGTCTGCGGGGCGCGTCCGGTCTGCGGTCCGTCCGGCGCACCGCAGACCGGACGCGTGGGCCGGCACAGCCCTGCCGGTGGCAGACGGCGGGCGGTCAGAGCGGGCGAGGCCCCTGTCGCCCCGCCCCCAGGGCCCCGGGGGCGGGGCACTCCTGCGCGGTCCCCGGGATCAGGGACCGGTGTCCGCCTGCCTGCTGCAATCGGAGCCGCCCTGCCCGAGTCAGGGTTGGCGGGCCTGGACCCGGATGCGGTTGGTCAGTTCGGTGACCTGGTTGTAGATCGCGCGCCGTTCGGCCATCAGACCGCGGATCTTGCGGTCGGCGTGCATGACCGTCGTGTGGTCGCGGCCGCCGAAGTGCTGGCCGATCTTGGGCAGCGACAGGTCGGTCAGTTCGCGGCACAGGTACATGGCGATCTGCCGGGCCGTCACCAGCACCCGGCTGCGGGAGGTGCCGCACAGGTCGTCCATGGAGACGCCGAAGTACGCCGCAGTCGCGTTCATGATGGCGGCGGCGGTGATGTCCGGGTTGCCGGCGTCCGGGATCAGGTCCCGCAGCACGATCTCGGCGAGCGTGCGGTCGACGTGTGACTTGTTCAGGCTCGCGAACGCCGCGACCCGGATCAGCGCCCCCTCCAGCTCGCGGATGTTGCGCTCGATGTGCGTGGCGATGTACTCGAGCACGTCGGGCGGCACCGGCAGGCGCTCGGTGGCGGCCTTCTTCGACAGGATCGCGATGCGGGTCTCGAGGTCCGGCGGGGTGATGTCGGTCATCAGGCCCCACTCGAACCGGCTGCGTAGCCGGTCCTCCAGCGCCGAGAGCTGCTTGGGCGACCGGTCGGAGCTGATGACGATCTGCTTCTCGCCGTCGTGCAGGACGTTGAACGTGTGGAAGAACTCCTCCTGCGTCCGCTCCTTGTTCTCCAGGAACTGGATGTCGTCCACGAGCAGGACGTCGATGTCCCGGTAGCGGCGCTGGAAGGCCTGCTGGCGGTCGTCCCGGATCGAGTTGATGAAGTCGTTGGTGAACTCCTCCGAGCTCACGTACTTGACCCGGGTGTTCGGGTACAGCTTCAGTGCGTAGTGGCCGATCGCGTGCAGCAGGTGGGTCTTGCCGAGCCCGGAGTCCCCGTAGATGAACAACGGGTTGTACGCCTTCGCCGGCGCCTCGGCGACCGCTACCGCGGCCGCGTGGGGAAACCGGTTGCTGTCCCCGATGACGAAGGTCTCGAAGACGTAGCGCGGGTTCAGGCGGGCCTGCGCCGGCTCGGTCTCCAGCGGCGCGGCGTCGCGGCCGAGCCCCGCGCCCACCCGCACCGGCGGAGTGCCCTCGGCGGAGTCGGGGAAGGGCAGCTCGCCGTTCACCGGCGCGCCGGCATCCCCCGCCCGCCGGGCGGTATCCGAGGCTGCCGTGCCGCCCGGCCCGCGCCCCCGGGAGCCGCCCGCGTCCCGCTGCGCGCCGCCGTCGCCCTCCCCCGGCCGGACGATCCTGATCGGACCGCTCATCGGCTCCGGGTCGGGCAGGTGCTCGACGGTGACCGCGACCCGGATCTCCCGTCCATAAGCTGTGGACAACGCTGTGGACAGGAACGGCCGTAGCCGGGAGTCGAGAAGCTCCTTGGTGAACTCGTTGGGGGCGGCGAGCAGGGCCGTGTCCTGCACAAGGCCGAGCGGGCGGGTCAGCCGCAGCCATGCACGCTGCTGCGCGGACAGCGTGCCGTCGGCGACCCCGGCGACGGCCTGGCTCCAGACCGCGGCCAGGTCCGGGTCGCCCGNGGGTTCCTCCCCGAAAGGTAGACCGGCGACGGAGTCGGCGCGGGGGTTGGACACGGGGGCTCCTCGGGCAGTTCGGTACGGTTTGCGGGCGGTGCTGGCCCCATGAGTGGGGTACGTCGCGGATGCTGATGTGGTCCCGGTCCGGCCGCGACCGGGACTTCTCGTCCCGATGGTTCTCCACATCGTCGTCCACAACCTGTGCATGGACACGGCAGGGCCTCCGGCGTGGCGGAACCGGCTCACTCCCGGTACGACGCCCTACTCCGGGCCGTCATCCGGATCTGCCCCGCCCCCGCCGATCGCCCTCTCCACAGGCGTTTTCCACAGGCCAGAGTGCACCCGGCCGGCGGTGCCCCCCGAACGCGGGTCTGCCCGGCACCGTCCGGCACCCGCATGCGCGGGATGTCGTCCAAGGATCGTAAGGCGCCGCCCGCACGGCCGTGCCGGGGCCGGACGGGAATGTCCGGCTCCGGCACGGCGGGCAGGTCACCGGAGTCGGCGGACCCGGTCGTGTGGCATTTGCTTACAAGCAGTCACGTCGACGGTCGGCCCCGGCCCGCGGTGGGCCGTGGTCGGGCCTGCGATGACTTCGGAGCGACCGGGGTGGGCCACGGTCGCGCCCCGGGTCACGGCTGCGGGGTCCGGGTCGGGCGGGCCGGACTTGAGATGACGGCGGACGGGTGCGGTCGCCGGGTCGTCCGCGGCACCGGCATGTGTACGCTAGGTCGAACCGCGGTGTTAGACCGCTTCGTTTGTCGTGGGATGCGCTTGCGCGGGCCGTGTGGGGCCCACCCCTCGGCGGCGGAGATCACCGCCCGCGTCCATCTTGCAGACGGAGTCTTCACGTGAGTAAGCGCACCTTCCAGCCGAACAACCGCCGGCGGGCCCGCACGCACGGGTNCCGGCTGCGTATGCGGACCCGCGCTGGTCGTTCCATCGTCTCTGCCCGCCGTCGCAAGGGCCGCAGCGAGCTCTCCGCCTGACGGCGGGTTCCTGCTGTACCCCGGCTGACATGCTTCCCGAGGTTTCCCGCGTGCGGACTCGGGGCGAGCATGCCCGCGTGGGGACCGCGGGCCGGCGGACCCGGTCCGGCCCACTGGTTGTCCACAGCTTGTGGACAACCAGTGGGGAGTCGCCGCGCGCGGGTTTCGTCGTCGGCCGCCGGGTCGGCAAGGCCGTGGTGCGTAACCGGGTGCGCCGCCGCCTGCGAGAGCAGGTGCGGGCCCGGTTGGACCGGCTGCCCCCGGGGACGATGCTCGTGGTCCGAGCCCTGCCGGAGGCGGCCTCGGCCAGCTCCGAGGGGCTCGGACAGGCCCTTGACGACGCGCTCGCGCGGGCGCTGCGTGCCCGCGCAGCCTCGGACGGGCGGGGCGATGACGCGCGTGCGCAGCCGGCCCGATCCCCGCGGCTCGTGGCGGGAAGCGGCCGATGACCGTCGGGATGTTCCTGCTCGTGGCGCTGGCGGTGGCCGTCGTCATCGATCTCACCCTGGCCTCCGAACTGGCCCGCAGGCGCCTGCCGACCGTGGCCCGCACGGCCGACGGCGCGGTCCGTGGCCCGCTGTCCTGGGCACTCGCCGGGCTCGTGCGGCTCTACCGGGCCGGCTGGTCAGGCCGTAACGCAGGCATGTGTCGGTTCGAGCCGTCGTGCAGCGCCTACGCGCTGACGGCGGTTCGCCGCCATGGCGGCATGCGCGGTGGGGCGCTGGCCGTCGGCCGGCTGCTGCGCTGCCAGCCGCTGTCGGCCGGCGGGTACGACCCGGTCCCCGGGGAGCCCACCGACCGGCCCCCGCCGTCCGGCGGGCCGCCGGAAACCGGGGCGCGGCCGCGAACGAGCGCGGATCCGGGAACCAGCACGGGGCCGAGAGTCGTTCGCAAGCCCAGAGGGATGTCGACCGCCTCCGGGCGTGGTAGCCGCACGGTCGCGCCCGGACCACCGGTGCCGTCGCGCCGGCCCACAGGCATGGCTTTCCGTCTCCGGTCGAGGGGACGCGGGCCNAGATCGTCGGTTCCGGTCGCGGACCGTGGGCGTGAGGAGTCTGAACGTTGTTGAATCCCCTTTACCATCTCGCGGCGAACGCGATCGTCTTCTTCCATAAGGGGTTCGCGCCGATCTTCGGCGCCGACAGCTTCTTCGCCTGGGCCTTCTCGGTCGTCCTGCTCGTCATCGCCGTGCGTGTTCTGATCTTCCCGCTGTTCGTCAAGCAGGTGAAGTCGCAGCGGACGATGCAGATGATGCAGCCCCGGATCAAGGAGATCCGGGAGAAGTACGGGCACGACAAGCCCCGCATGCAGCAAGAGATCATGGCGCTGCAGAAGGAGCACGGCAACCCGCTTTTCGGCTGCCTGCCGATTCTGCTCCAGATCCCGTTGTTCATCTCGCTGTTCCACGTGTTCACCCACCTGGCCCCGATGAACGAGGGCCCGAACGGCGCTCTCGTCTGGCGGCCCCGGGTGGGGCTGTCCGCGGATCAGGTCGAGCAGATCGCCTCGGCGAAGGTCTTCGGAATCTCGCTCGCCAGCGAGTTCGGTTCCGACAGCGACTTCGTGCACTTCCTCGGGGTGAACAGCACCCACGTCAAGATCCTCGCGGTCGTGCTGATCGTGCTGATGGGTCTGACCACCTTCATGACCCAGCGGCAGATCATGGCCCGCACCGGGCCGGTGGATCCGCAGCAGGCGATCGTCCAGAAGGTTCTGCTCTATGGCTCCCCGCTGATGCTCGCGATCTTCGGTTTCCGGTTCCCGATCGCCGTGCTGCTCTACTGGCTGACGACCAACCTGTGGAGCATGGGCCAGCAGTTCTTCGTGATCAAGCGGATGCCGCCGGTCCGCCCGCTCGCCGCCGGTGGCCGGCTCCCCGGTGCCCGCGCCGGTGCCGGCGTCGACGCAGCGCCCACCCCGGCCCGCCCGGCGCCCGGCGTGCGGGCCGGTGCCAAGTCCAAGAACCGCGCGCGGCCGGCGGCTGCGGGCGGGCCGAGCCTGACCAGGAGCGGCGACTCCGGCGCGGGGACGGTGGCTACGGCGGGCGGCGGTGTGACCGCGGCGAAGGGTGCCGGGGCCAAGGGTGGGGCGGCGAAGGCCGGGCGAGGCTCGTCATCGGCCCCGCCCGGGACCCGGTCCCGCAGCGGCGCGTCGGCGGCCCGCACCGCCGGGACGGCGAAGACCTCGCAGCCGCCGCCGGCTCTGCCGGTCGCGGGTGCGGCCGGGGGAGCCGAAGAAGCCCCCGCAGCGGCGCGTTCCACGGCCGCGGGAGGGAAGACTGCGGGAGGGAAGGCCCCGTCCGGCGGCCGGAAGAGTTCGCCGGGCAAGGGTGCCGCTGAGGCCGCCGGTGGCGGCGCCGAGCCGGCGGCTGTGCCCGCGACGGGCGACGCTGCGGCGACCCGCCCCGCCCCGGTTCCCGCCGGTGTCCGTCGCCAGGTCGGTGGTTCCCGTCCCGCCAAGCGACGAGGCAAGGGCAAGCGGCCCGGCGGGCGGCGTTGACCCGGGGAACCCCTCCCCGACCGGCGGGCGAACTCGCCGGTCCCCCTGATTTCGTCACCATGCGGGGGCATCCCGTAATCTCTGCTCCGCCGCCCCCTGTTCCCCTGGAGAAGCGCTGATGACCGGTTCGGCACCTGACCTGGCTGTGGATGGAGCTGGAGTCTCCGACGAGCAAGGCTCCCCGGAGGAGACCGGGCTCAGCCCGCAGGAGCGGCGACTCGTCGACCTCGAACAGGAGGGGGAGATCGCCGCCGACTACATCGAGGGCCTGCTGGACATCGTCGACATGGACGGCGACCTCGATCTCGATGTCGAGGGCGGCCGGGCCGTCGTCGCGGTGGTCGGCGAGAAGCTCGACAAGCTGATCGGGACCGGTGGCGAGACCCTCGAGGCGTTGCAGGAGCTGACCAGGCTCGCCGTCCTGCAGAAGACCGGGACTCGTAGCCGCCTCATGCTCGACGTCGGCGGTCACCGGGCGCGGCGTCGGGTCGAGCTCCGCAAGATCGCGACGGCGGCGGCGGAGCGCGCGATCGAACGCGGCAAGCCCGAGACGCTCGCCCCGATGACCCCCTTCGAGCGCAAGGTCGTCCACGACGCCATCGCCGAGATCGACGGCGTCCACAGCGAGTCCGAGGGCGAGGAGCCGAGCCGGCGAGTCGTCATCCTGCTCGGCTGACCCGGCCCCCGGCTGACCCGGGCCCCGCGCGACTGACACTCGGGCGTTCTGATTCGGCGCGTTGCGCGCGGACCTCGCCGGGCGGGCACAACGACCTCCCCCGCGCTGGGGGCCGGTGCCGAGCGCTAGATTCAGGCTGGAGGTGCGGCGGTAAGCGTCGCTGGTGATCGGGGGATGCCGTGCCGCCTGCGGGCCGTCGCCGGCCTGGGCGGTCCACGGTGGTGGCGGCCGGCGCGGTCGCGCTCGGCCTGTCCGGCGTTCTGTGCCTGCTGCATGCCTACCTGACCAGACCCTTCTGGTACGACGAAATCTGGCGGGCGCACTTCGTCAGCGAGCCGCTGACGTCGTTCTGGTCGGAGCTGACGGTCGCCAACACCCCGTCCGCGCTCGGCTGGCTCGGGATCACCCGGCTCGCGGGCGAGGCGTTCGGCTGGCACTCATGGTCGCTGCGTCTGCCCGGCTTCGTCGCGGTGCCCCTGCTCGGGGCCGCGATTGTCGTGCTCACCCGCCGGTTCGCCGGGACGGCGTCGGCGGTGTTCGCCGCCTGCTGGCTGTGCCTCAACACGACATTTCTGGATCTGGCCACCCAGCTCAAGCCGTACACGGTCGAGGCGCTCGTCACGGTGTGCATCGTCGTCATCTGGACCGCGGACCCGCTCGGGCCGCCCGACGAGGTCCCGGCCGCGGGGGCCCCGCGAGGGCCTGACCGTGGCCGCCTGGTCCGGCGGACGGTGGCGGGTGTGCTGGCGCTCGTCGCCGTGCCCGGGATCTTCGTGGTGCTCCCGCTGGCGGCGGTCGACGTGTGGCGGGGTCCGGCGCGGCGGTGGCGGCTGGTCGAGTGCCTGCCCGCGCTCGCCTTCAGCGCCGTGCACACCGTCGGTTTCGTCGCCCACCAGTCCAGCCAGCGCAACGGCGACTACTGGGATCGCCAGTTCCTCGCGGGCCGCGGGCCGTGGGCGGCACTGCGGTTCGTCGCCGATCAGGTCCGCGCCACCGTCACCGGCTCGCCGCCGGGGATCGACCGCTTCGACCCGAGCCTCATCCACGGCACGGTGCCCACGGGGCCGTTGGGCTCCGCACCGGCCGCCCTGATCGCGATCGCGGTCGCCGCGGCCGGGGCGACCGGCGTCGCGGCGCTTGCCCGCCACCGGCAGGGCCGGGCTCTGCTTGCCGCGCTCGGCGGCGCGGAGCTGATGATGCTCGGCGCGAGCGCCGCCCGGTACTGGCCGTTCGGACCGACCCGGACCAACCTGTACGTGGTGCCGCTGCTCGTTGTTGTGGTGGTGGTGGGTGTCGAGCGGGCGATTCGCTCCCTCCTGTCGGCGGTGCGCGGCCGCCTGCCCCGCGGTGGGCCCCAGCAGGCTGCTGGGCGCTCCAAGGATGCACTCCCTACCCTCGCCCTGCCGGGATCCGTGATTGCTCGATCACTATCGGATTCTTCGCCGGAATTGGTGACGGAAAGCGACGGTTCCTGCGCCCTTCCCGGGGCGCTGGACTCGGCCGTCGCGGACTCCCCGCCGCCGGCGCCGGCCGGCCCGGCACGGGTGCCCGGGCTCGCAGGCTCGCGGGTCGGCCTGGCCCGCGCCGCGGTGGTGCTTCCCCTCGCGGCGGTCGTCGCGATCACCGGCTGCGGCGTGCTGCTCCTGCAGACGTCCCTGTCGGGCAGTCGGCCGCTGTGGGAGCACCGGGATCGCCTGCGCGGCCTGGACCTGATGGTCGACGCGGCCATCGTCACCCGACGGGTGGCCCGGCCGGGTGACGTCGTCGCGGTCGGCGGCCGCCTCGCCCGGCCGGGCTGGCTCTATGCAATGGAGGCCAGCGACGACGGGCCGCGCGAGCCCACCGATCTCCAGCCCGGCCCCGCCGGGGACGGTCGCCCGCGGCGGGGCGCCGTCGGTGGCACGGTCGCCTCCGCCGCCGCCGAGAGATCCGTCGGCGAGACGTCCGCGAGTGAGGCGTCCACCGTCGGCTCGGTGGGGGCGGTGCCCGCGCCGAGCCGCGTCGCCGCCGGCGGTTCTGCGGTTGACGGGGGGAGCGCCGTCGGCGATCACCGGCCCGCGGGACCGGCGGCGGACGCCCAGGCGCCCGCGACCGGCGGGGTCGGTGCGCCCGCCCGGATCGCCCGACGGGACACCGTCTTCTTCGGTGGCGCCAAGCCCGCTCTGCTGCGCCAGCTTGCGCGCCGCCCCGTCCCGCCCGGGCATCTGCTCGTCTTCGTCTTCGACGTCGAGCGAACGAGCCTGGCCGGTCAGCTCGCGCCGCTGCACCGGGCCGGCTGGTGCGCGACCCAGGACTGGAACTTCCGGCTGACCGGCGTGCTGACCCGCTATGACCGCTGCGCCCCGAGCTCCCCGCCGCCCCGGCGGGTCATCGTCGCCTACCACTGACCCGCCCCTCAGCGGCCTCGACCTCCGGTGGCCCTCGACCTCCGGTGGCCTCGGCTCCCAGCGGGGCCCCGCCCCGGAGCGGCGGCTGATCCGGGCAGAGGGGACCTGACGGCACGCGGCGCATGCCCCGCCGGGCGCAGCGGGGATGCTTGTCGGGTGCGCGATCCTCTACCCCTCTCGTCCTGTCTCCCCCGGCTCGCGGTGCCTGGCGGCGGCCCACCCGACCCGCTGTTCCGGAGGGGAGCCGGCCGGCCCCGCCCACCCGTCGCCGCCNGCGCTGCCGTCGGAGACGGCAGGGATGGCCGGGCCGCACGGGATGGCACTACTGGACTGGCCCGGGCGGGTGTGCGATGACCGACTCCGATCCCTCGCGTCCGGCGCGTCCGGCGGGTCCCCCGCCGCCGACGCCGGCGGCCGCCGCCGAGCTGTTCGGCTCGCGGCTCGCGGCGGCGGAGCGCTTCACCGCGCTGCTGGCAACCGCGGGAGTGGAACGCGGGCTGATCGGTCCGCGGGAGACCGGCCGGCTGTGGGAGCGGCACGTGCTCAACTGCGGGGTCCTCGCCGAGGTCGTTCCCGAGGGTGCCGACGCCGTTGACGTGGGCAGCGGCGCCGGCCTGCCGGGAATCCCCCTCGCCCTGGCCCGCCCGGACGTGCGGGTCGTGTTGCTCGAACCGATGGAACGACGCTGCCGCTTTCTCCAGGAGGTCGTGGCTGCCGTGGGGCTGGAGGAGCAGGTCTCCGTCCTGCGTGGCCGCGCGCCGGATGCCGGAATCGGCCCGGAGGGTCGTAGATTCGGGGTAGCCGTCGCACGCGCGGTCGCCCCGCTCGAGCGGCTGGGTGCAATCCTCCTTCCGATGCTGCAACCGGGTGGTGTCATGCTGGCGATGCGCGGTTCGCGGATCCTGGAGGAGTTGCAGGACGCGCGCGGCAGTCTCGGAAACCAGGGGTGGCATCCCGTGGATGTCGTGGTGTGCGGAGAGGGACGGGTGGACGAACCCACCCGGGTCCTCCGAGCCGTGCGGTCATCCCAGCTCTCCCGGGCCGAAGGCAGGAAAGGGCGCGGCGACGGTGAGCGGCACGATGGCAGACAGGTCAGACGAACGGCGCGGGACTCACGACGATCACNGGAGGTCGATCGTGACCAGCCGACGCGTGGGCAGTCTCGTTCCACGTGAAACAGCGTCGACGGNCCGAGGTGGATCCGTGGGTGGNGGATACCGGGGTTACGACTCCGTCATTCCCCCGCTGGACCCGCTCGACCGGTCGACCCCGATCGGAGCGGCGGCGGCAGCAGCAGTGGAAGCCTTGGCGACAGAACGACGACAACCATTCCCCCGTCCCACTCGGCGGCGCATCATCTCGGTGGCCAACCAGAAGGGTGGCGTGGGCAAGACGACGACGACGGTCAACCTGGCCGCGGCGCTGGCGTCGCACGGCATCCGCGTCCTGGTGATCGATCTCGATCCGCAGGGAAACGCGTCGACGGCGCTCGGCATCGACCACCACTCCGGTGTCCCCTCCATCTACGAAGTGCTGCTCGGTGACCGCCCGCTCGACGAGGTCATCGTCGCCTCGGCCGAGGCGCCCGCACTGTTCTGCGCCCCGGCGACAATCGACCTGGCCGGCGCCGAGATCGAGCTCGTCTCGCTCGTGGCTCGGGAGAACCGCCTGCATCGGGCCATCCAGAGCATGCAGCGGGAGGTCGACTACGTCCTCATCGACTGCCCCCCGTCGCTTGGCCTGCTGACCGTCAATGCGCTGGTGGCGGCGCGGGAGCTGCTCATCCCGATCCAGTGCGAGTACTACGCGCTGGAGGGACTCGGCATGCTGTTGCGCAACGTCGAGCTCGTCCAGGCCCACCTCAACCAGGACCTGCGCCTGTCGACGATTCTGCTCACCATGTACGACTCGCGCACCAGGCTGGCCGATCAGGTCGTGCACGAGGTCAAGGAGCACTTCGGGGACCGTGTGCTGGGCACGACGATCCCCCGTAACGTCCGGCTCGCGGAGGCCCCGAGCTACGGGCAGTCGGCGTTGACCTACGACCCGACCTCCCGCGGCTCCCTGTCCTACCTGGCCGCGGCCCGTGAGCTCGCCGAGCGGGGCTTCGAGCCGAACGGTGCGGTCAGGTGAGCGCGCGCCGCAGCGGTCTGGGACGCGGGCTCGGGGCGCTCATCCCCGTCGCCCCCCCGCCCGCGGAGGCGTACGGCGCCGATCGCCCCGCAGCCGACGCCGGCGGCCGCCCCGACGGCGGCGGGCATCTCGGCGCCTTCGGCCTACGCAGCGGCGAGAACATCGGTCCGTTGCCCGTCCAGGGCGCCACCTTCCGCGAGCTGGAGATCGGGTCGATCGTCCCGAATCCGCGCCAGCCTCGGACGCACTTCGACGAGGACGCGCTGGAGGAACTGGCGGCGAGCCTGCGTGAGGTCGGCCTGCTCCAGCCGGTCGTGGTCCGATCGGTGGGGCCGGAGCAGTACGAACTCGTGATGGGCGAGCGGCGCTGGCGGGCGTCCCAGCTCGCGGAGCTGACCCGCATCCCCGCGATCGTGCGGGAGACCGCCGACGATGCCATGCTGCGCGACGCCCTGCTGGAGAACCTGCACCGCCAGCAGCTCAACCCGCTGGAGGAGGCGGCGGCGTACGAGCAGCTCCTCAAGGACTTCGGGGCAACCCACGAGGAGCTCGCCGGCCGGCTCGGCCGGTCCCGCTCGCACGTCACCAACACCATTCGCCTGCTCGGGCTGTCGCCGGCGGTGCAGCGGCGGGTGGCGGCCGGCGTGCTCTCGGCGGGGCATGCGCGGGCGCTGCTCTCGCTGCGGGATCCCGAGGCCCAGGACCGGCTCGCCACCCGCATCGTCGCGGAGGGGCTGTCCGTTCGGGCTGTCGAGGAGATCGTGGCCCTGGACGAGGACACGCCGCGCAAGCGCGCCCCGCGTGGCCCTCGCTCGACCCCGCCCACCCTGTCGCGACTCGCCGACCAGCTTTCGGACCGTTTCGAGACGCGGGTGAAGGTCGATATGGGCCNCACCAAGGGAAAGATCACGGTTGAGTTCGGCTCGATGGAGGACCTGGAGCGGATCGTCGCGGTGATGTCCCCCGCGACCGCGCCGGACGCCGCTTCGCCGCGTTAGCCTTCCCGGCCGCATCGCCGTCGTCGCGTCTTCGGCGCGACGACTGGCCAGCGGTGTCCGCGCCGGCTCGCGAGCCGGTCGGTGCCGCCGGGTCCGAGGGGATCGGGCTGTCCGTCGTGGGTGAGGTCAGCCATGGCTGGGCCGGTATGGCTGGGCCGGCATGGCTGGGCCGACATGGTTGGGCCGGCGGCGTTGCAGGGTCGGCAGCGGCGGTGGAGCCGCCAGATCGAGAGATGGTTCCCGACGGGAGGAGTGGCTGCCGTAAGGGACGCGGGGGCGCGGCGTCCCGGCGGCGGCCAGGCGGCGGCCAGGCGGCGGTCAGGCGGGGTTGCCGGCCTGACCGACCTTGCGGAGCACGCCTTCCGGCGTCATCGAGCCGAGCAGTCGTTCCAGCGCGACCTCGACGTCCTCGCGCCAGCTCACCGTGTTCTTCACCTCGAGGCGCAACCGGGGCCACCGGTGATGGGGTCGCACCGTCTTGAAACCGACGGCCAGCAGGTAGTCGGCGGGTACCACGCACCGGGCGCCCGAGTTCTGCAGGTCACCGAACGCCTCCNCCGCCTTGANCCCCCGCCGCAGGATCTCCTTGGTGACGGACTGGATGAGGATCCGGCCGAGGCCCTGGCCCGCGAACTCCTCCACGATGAGCGCCGTCATCAGCAGGATCGCGTCCGGCGACACCGGGCTGGTGGGGAAGGCGACCGAGCGGGGCACGTACGCGGGCGGCGCGAACATGACGAAACCGGCCGGGACGTCGTCGACGTAGACGATCTTCCCGCAGCTTNCCCATTCGAGTAGCGCCGCGGAGACCCAGGCCTCCNTCTCCAGATCGGTGGCTCCGGTCTCCTCCGCGCGGCTGCGCGCGACCGGATCGAGCTCCCAGAACACGCAGCGGCGGCAGGGCAGCGGCATGTCGTCGATGTTGTCCAGGGTGATGTTCGCGATGCGACGGCTCATCGAAAGGGCACTCCCGCGGTCGGCCACCGGGCCGCCGTCCACAGCGGTTGCGTGGACGGCGGCGGTTTTGGCATCAGCCTAGGCCGACCGGCGCGGATCGACCCTCGACGCACCGCGCCTGTTTCACGTGAAACCTCTCTCGTGCCCCGAGCTGGACGGCTGCAGGTCGGCGGGCCAGCAGGCCAGCTCCTCCGTCCAGTCGACGGGGACCGGCGGACCTGTCAGGCGCGACCGGCGAGCCGCGGGACGTGAAGCTGTCNCGTCGGGGCGTCCATCTCCGGCGGGAGGAACAGCCGTTGTGTTGCCGCGAGGACCGCCTCGGCGACCGCGGCGCGGAAGTCGGTCGAGCCGAGCGCACGCGCGTCGTGATCATTGGTCAGGTAGCCGAGGTCGAGCCGGACCGTCGGCATCCGGGTGCGGCGGAGCAGGTCCCAGACCTTCGGATGGGTGCGGCAGTCCAGCATGTCGGTGCGGGAGACGATCTCGCGCTGGACAAGCTGGGCGAAACGTTCGCCGACGGCCGAGGAGCCGCGGGCGTTGCCGTAGTAGTAGGCCGATACTCCCTGCGCGTGGCGGGAGGTGCTGCCTTCCGCGTGCAGCGAGATCAGGAGGTCGGCCTCCAGCTCGTTCGCGCGGGCGGCGCGATCCTCCTCGCTCGGTGACTCGTCCGGGCCATGGATGAGGTGGGATTCCAGGCCCGAGTCGAGCAGGCGGGTGGTGAGCCGGGCGGCGAGATCGGCCATGAGGTCCCGCTCGCACAGGCCGCCGCTGACGATGCCGAGGTCGTCGCCGCCGTGCCCGGGATCGAGGGCGACAACCACCCCGAGCAGGGAGGTACCGCGGGCGAGGAGACGGACGGATTCGCGCAGCACGTCGGGACGACCACCGGTCACGGTGCGGCGCAGTCGCTTGAGCTCGCNCAGCGTCCGCGGGCCGCAGCGACCGTCGGGATCCAGGCCGCGGTTGCGCTGGAAGTCGCGCACCGCGCTCTCGGTCCGCGGACCGAAGATGCCATCGGTCCTGCCGATGTCGAAGCCCATGTTGAACAGGCGCTCCTGCAACGCGGCCACGTCATCTCCGACGAAGGGGTGCGCGGCGCTGAAATAGAGCAACCTGTCGCCGAGATTGTGTCGGGCCTCCTCGAGCGCCCGCGCCGTATCCGGACCGAGTATCCCGTCGACGGACAGACCACGACTCTGCTGGAAGGCCCGCAGCGCATTGTCGAGGTCGCGATCGAACCGGTCGGGGGGAGCGGCCGCAGCACCGCCCGCGCCGCCGGCCGGCCCCACAGCCGGGCTGCGGGCGCCCTCCGCGGCGGCCGGCTCGGCGGCCGGCGGAGGCGGCTCGGCGCCTTTCGACTCCCCGGGCGGTGCCGCGGGCGGTGCCGCTTCGCCCCGTTCTCCGCTCTGCCGGGGGGTCGCGGGAAGAAAACCGAGATAGGTCAGGGCCGCCCGAACCTCGGCGACGGCGGAACCTTGGTCTCCCAGCCGCAACAGCTTCACGAACGTGTACCTTTCAGCTTGCCTGCCCCCAACGTGTTCCCCGGCGGAACCCGGTGGTCGGGGCCGCCGCGTCGACGAACTGTTTCCCGACTGCCGATTGCTGAATCTCAAGCCTAGGGCATGCCCACGTGGTCCCGACCGGCCGCGAACGGGATCCTCCGTCATTGACCCAGCGTGACCAACCTGTCCACGCTGTGCTGTGGCATCCGATTCCCGCCGCTGGCCCGGGGGTGCGGGCAGGTCGGTCCCCCGGATACGCCGACGGCCCGCCGGCAGGAACGCGCGGCGGGCCGTCGGTGGCGGCCCGCCGCGCACCCACCCGTCAGGGATAGGCGCGCCGCGTGGCCGTCGAGGAGGTCAGTTGGCAGGAAACGATCAGATGTACGGCGAGAGGTCGCGCAGCAGAGCGGCCTTCGGCTTCGCGCCGACGATGCTCTTGTCCACCTCGCCCTTGACGAAGACCGCCATGGTCGGGATCGACATGATCTGGTAGTTCCGCGCCGTCTCCGGGTTCTCGTCGATGTTCAGCTTGACGATCCGCAGCTTCTCGCCGTGCTCCTTGGCGATCTCCTCGAGGACCGGTCCGACCATCTTGCACGGGCCGCACCACTCGGCCCAGAAGTCCACGAGGACCGGTACGTCGCTCTGGAGGACCTCGGCGGTGAAGGTGCTGTCGGTCACGGGGGTGGTGCCTGCCATAGCTGTTCTCCCTGCTGGATGTGGTGGTGGCTGGAAGGCGGTGGTGGCTGGAAGGCGGTGGTGGGATGGGTGGTCGATGCGCGGGGGCGGCGTCAGGCCGGCTGCGGCGCCAGGGTGGAGACCCGCGGGGCCTCGGTGGTCGTCTCGCCGGGACCCTCTCCGGCGGCGATGAAGCGCTCCGCGTCGAGGGCGGCGGCGCACCCGGTGCCGGCGGCGGTGATGGCCTGCCGATAGGTGTGGTCGACCACGTCGCCGCAGGCGAACACGCCGTCGAGGTTCGTCTTGGTGGTGGGATGCGCGACCTTGACGTAACCGGCGTCGTCCAGCTCGAGCTGGCCGCGGACCAGCTCGGTCCGCGGATCGTGGCCGATCGCGACGAACAGGCCGGTGACGTCGAGATCCTCCGTCTCACCGGTGATCGTGTCGCGCAGCCGGATGCCGCTGAGCTTGTCCTCGCCGAGGAGCTCGGCGACGTCGGCGTTCCACCGGAACCGGATCTTCTCGTTGGAGAAGGCCCGCTCCTGCATGATCGCGCTGGCTCGCAGCTTGTCCCGCCGGTGGATCACCGTGACCGACCGGGCGAACCGGGTCAGGAACGTCGCCTCCTCCATCGCCGAGTCGCCGCCGCCGACGACGGCGATGTCGTGGTCGCGGAAGAAGAAGCCGTCACAGGTCGCGCACGCCGACACCCCGCGCCCGAGCAGTCGATCCTCGTGCTCGACGCCGAGCTTGCGGTAGGCCGAGCCGGTGGCGACGATGACCGTGCGGGCGCGGAACGTCTGGTCCTCGACCCTGACGATCTTCGGGTCGGCGGTGAGGTCGAGCTCGGTCACGTCGTCGGCGACCAGCTCGGCGCCGAACCGCTCCGCCTGCTGGCNCAGCTTCTCCATCAGCTCCGGGCCCTGCACGCCCTCGGGGAAGCCGGGGAAGTTCTCGACCTCGGTGGTGTTCATGAGCGCGCCGCCGGCGGCGACCGCGCCCTCGAAGACGAGGGGCCGCAGGTTGGCCCGGGCGGTGTAGATGGCGGCCGTGTAGCCCGCCGGCCCCGAGCCGACGATGATGACATCGCGCACGTCGTCTGCCGGTCGATCACCGTGGCCGGTGACGTCCTGGACCTGCTGCTGGGCTGTCACACCCGCTCCTTTCACGCTGCGCGATTCCCCGTCAGCCGGGGTGGACCCCGCCGGTGCCCATCGGCCTCGGTGGTGCGTCGGGATCCCTGGTCGTAGGTCTGATCCGTGAAGACGGTGTCCGAGAGCGACAACGGTCCTCGAGGGCGTCTGATTCCATCCTGTACCCGCCGGTGCCGAGCAACCGGTGATCACCAGTGTCGATGCTCACGCTACCTGCGCAGCGTGGTCGCGCTGTACCACAATGCCGCGGAGACGCTGACGACGCCGCAGTGCGTGTCGACGACGAGCACCCGCGCCGCCGCGGGTTGCATGGGGATGGACAGCACGATCAGCAGCGCCGACTGGCCGTCGTACCGGATGCGGTCGACCGCGAGGATCTCGCCGCCCGACTGGGCGATGAGGCTCTGGTAGCAGGAGCGCAGATCCGGGGTGTCCAGCAGGGCGCGCAGCCGGGTGCCGGCCGCGGCCGGCGGGGCCGCCACGACGGAGGCGGGATGGCGCGCGGCGGCCGGGGCGACCGCCTGGAACGGCACGGCGCCCGTTGACCGTGCCGTCGCCACGGCTCCCGCATCGGTGGCGTCCCCCGTCGGTCCGGTCAGCGGCAGCGACAGCGCCACCGAACCCGCGATCCGGCCCGTGAGCAGCTCCCTGCCGTGCTGGCCGACCTCGGCCGGGGCGACGGTTGTCCGCGAGTCCGCCATCATGGTCAGCCGGCCCGGTCCGGCTCCGGCGGCCGCGGCGCCGGCCGACTCCCGGCCCTGCGCGACGCTCGACGCCGCGACCGGGTGGTGGGCGTCCACCACCCGAAGACTGTAGAAGGCGAGGACGGCAGCACCGAAGGTGACGAACGCCGCGCAGACCGCCGCGAGCGACACCCAGTCCCGCCGCGGGGCCGCCGCCGCACCCGGCGCCGGTCGCCGCTCGGGGCGGGCCGTCGGCCGCCGGCCGGGGCCGGTCCCGGGGGTGCCGGTCTGGGGAGCGCCGGTCGGTGCCGAGGCCATCGGACCGGCGGGGGAGCGGCCCGCGTCAGGGGCTGGGCGTGGCGCGGGCGCGTCGGTGGTGGTCACGTCGGTGGTGGTCACGTCGGCACCGGGCCGGGCCGGGGGATCGTGCAGCGGGCGGGGGGGCAACTGTGCGGCCAGCGCCGCCTGGATGCGCTCGGCGACGTCGCCCGGCATCGTCATCGCGGCCAGCCGGGACAGGTCGGCGCGGACCTTGCGCAGCGCGGCGATCGACTCCCGGCACTCCAGGCAGACCTCGACGTGGTCCCGGGTCGAGCGGGTGACCGTCTCGCCCCCGGCGACGGCGTCGAGCTGCTCCACGTCGGGATGCTGGTCGTGCCCGCGGGACCGGCGGCCGAGGGGAAATGCGGGGCGCGTCTCCGCTGATCGGTGACGGTCGTCCATCGGGTCATTCGCCATTGCTGATCACCTCCTCCGGCAGGTCCGGGCACCCATGGGGCCGCATGGTGAGGACTGCGGCCGGCGGACCGACTGCGGGCGTCGGGCGGCCGCTGCGCGCAGGCCGCCGCATCATGGTGTCCTTCTTCTGAGACGGTGGGCGGGGCTCCTGGGTTCCCGGGCGGGAGGTATCCGAGGAGCAGGGCGAGGTGCGCCCGCCCCCGCGAACAGTGACTTTTCACCGTGCCGNCAGAGATGTCGAGCAGCCGCGCAGCGTCCGCGAGGGGCAGTCTCTGGACGTCGACCAGCACCACGGCCGTGCGCAGCGCCGGGGGCCGGCCGGGGACGCCGCCGACACCGAGACGCATGTCACGCTCGGTGATGGTGCCCCGCGGATCGGTCGGAGGCGGATCGGTCGGAGGCGGATCGGTCGGGGGCCGTGGGCGACCGACCGGAGCCGATCCGCGTGTCGGCGGAACAGCTCGCCGAAGACGGCGGGATTCCCACCTCCTCCCCCTTCGGGACCGGCTCTCGGTCAGGACCGGAAGGTGATCTCCGCGATCGAACCGCGATACTGCCCGTCACTGTCCTTCGGTAGGGAGGTCAGCCACAGGACCCAGTACTGCGCCGGGGTGAGGTCGGAGGGCATGGGAAGGTTCACCGGGCCGCTGGGGGCGTCGGTCTTCGGGACGACGACCCGGTAGCTGTCGATCGTGTCCCCGGGGGTGGCGGCGCTACGAAGCTCGAACGACACCGGGCCGCTGCCGACCTGGACTGTGACCGAGGTGGGGCTGATCGCCTGGCCGAAGGTCAGCCGCAGGCCGACGCCGGGCTTGAGGCCGCCGAGATTCGCGGTGACATAGCCCTCGGTGTGCCAGACGGTCGACGGGTTGCCGTCGACCGCGTTGGCGGCCTCCTTCGGCCGCTCGGTGCCGTCGCCGCCCGAGGCGGGAGGATCTATGGTGTCGATGCTCTGCGGCTTCAGCACAGTCCCGAGCGGGGTGGCCTGGCTGGTGGGCGAGGCAGTCGGACTGGCGCCGCCACCATCGCCGCCGCTGCGCAGCGCGAACACGGCCACGACCGCGACGATGATGACGACCACGACGAGGGCGATCCACGGCAGCATCCGGCCGAGCCGGGGGCCGGACCCGCCGCGCCCGCGTCCCGGGGCGTCCCGATAGCGGTCCGCCGGCGGATAACCGCCGGCCCCGGCGGCGTAGCCCCGGTCGTCCCTGGCCCGGTCATCCCTGCCCCGGTCGGGCCGCCCGCGATGGTCGTGGCCGCGGGTGTCGTACCCGCCGCGGGTGTCGTAGCCGCCACGGCCGTACCCCGTGTCGCCGCCACGCGGCCCGCTCGGGCCGTCGACACGGGTCTCGTAGCGGCCGTCACGGGCCTGGTCAGGGCCCGGGTAGCCAGCGGTGTCGGTGTAGCGGCCCTGCGCGGGGTAGTCGGACGCGGCGAGGTAGTCGGAGGAGGCGAAACCGTCCACGTCCATCGCCTCGGTGCTGGGGGGTTCCTCGCCGAGGCTCATCAGGCCGGTGTCGAGCACCGCGTCGACCGGGTTGATCGACTCCAGCTCTTCGACGAGCTCGGCGACGGTGGTGATGGGCGCGCCCGCCCGCTCGTCGCCGAGGGTCGCCATGGTGATGGCGTCCAGGTCGCGAGGCACCGACGAGGTGACCTGCCGGGGGCTGCGCAGCCGCCCGCCCGAGGTCGGCGCGGTGGGCAGGCCGCGGTCCCCGCCGAGGGGCCAGTGGCCGGTGAGCCCCGCGTACAGCAGGCCGCCGAGCGCTCGCAGATCGGCGGCGGCGGCGTCGCCCGCGCCCACCACCCTGGTGGCCTCGGCGTCATCGCCGTTCCCGGCGGCGTCGGGGCCGTCAAGCTCCCCGGGCGTCCCCGAGCGCTCCAGCTCCGCGAGCACGCCACCGATCTCCAGATCGATGATCTTCACGGTGCCGTGGCTGGAGACGATGACGTCGCCGGGGCTGAGATCGCCGTGATGGATGCCCCGCTCGTGGGCTGCGGCGATGACCCGGGCCGCGGCGAGCACCACGGCGCCGGCCTGCTCGGGGCGCAGCGCCCCCTGGGCGGTGAGCTGGCGCAGGGTCTTGCCGTCGACCCATTCGGAGACGACGTAGGAGATGCGCCGCGATCCGGTGGTCGTCGTCGTGGCGTCGTAGGTGGAGGCGGCACCCGGATGCACGAGCCGGCCGGAGTTGATGGCCGCGGCGAGCAGACGCCGGGCGGCCTGCTCCCGGTTCGGGTCCGCGGCGGCGGCGCCGTTGTCGCCCGGGTTCACCGGGCCGTGCTCGACGATGCGCACCGCGACCGGCCGGGCGAGCACGTTGTCGTCGCCGCGCCAGAGGGTGACCGGCCCGCGGCTGGTGAGCGCGGAAAGCAGGCGGTAACGGCGGTCTAGGACGGTTTCGGCGAGCACCGCGGTGCCGGCGGGGGTCGACGAGCTCCGGGGGTCGGGGGCGGTCAGTGTTACGTCGTTGTCGACGTCCTCAGCCTGCGGTCGGTTGCTTCCGTCGACCACAGCGCCTCCGTCGTCCACGGCCTGACGGGGACGATCCGCCGTCGGGCTTCCCTACCTCACCCGGGCAGGGGTCCGCCCAGTGTGCCGTGACCGTGGGCGGAGACCCCGGAATCCTTCGTCGCCCGGAACTTGTCGCCACGGTGAACGACGTGACGAGCGGAGGCTGCGCCTGGTTCACCGGCGACGTTGGGCGGGGNCCGCGCACAGCGTGTCCAGTGTACGAGGATGGCCGGAGGATCTCGCGAATGTCTTGGGACAACCCGCCCTTGTGTACCGGCTGTGACGATAGCCGCCTGATCGCCTCCCGTCGGCCTCCGTGGCCGCCGGCCCGGCCGCGCCCGGCCGCGCCCGGGTGCGCCGCCGCAGGGCCCGGAAGGACGTTTCCCCCAGCCAAGACGGAGCTGTCCGCCGGGGTCGTTAAGCTCCCGTCCAGCCAACCGGGCTATGGCGAATATCCGCCGTATTCCTACGCATTAGTAGAGTAATCCTCGCGGCGTTTCCCAACTACACCGCGTTATGGTGATGGAAGGATCGGCGGCCGCTGTCGGCCCCGCGTACACCTCCATCACCAGACCATGGTCATGAGGATTTCGCCGGGTCGGGGTGACGTCCGAGCTGGCCCTTTGGTGCCCGCCGCGAGCGTCGCTCGGCAACCTCCGCCGGGCCCGGCCTGGGCCGTCGCGGGCGCCGACCGGTCAGCGCCGCCGCGGCGCTCGCCCCGCCCGACGCGTGCCGGTCGCGGATCCCGACCGGTCGTCCGGGCCTTCCCGCCGCGGTGGTGTCGGGGCGCGTGCCCCGGTCCGCGACGACGGCTCCCGGCGGGCCGTCCGCTCGGTCCTGCCCGTGCGCTCCGCCCGCCCGGTCCGGTCGGCCGCCGCCGGCGATGCGGTCGGCCCGCCGGGCCTGCCCCGCCCGCGCCCGCGGCGCAGACGGCCGTTGACAACCTCGGCCAGCGCGTTGACCTCGTGCACGTTCATCCGTCTGGCGACCGCGATGAACAGCGCGCCGCCCACCACGGCCGCGATCACTACCGCGACCCCGGAGCTGAGCCAGCCCGTCCCGATCACCGACCGGATTCCGCGGGCCAGCAGGGACGCGATGACGGCGCCGAGGCCCGCGGCGACCGCGACCTGAGTGATCACCCGAGCGGTGCGGTTGCCGTCGACGCCACCCAGCCGCCGGCGCAGCAGGATCGTCGTGGCCGCNAGCCCGACCAGGTAGGCGAAGGCGAAGGCGAGCGCCAGCGCCGGCGCGCGATGCTGCTCGGGCACCAGCACGGTGAGCACCACCGCGCCCAGCACGTTCACCGCGACGACGCCCATGTTGACCAGCGCCGGCGTCCGGCTGTCCTGGTAGGCGTAGAACGCCCGCAACTGCACCTGGAACAGCGAGAACGGCACCAGGGCCAGCGCGAAGGCGCTGAGCGTGTCGCCGATGTCCACCGCGGCGTGGTACCGGACCGCGCCGTGGTAGAACACCGCGACGGCGATCGGCCGCCCCAGGGCGAGGATGAACAGGGCCGCCGGCACGATGGCCGTGACCGCGACCCGGGTCGCGGTCGAGATGTCGGCCCGGACGAGATCCCGGCGGCCCTGGGCGGCGTGCCCGCTCATCCTCGGCAGCAGCGCCGTGATCACCGAGACACCGATGATCGCGTAGGGAAGCTGGAAGATCTGGTAGCCGTAGGTGTAGATCGTGTAGGCGGTCGTCGCCGTCGACAGGTTGACGATCACCAGGTAGCCGGCCTGGCTGACGATGACGAACAGCAGCGTCCAGCCGGCCAGCCGGGCCGCCGAGCGCAGTTCCGGATGGCGCAGGTCCAGCCGCGGGCGGTACCGGAAACCAACCTTGCGCAGAGATGGCAGCAGAGCGAGCGTCATGGCCACGACACCCAGCGTCGTCCCGCCGGCGAGCACCGTGATCTGCGCGTTGCTGATGGCCTTCGGCCCGTCCACCCCGGGGGGGTGCGGTCCCGACACGATGTAGACGAAGGCCACGCACGTCGCGATGACGATCAGGTTGTTCAGGATCGGCGCGAACATGGGCGCGGCGAAGGACTGCCTGACGTTGAGGATCGCGCCGATCGTCGCGCCCACCCCGTAGAAGACGATCTGCGGCAGGAACCAGCGCAGCATCTCGGTGCCCAGCGCCCGCTCCGCCGGCCCCGAGTGCAGGTAGGCGTCGGTGATCCAGGGCGCGACCAGCATGCCGACCGCCACCGCCGCGCCCAGCCCGAGGATCATGATGGTCAGCAGGGAGGAGGCGAAACTGTCCCCGCCGTCCGGGTCCTCCTTGGCCGCGCGCACCATCACCGGGACGATGACGCTGGTCAGGATCCCGCCGAGGAGCAGGTCGTAGAGGACGTTCGGCGTGGTGTTGGCAACGTTGTAGGCCTGGCTGACTCCGCTGGTGCCGAGCGCGGCGGCGATCGCGACCGTGCGCAGGAAGCCGGACGCCCGGGAGACGATCGTGCCGATCGCCATGATCCCGCTGGCCTGGCCGAGGCTCGGCCCGGACTTCCTTGCGCCGGACTTCCCCCGGCGGGCGGTCGTCGACTTCGCGGTCGTCGACTGTGCCCTCGTCGACGGCGTCCGCGCGGGTTGGGCGCTCGTGGATGGGGTGCTCGCGGGTTGCGCGGTTGCTGCCTTCGCGGTTGACGGCTTCGCGAGCGCGGTGGTGGCCGCGGCATCGGTGGGGCGCGGGGTCCGTCGACGTGACGGGTCACGCCGGGCGTTCCGCCCGGCCGTCTCGCGGGCGGCCGGGGTCCGGGGGCGGGCGGCGCGAACGTCCCTGAGGTCGCCCTCCCTGAAGCCGCCGCCGTTCCCCCCGTTCCCGCCGTCCCCGACCTCGCCGGCGTGGCGGTCTGCCCGCGGGTCGGCGGCCGGATCGTCGCGCCAACCGCCGGGGGCGCCGTCGCGGTCCGCGCCGTAGCGGGCGTCGCCGCGACGGTCACGGGTGCGGGCGTTTCGGCCGTCCCGGGCCTCGGGGGGCAGGGCGGTGTCCCGGCCGCGGCCATCGTCCCGGCTGCGGCCGTGCTGGTGTGACTCCGGGGGGATGCGCCGGACGTTGCTGCGCGGAAGCGCCACCGTCGGCCGGGACTCGCCAAGAGACGGCCGGCGCCGTTCGCCGGCGAAGCGTCGGGGGCGGTCGGCGGCATCCGGCTGCTGCTCCTGCGACCCGCGCCCGGCGGAACCCGGACCAGTGGGCCGACCGACCTGGCCGGGGGGCGAGCCGGATTCCGTCTGCGGCCGCCGTCCGGGTACCGGGTCCGCCGGCCGCGGCGGGCCGGGCGGGGTGGGCAGTCTGGTGGTCCGTGTCCCGTCGACCGGCGCAGCGGGCTGGACCCGTCCGCGTGCGGCGGAGCCGGGACCTCTCTCGGACGGGGGCGGCACGCCGGGGGGCGGCGGTGGTGTCCGCGGCGCGGCCGGCAGCTTCCGGGTCGCCTCCGGAACCGCGGCCCGCGGCGCGCCGGGGGGTGGGACCGGGCGCGGCGCGGCGCCGTCCCGTGGGTCGGCCCATCGGTCGTGGCCGCTGTGGGACGCGTCGTTCCGCCCGGCCGGGTCGTGATCATCGAACTGGTGTTCGGGGTAGGCCGCTCGCCGTGCCCGCCGTGGATAGTGCCCTTCGGCGTACGGCTCATCCGCGTACGCGCCGTCCCGGCGGCGGTAGCCGTCGTCGCGATCCCCGTACCCGTCGTCCGGGTTCCCGGGCCGGCCGTCGGGGCCGGGGTATTGATCGGCTGGATCGAGATACCGCTGGTCGAGGTCCGGATATCGCTCGTCGAGGTCCGGGCGCCGCCCACTCGGGTTGGAAAAGGATCGGCCGTCTCCCGGGTAGGACCGGTCGCCTCCCGGGTACGGCTGATCACCATTTGGGTAGGAGCGGTGAGGCTCCGGGTAAGGCCGGCCGGAATCCCGGTACTGCGGCGGGTCCTGGGCGGGGTAGGACCAGTCCGCCTGGGGCAGCGGGTCGGGGACGTGGGGCGGATCGAGAGTCGCCCCCGGCCGGCCGGCGCCGTCGGCCCACTCCTCAGCCCGGTGGTCCGGGCCGCCGGGGGTGTCGCGCCACGGATCGCGACCACGATCGCCGCGGCCAGCGCGGGGGCCGGTGCCGCCCCGGCGGTGCCGGGGACCCGAGCCGCCCTCCCCCTCGACGGGGGTCACGGGCCGCTCCGTCGCCGACGGGCCGGAACCTCACCGGTGGCCACGTCCCACCCGGGGCCGGCGTGTTCCGCCGCGGCGCCGTGGCCGGAATCGGGCTGATGCTCCGGGCCCCGGTCCCAGCCCCGGTCGTGATCCAGGTCTTGGTCCCGGTCCTGGTCTCGGTCCTGGTCTCGGTCCTGGTCGGTCCCGGGCTCCAGGCCGCGGGCGGCGGGCGCGACGCTCGGCTCGCGACGCGTGGCGTAGGAGAGATCGGCGGTGGGGGCGCCCGTCGACCACCCGGAGGCGACCGCGGCGGGCGCCCGCCGGAAGGGTGGCCGGGCGGCATCGGACTCGCTCCCGGGGCGACCCGGCAGCGCCGCCACCCCCGCCGTGGCGGCACCCGGGTCCGTCAGTCCGCCCGGGATCGCCGTGCCGTCCGGGGCCGCCGGGCCGTCCGAGGCCGCCGGGCCGCCGGCGATCGGTTCGGGGGCGCCGCCGGCGGAGTCGGCGGTCCGGCGCGCGCCCGGCCGCAGCCGGCGGGCGAGGCGCACCACGACGGCCAGCAGCAGCACGCTGACCGCGCCGATGGTGATGGCCGTGGCGATCGCGCCGTAGACGGTGGAGCGCACGAGTACCCGGGTCGGGGGATCGGTCGAGAGGGCCTGGCCGTCGAGGTTGAGGCGGCGGATCTCCAGCGGGAACGTCCCCGCGCCCTCGGCGTCCACCTCTATCTCGATCTGGGCCTTCTGCCCCGAGGGGAGGTTGCGGGTCTCACGGGCCGGCGAGCGGAGCCGGGAGTGGGTCGAGGAGAAGGCGAGCACGACGGTGACCTCGAACTTCGTGTTGTTCTCGAGCGTGATCGGTACCAGCCCGTGCTTGCTCGTCAGGTTGACGCTGCGGGAGGCCACCACCTGGATGCCGTTGCGGATCGCGGACACGTTCCCGTCCACCTGCTGGCTCAACGACACACCGTCGACCATGCGCCCCCCGCNCCAGGCGACGGAGGTCGCTGTGACAAGTGCGTTGCTCATCGGGTCGACCCGGTCGATCCGGCAGGTGCGGGTGGCCTTCGGCGGCGGGCAGAGCACCGGGCCCAGCGCCAGCGCCTCGTCGCGGACGCTCGCCACCGCGTCGAGGTAGGTGACGGGCAGCTCCCGGGCCTGCGCGTCGGCCGGGTAGACCAGCACGCCGCGGCGGGCCGGCGACTGGTTCTGGCCGGCGCCGCCGTCGAGCGGGACCGGGACGGAGTAGTCGCTGTCGATCGCCCCCAGCACCTGCTTGGCCCAGTCGTCCGTGGGCGGGTTCCAGCCCCGCGGCAGGGCGAGGACCTGGAACCGGGGCTCGGACTGCTCCGCGGTGATCATGGCGAGGTCGGCTCGGAAGTGTGTCAGGACGACCCCGGCGCTGGGACCGTCGGCTCGGCCGTCGAAGGAGGTGGCGATCTCGGCGAGGCGGTGGTCGGTGGCGAGCGCCCGGATCGGGCCGGCCGACGTCGGGAGTTCGTAGGTGGCCGACGGCGTGTAGGGGACGGCGGACCCGGGACGCAGGATGCGGTCGTCGAGCAACACGGTCCCGACCTTCAACTGGCGCAGCACGTCCACGGTGGCGGTGTCGGCGAGCCCGTCGANGGGGTAGGCGACGGACGCCATCTGCGCGGGTTCTCGTTTCAGCAGAGCGGCGAGCACGACCTGGCCAGTGTTGACGGCGTAGCTCACCGTGTCCAGCTTCTGGGCGTGGACCAGGGCGGCCAGGTCGGCGTCGCCGTAGGGCAGGGCGAAGACACCGCCGCCGGCGTCGGCGAAGTTCTTGATGTCGTTGAGGAACTGGGCGGCGTCGGAGCTCTGCGGTTCCTTCACGCCGTCCGCGCCGCCGCCGGGGCTGGCGTAGTGGTAGCCGTCCGGGTTCGTCATGATCTGCAGCGCCTGCACCAGCGTCGGGTCGACGGCGAGGGTGACCGCGGGCCGGCCCTCGGCGGTGACGGTCGACCGGGCCGCGTCGAGCAGGCGGTACAGCCGCCCGGTCGGCTTCACCTCGTCGGCGAGCTCGTTGTCGGTCAGCAGGCCGTCCGAGCGCAGGCGGGGCTGGTCGGCGAGCGGCAGGACCACCGCCACCGGGGTCCGCTGCTGCTGGCCGGACGAACGCACCAGGAAGGTGTACGCCACGCCGAGCGGCGCCACCGGCTGCCCGCCGACGGAACCCGTGACCTTCACCCGCAGGGGGTAGACGCCGACCCGCACCGGCAGCGCGGATGCACCGAGATCACTTGTGATCATGAACCTGACCGGGTCGGCGCCCTGGACGGGCGGATCGGACAGCGGCTGCGTGCTCTGTCCGCCGGAGAGGGGTAGCTGGCGGTAGCTGGGCTGGGGGCGGGCCTCGCCGTTCTCGGCCAGGGTCTCGAGCCGCCCGCGGGAGGTCACCGCCGGGGAGCCGATCGACAGGCTCATCCGCAGGTCGGTCAGGGGCTGCGGCCCCGAGGTGGACAGCGTGCCCTGCACCGACACCACGGAGGACCCCGCGGCCGGCGCCTGCACCTCGTCGACGGTCACGGTCACCCGGTTCCCCGGACCGGTGGACGACGACGCCGATCCCGGTGAAGAAGGTAGCGAACCGCNCGATTCGTCTGTGGATGAAGCTGTGGAAGACCGTGGTGATCCTGTGGATGAATCGGGTCGGGCGATCCGTTCCACGAGCCCGCCGCGGATCGCCGCGCCCGCCGCGGAGCCGCCGGCCACCGGGATGACGAGGGCGAGCAGCACCACGGCGGCGAGCCGGGCCGGCCAGCGCCGGGCGCCGGACGCCCCGCGGGGCCGCGCCCGTCGCGCGGGCCGGCGCGGCGCCGTCATGCGGTCGCGGCCAGCACGACGGGCACCTCGTCGAGCAGGCGCCGCTCGTCGGCGTAGGCGAGGCGCTCGGCGACCTCGGCCAGTGGAACCCAGGCCACGGCGTCGACCTCGATGTCGGCGTCCGACAGCGAGCCGACGCTGCGCAGCAGCAGGAAGTGGTGCACCGTCTTGTGGATGCGTGCCCCCCCGGCGACGAACCAGAAGTCGATGGTGCCCAACCGGCCGAGGACGGACCCGGTCAGCCCGGTCTCCTCGCGGACCTCCCGGACGGCGGCCTGTTCGGTGGTCTCGCCGGCCTCGACGTGACCCTTGGGTAGCAGCCACAACAGCCGCCCATGGCGATCCCGGCGGGCGATGAGCGCGGCGGAGGCGTCCGTGGAGCACTGGTCGAGAATGAGGCCGCCCGCCGAGGTCTCCTCCACCCGGGGCAGCGGAGTGCGACCGGCGGAGGAGGTCGACGGCGGCATGGATTGATCGTACGAGGCGCGGGTCCCCCGGCCGGCCCGTGTGCCCGCAACGCCCCGGTTGTGCCCGTTGATCCCGGTGGTCGGAACCGCGTCGCCGTGGCCGCGGTGTGATCGTCCCCGGCTCGTCCGGGTGCCGGTTCACCGCGTCCAACCCCGTAACCTGAAGGTGTGTCAGTGATCAGTCTGGACAACCCGCGCGACTCGGCCGAACGGGTGGTGAGTGAGCTGCTCAGGGTGCCGCCGGCCGCGGACGAGCTCGGTCGTGTCTTCGCCGCCCACGGCCACCTGCTCCACCTCGTCGGCGGCTCGGTCCGCGACGCCCTGCTCGGCCGGCCCGCCACCGGCGCCACCGGCGCCCCGGCCGACCTCGACTTCGCCACGGACGCCCGGCCCGAGCGGGTGCTGGAGATCACCCGGGGCTGGGCGGAGGCCACCTGGGAGGCGGGGATCGCCTTCGGCACGGTNGGGCTGGCCCGGCGCGGGCTGCGCTTCGAGATCACCACCTACCGCAGCGAGGCGTACGACCGGCAGTCCCGCAACCCGGCGGTCACCTACGGCGACAGCCTGGAGGCGGACCTGTCCCGCCGGGACTTCACCGTGAACGCGATGGCGGTGTCGGTCCCGGGCCACGACTTCGTCGACCTGTTCGGCGGGATGGCCGACCTCGCTCGCGGCGTGCTGCGCACCCCGGCGAGCCCGGAGGCGTCGTTCGACGACGACCCGCTGCGCATCCTGCGCGCCGCCCGGTTCGAGGCGGCCCTCGGGCTGACCCCGGTGCCCGAGCTGGTCGAGGCGATGCGCGCGCGGACCGAGCGGCTCGCGATCGTCTCCCCCGAACGGATCCGGGACGAACTGCGCAAGCTCATCCTCGCCGCCGATCCGGTGGCGGGCCTGGAGCGGCTCGTCGAGATCGGCGTCGCCGACATCGTGCTGCCCGAGGTCGCGGCGATGCGCATGGAGATCGACGAGCACCACCAGCACAAGGATGTGTACGCGCACACCCTGACCGTGCTGCGCCAGGCGATCGCCCTGGAGGAGCCGGGCGAACCCGACGAGGTGCTGCGCTGGGCGGCGCTGCTGCATGACATCGGCAAGCCGCGCACCCGGCGGCACATCCCGGGCGGCCGGGTGTCGTTCCACCACCACGAGGTCGTCGGCCGGGACATGACGCGGCGCCGGCTGGCCGCGCTGCACTTCCCCAAGGACGTCACGGACGCCATCTGCCGGCTCGTCTACCTGCACCTGCGGTTCCACGGCTACGGCGAGGGCGAGTGGACGGACGCGGCGGTGCGTCGCTACGTCCACGACGCCGGTCCCCAGCTCACCCGGCTGCACAAGCTCGTCCGCTCCGACTGCACCACCCGCAACCGGCGCAAGGCGGCGGCGCTGTCGCGCACCTACGACTCGCTGGAGGAACGGATCGCCGACCTCGCCGCGCGGGAGGAGATCGCGGCGATCCGGCCGGAGCTGTCCGGTGACGACATCATGGCGCTGCTCGGGCTCGCCCCATCCCGCCTGGTGGGCCAGGCCCGCGCGCACATGCTGGAGTTCCGCTTCGAGTGCGGCCTCGTCGGGCGCGAGGCGGCCGAGGCCGAGCTGTTCCGGTGGGCCCGCGAGCACGAGGTGCCGATCCCGGACGCGTGACCGGGCGGCCGGAGCAGCCGGGGCGATCGGGGCGATCGGGGCGGGTCAGCCGCGACTCTCGGCCGGCCCCGCGGAGATGATCGGGTTGATCCGGCCGGCGGGATCGGTCGGATCAACCGGCTCGGCGGGACCGCTGGGCGGGGGAACGGCCGGGTGCGGTGGCGGCCCGTCGCCCACGCCGCGGATCACCCGGTCCTCGGGGTGGCGGCGGGCGGCCCGGTAGTACACCAGCCCGGCCAGCGCGTAGCCCAGCCCGGCGACGATGACCACCGCGCCCGAGCGGCCGTCGTCGGGCAGGACGACGGCCGCGATCGCCGCCGCGGCCACGAAGGCGACGTTGAACAACAGGTCGTAGAGCGAGAAGGCGCGGCCGCGGTAGGCGTCGTCGGTCTCCTCCTGGACGATGGTGTCCACACAGATCTTGCTGGCCTGGGCGGAGAACCCGAGCAGCGCGCCGGCGACGATGAACAGGGGAGCCTGGAAGGGCAGGCCGAGCACCACCTCGACGACGCCCCCGAACACCAGGACCAGCGTGATCCAGCTCGATTTCGGCATCCGCCGGGTGACCCGCGGGGTCACGACGGCGGCGGTGACGGTGCCGATCCCGCTGGCGGTCACGACGGCGGCGAGACCCGTCAGCCCGCCCTCGTTGCCGGTGAAGTAGTTGCGGTACAGCAGCACCGTCATCACGAGGACCAGCCCGTAGGCCGCCCGCGAGCTGGTCAGCGCGGCGAGCGCCCGGCGGGCCGGGCCGTGGCCGGCGAGGTAGCGGGCACCGTCGACCATGTCGGCGACGACCTCGGTGGCCTGCCGCCAGGCTCCCTGCCAGGGCACGGCGACCACGGGACCGAAGTCGCCCCGGCCGGAGCGCGACGCCGTCATCATCGCCAGCAGGTAGGCGAGCGCCGCCAGGCCCGCGACGAGGGCCACCGTCCGGTCGTCGCCGCCGACGAGGCCCCGTACCCCGCTGCCGAGACCGGCGCCGAGCAGGGTCGCGACGGTGCCGGAGGTGACCGACAGGGCGTTGGCGGTGACGAGGCGGTCGACGTCGACGACGACGGGCAGCCCGGCGGACAGCGCCGCGAGGACGAAGCGGTTCACGCTCACCGACGCGAGCGCCACCGCGTAGAAGTCGACGCCGGTGCGCCCGGCGGCGATGAGGACCACCAGGATGGCCATGAGCACCATCCGCACGAGCGAGCTGACCACGAGCACCCGCTGGCGGGACGTCCGGTCCAGCACGATGCCCGCGAACGGGCCGATCACGCTGAAGGGCAGCACGACGATCGCCAGCGACGAGGCCAGCGCCCCCGCGGACGTCGCCCGCTCGGGGGAGAACAGCACGTAGCTGACGAGGGTCGCCTGGAAGACGCCGTCGGCGGCCTGGGAGGTGAGCCGGGCCGCGTACAGCATCCGGAACCGGCGGCCGCCAAGCAGCTCGCGGAGGTTCGCCGACCATGCCACGCCTGTCAGCGTAGGGCCACCCGGCCCGCCTCAGGTCACCGGTGGGCCTGCGCAGGCCCACTCGGGCCCGCTCGGGCCGCTTGCGGCGTGGCCGGGGGGTGTCACCGGGTTCGGCCGCCCCCTCCGGACGACCGAACCCGGCGCCCGCCTCCCCGGCCGGGGAAGCGGGCGTGCAGGCCGGGTGGACGGGCCCGCCGGGGCCCCGACGGGCCTCGCTCAGCCCTCGTTGCGGATGAACGCCTCGACCTTGTCGCGGGCCTCGTTGTCGCGGTACTGCTCCGGCGGGGACTTCATGAAGTACGACGAGGCGGACAGGATCGGCCCGCCGACGCCCCGGTCCAGGGCGATCTTGGCGCAGCGCACCGCGTCGATGACCACGCCGGCGCTGTTGGGGGAGTCCCAGACCTCGAGCTTGTACTCCAGGTTCAGCGGGACGTCGCCGAACGCACGACCCTCCAGCCGGACGTAGGCCCACTTGCGGTCGTCGAGCCAGGCCACGTNGTCCGACGGCCCGATGTGCACGTTGTCCTTGCCGAGGTCGTGGGAGACCTGGGAGGTCACGGCCTGGGTCTTGGAGATCTTCTTCGACTCCAGCCGGTCACGCTCGAGCATGTTCTTGAAGTCCATGTTGCCGCCGACGTTGAGCTGCATCGTGCGGTCGAGGACGACGCCGCGGTCCTCGAAGAGCTTCGCCATCACCCGGTGGGTGATGGTGGCGCCCACCTGCGACTTGATGTCGTCGCCGACGATCGGCACGCCGGCGGCGCGGAACTTCTCCGCCCACTCGGGCACCCCGGCGATGAACACCGGCAGGCAGTTGATGAAGGCGACCCCGGCGTCGATCGCGCACTGGGCGTAGAACTTCGCGGCGTCCTCGGAACCCACGGGCAGGTAGCAGACGAGCACGTCGGCCCGGGCCTCCCGCAGGGCGGCCACGACGTCGACCGGCGCCTCGTCCGACTCCTCGATGGTCTCGCGGTAGTAGCGGCCGAGGCCGTCGAGGGTGTGACCCCGGGAGACGGTGATGCCGAGCGGCGGCACGTCAGCGATCTTGATGGTGTTGTTCTCGCTGGCGACGATGGCCTCGGAGAGATCGCGGCCGACCTTCTTGGCGTCCACGTCGAACGCGGCGACGAACGTCAGGTCGGAGACGTGGTAGTCGCCAAGCGTCACGTGCATCAGCCCGGGGACCTGCGCCGACGGGTCGGCGCCGCGGTAGTACTCGACCCCCTGGACCAGAGAGGCGGCGCAGTTGCCCACGCCGACAATGGCGACACGTACCGAACCCATGACGGTCTACTCCTTAGCTGCGATTTCTATGGAAGTGGAAATATCGGGCATCCAGCTCCGCCACGACGCCGCCCGCCAGCCGAAGGCAGGGTGCGGGCGCCGCTACGCGGTGCCACTCACCGGCCGGCCGGAACCTCACCGTCGGGGTCCGGGCCGGCCTCGGCCGGGGCGTGCCTGTTCCGGGTGCGCGCGTCGCCGTCGTTGCCGCCGTGCGTGCCGTCGAGATAGGTGCCGCGTCCGTCCCGCCGCCACGAGCGGGAGGGGGGAGCGTGCCCGGCTCCGGTCCGGTGGATGGCTCCGATCCTGTGGATGGAGCTGTGGACAACCCTGTGGACGCTGTGGACAACTGTGGTTCCGTGAAGCCGGTCGGGGCGCTGGCCCGCTCCGTCTCGATCAGCTCGTTGAGCCACCGGACCTCGCGTTCCACCGACTCGAGNCCATGACGCTGCAGCTCGAGGGTGTAGGTGTCGAACCGCTCGACGGTCCGGGTCAGGGCCGAACGTACCTTCTCCCGGCGCTCCTCGAGCCGGCCGCGGCGCCCCTCCAGGATGCGCAGGCGGACGGCGGCGTCCGTCTTCGCGAAGAAGGCGAACCGCACGCCGAACATCTCGTCCTCCCAGGAGGACGGGCCACCCTCACCGAGCAGCTCGGCGAGCTTCTCCTTGCCCTCGCCGGTCAACGTGTAGACGACCCGACTGCGCCCGCCGAGCCGGGTCGTCGCGCTGACGTCGTCCGCGGTGACGTACCCGGCGTCCGCGAGGCGGCGCAGGCAGGGGTAGAGCGAGCCGTAGCTGAACCGGTGGAACGCGCCGAGGACCGCGGCCAGCCGCTTGCGCAGCTCGTAGCCGTGCATCGGGCTCTCGGAGAGCAGGGCGAGAACCGCCAGTTCCAGCATGACCCGCCCTCCCTCGACCGTGCCCCGGCCGCGGGCCTGATCGCCGCCCGGCCTGCCGCCTCGTTGCGCGGCGCTTCCTGCTGTGCCTCGCTCGTGCTGTTCCCCCGATACTGTCGCTCCGACATATCGAAGCGATACATCGAGGATAGACGTCTCGGGACGAGCGCCGCAACCAGGAATGACCATCCGGCGACCAGGAGATGACAGAACGACACCTCCACCTCTGGGCGCGGTCGCGGCGCGGCCCCTGCCGGCTGCCACCAGGGGCCGGTGCCGCTCGGTCCCCCGGTGATCTCGCCGCAGCCGGTGGTTGACCCGAGAACTGCTTGTTCGCAGGGGTGATCGGCGTCCGATCCAGTCGTGGCCCGCTCACCCGCGTGACCGCGCCGNGGCTGGCGGAGCCCACCGAGCGACCTTGCTGTGGGTGGGGCCGGCGTCACAGTGTCATCCGGCTCACAGTGGCCGTGGGGCCCGCGCTGGGGCGTGCGGGCCTGGCCGTTGCACGGGCGGCGGACGGCAGTCCGTTCGGTGACCATCTGTCCGGACCATCTGCCTGGAACACGTCCGCGGCGTACCGTTGAGACATGCGGTCGCGGTCGGTCATCGACTACGCGCTCGCCCGCCGGGCGACGCTCGCGGATCTGTTCGCGGGTCGGGTGTCCTCGCTCGACGTCTGTGACGCGCACCCCTATCTGCTGCGCGCGGCCAAGTACCACGGCGAGCCGACCAGCAAGCGTTGTCCGGTCTGCCGCGGCGCCGATCCGCTCATCCACGTCACCTACACCTACGGCGACGAGCTCGGTGAGAGCTCCGGCCGCGTGCGGGCGACGAAGGACCTCCCGGCGCTCGCGGCGAGGTACAGCGAGCTGCGGGTCTACGTCGTCGAGGTATGCCGCCCGTGCGGGTGGAACCACCTGATCACGTCCTACGTGATCGGCACCGGCGAGCCGAAGGCGAAGCGTCAGCACCGCCGTGCCGCCGATACCTGACGGTGCACGCCTGCCGCCCTCTCTGCCTTCCCGGCCGCGCCGCACCGCTGCGCCGTCCGGCGCGACCGCGGTCCGGGCGCCCTGCGCGAGCGGGCGGAATCTGGCGTGAGATCCTGGTCTGCCATGTGGGTGTCGCGGCGGGTCCAGGCGTGGTGCCGACCACGAGTGGTCCCGTTCCGTGACCTTGCCGGTGTGAGCCCGGCGAGTGGCCCGGCCCTGCGTGGTCGGCCGAGTCCCGCCCAGGGCCTGTGGCCCCCGGCGTACACCACGGCCGGGTTCCAGCGGGATCGGACCGGTGGGGGCCGGACCTTCGGTAGCGGTCGGGGGTGCCGGCCCGTCCCCTGTGGCGGATCGGCGACCGGGGAGTCCCAGAGCGACGGATGGAGCGGTTGGTGAGCTCTCCCTACGACCGGGGCGCCTACCGGGGCGGCCCGGATTCGGACCCGACGCGGTCCGAACCCGGCCAGCCTCAGGACGCGTCCCCCGATCGGGCTAGGCGCGACCGGATCGCCCGAGCCGGCCAGCCTGGCCGGCCGGACTCGCCTGCCCGGGCCGGCCACGACGGCCCGCCGCCGGTCGACCGCCCCCGCGGCGAGCGCACCGCCCTGGTGCCGGCGGCCGGTCGGTCCGCCGCCGGACGCGCCGCCCTGGTGCCGCCCGCCGGACCCGTCGGGCCAGCGGGAGTTGCCGGACCCTCCGGGCCAGTGGGAGTTGCCGGGCCGCCGGGAGTTGCCGGGTCGGCCGGGTCGGCTGGGTCGGCTGGTCCCGGCGGGCGTGCCGGGGGACCGCCGCCTCGCGCGGTGGCTCCCGCCGAGGCCGCGCAGCCCGACCGGCGCCCGGGTGCCGGCGCCGCGGCGATCCCCACCGCCGGCTGGGTACCCGACCACGGCTCGGCCGCCCGGGCCGCGGGTCGTGGGGTGCCCTCCGGCCCCGATCCGGTCGCCGACGAGCGGGCCGGCCGCGCCGCCGCCGCCCGTAGTGTCTCCCCCGAGCGGGTCGCCTCCCCCGGGCGGGGACCGGAGCGTGCAACGCCCGACCGGGCGGCTGCCGAGCGGTCGCTGCCTGGCGGCGCATCCGAATGGCCCGTGACCCGCGCGGCGGGCCGGCAGACAACGTCCGACGCACCCGGCCGCGTTCCGGCAGCCCCCCGTGATCCGGCGACGTTCCGGGATGCCGGGAGGCCCCGAGATGCGGGTCCCACCCGAGATGCGGGTCCCACCCGCGCGGTCGCGGGCGGACCGTTCATCCCGGTGGTGGACCCGAGGGGTGGCACCGGCCCCGATCAGCCGCCCGTGGGCGGGAACGGAACCGATCCGCGTCGCCGCGCCGACCGGCTGGCCGGCGACGAGCCCGCCGTCCGCGGCGGGCGGGGGCGGGAGCGCACCGGCGGACGAGGCGTGCCGGACCGGCGCTCGGGCGGTATGGCCGGAGTGGGCGATCGGAGCGGGCCCGACCTGGACCGCCCGTCCGGCCCACCGCTGCCGACCGGACGCGATCGGGCCGCTGGCGCCCCGCGGACCTCGGCGGAGGTGAACACGATCTACGACACCGTCGACCAGGCGGCCCTGCGCCGGGTCGACGTCAGCGAACGCACCGCCGACGCGACCGTCTACCGCAAGGTGACGGCGGAGCAGGCCGGGCGAGACGCGGCGGCCGGTGCCGGCATGACGGAGGTGACGCCGGTGCGCCGGGTCGCCGGGCGGCGCCGTGACCGGCCCACCCAGGCGACCGAGCGAATGGCGCTTCGGGTCGGCGAGCTGGAGGCGGCCGAGGGCCGCACCGGCCCGCCCCGGCCCGGCGCCCGCCGTCCCACGCCCGCGCGCACCGGGCCGGGGCGGGGCGCTCCCGCGCGCTCGTCGCGGGCGGCGATGGGAGGCCCGGACGGACCAGGTGGACCCGAGGGGCCGGGCGGTGGGGGTCGTTCCCCCAGGCCGGGCGAGGGCCGTCGTGGCCCGAAGTGGTGGCGACGGCGGCCACGCTGGCTGCGTCGGCTCGTGCTCGCCGGGGTCTTCTCGTCGATCCTGCTGTTCGTCGCCGGCGTCGCCGTCGTCTACGCGGCGACCCGGGTGCCGCTGCCCGGCGAGGTGAAGACCGACCAGACCTCGATCATCTTCTACGGTCCGCCGGCCGGAACGAACCAGGGAACCGGCGACGAGCTTGCGCGCATCGGGACGGTGAACCGCACCGACGTGCCGTTGGCCCAGGTGTCCAAGGAGATGCAGCACGCGGTGCTCGCGGCCGAGGACAAGAACTTCTACAGCGAGCCCGGCATCTCGCCGAAGGGTATCGCGCGGGCGCTCTACGTCAATGTCACCGGCGGCGACCTGCAGGGTGGTTCGACCATCACCCAGCAGTACGCGAAGAACGCCTATCTGAGCCAGGAGCGCACGTTCAGCCGCAAGATGCGGGAGATCGTGCTCGCGGTGAAGCTGGACCGTAAGTACTCCAAGGACCAGATCCTGGAGTTCTACCTGAACACGATCTACTTCGGCCGCGGTGCCTACGGTATCGAGGCCGCGGCAAAGGCGTACTACAACACGAGCGCGGCCAATCTGACCGCGAGCCAGGGCGCGGTGATCGCCGGGTTGATCCGCTCGCCGAACTATCTCGATCCGGCGAAGAACCCGGTCCCCGCCGCCAACCGCTGGCACGACGTCGTGGCGACTATGGTCGCCAAGGGCTGGGCACCGGCAGGCCTCGCGCAGGAGACCCCGCCGCCGCCNCTGGCCAAGGCGGAGGACGCGGCCGCCTCCTCCGACCAGGTTGCCTACATTCGTGAGCAGGTCAAACGCGAGCTGATGGCCCACGGCATCACCGAGGACCAGATCAACCGCGGCGGTCTGCGGATCACCACGACCATCGACAAGGGCCGCCAGATCGCCGCTTTCCAGGCCGTCAGCGGGGTGCTCAGCCAGGCGTACGCCGCCGTGCCGGACCTGCGCACCGGCCTGTCCGCGGTGGAACCCGGCACCGGGCGGATCCTCGCCTGGTACGGCGGGTCGCTGTACGGCAAGGACGCCCAGGGACACGAGCAGTACCAGGACAACGTCTCCCAGGCGGAGGTGCAGTCCGCCTCCACCTTCAAGACGATCACCCTGGTCGCGGCGCTACAGAAGAACATCAACCTGAAGTCGACCTTCGCCGCGCCCGCGAAGATCACTCTTCCGGGCGACTACGTGGTCGGCAACGACGAGGGCGAGGCGGGCGACCTCGGCTACAAGGACCTCATCGAGGCCACCGCCGCCTCGATCAACACGGTCTACGTGCCGCTCGGCCAGAACATCGGCGTGCAGAACGTCGTCAGCACGGCGCACCTGCTCGGCATCCCGGACAACACCGCGCTGCCGATCGAGGCCGGCATCACGCTGGGCAAGGACCCCGTCCACGCCATCGACATGACCTCGGTGTACGCCACCCTCGCCGCGGGCGGCGTCCGGGCCAAGCCGCACATGGTCGACAAGGTGGTGGACGGCACCGGGCAGGTCATCTACTCGGGTAACCCGGAGGCGAAGCAGGTCATCCCGACCACCGTGGCGCGCGACGCCACCTACGCCCTGCAGAGCGTCATCACCGATCCCACCGGCACCGGCACCAAGGCGAGACTGGNCGGCGGGCGCGAGGCGGCCGGCAAGACCGGCACATCGACGGACTTCCGCTCCGCGTGGTTCTGCGGCTACACCAAGGAGGTGTCGTCCTGCGTCGACATGTTCCGCGGCGGCGGCACCGACAAGGAACTACTCAAGGGCATTCCCGGGGCGGAGAAGGGTGTCTACGGCGGCACCTATCCGGCCCGGATCTGGAAGGCCTTCATGGACGCGGCCCTGCAGGGCGTGCCCAAGTCGAAGTTCGACCCGCCGGCGTTCGGTGGACTGGTCCAGGACAACGAGCCGGCACCCACGCCCACGCCGACGGACACCCCGAGCACCGCGCCGACGTCGGGCCTCACTGATCTGCTGGGCGGCCTGTTCAGCGGAAACGGCGGCGGTCAGCAGCAGCCGCAGCAACAGGAGCAACAGCAGCAGCCCGGAGCGAACCGCCCGAACCGTTCGTCCAAACCGCCGGGGCTCTTCACAGACCCTTTGGGGTGACCGGTGGGCCGACCGCGCCGGCGGGTTCGGGACATCGGGGCATCGTCGAGATGCGAACCCGCAATCCCGAGTCCGCCGCGGCGGGCGGCGGTCCGTCCACCGGCCCCACCCCCGGGTGACTGCTCCCCTGNCGGAACTGCGGTCCCCGGCCCGAGCGGGCCGTGTACCACAATGGCCCGCATGGCCACGACACCGGCGTCTCCCGCCCGCGTCAGCCCGGCCCGGGAGGACCCGGTCGTGGCGGGCGCGAGCCAGCTCATCGGCGGGCCGCCGGGCGAACACGCGGTCCTTGCGGACCGGCGGACCTGGCTGACCCCGCTGCGCGTGCTGATGGCCCTGGCCATCGTGGCCAGCGTGCTCGGCTACACGCAGAAGATCGGCTGTCGGGACACCCGAACCTGGACGCACGAGCACCAGTACAGCGCGCTGTGCTACTCCGACGTCGTCGCCCTCTACAGCCAGGAGGGCCTGGTCGACGGGAAGATCCCCTATCTGGACTACCCGACGGAGTACCCGCCGCTGATCGGCGCGGCGATGGCCCTCATCTCCTGGCCCGCGGGCCACGCCTCCGGCCCTAAGGCGGTCTACCGGGACGAGGGCGGCCGTCGGGTGTTCGACCACTACACGATGGACCGGCGCTCGGCTGTCTTCTACGACCTCACGGCGCTGCTGTTCATGGTCGCCGTGTGCGTGGCGGTGGCCTGCACCGCGTTGACGGCCGGATCCCGGCGGGTCTGGGACGCGGCGCTGTTCGCGCTGGCGCCCGCGCTCGTCCTGCATCTGCTGACGAACTGGGACATCCTCGCGGTGGCGTTCGCGGCCGGTGGCCTGCTCGCCTGGTCCAGACGGGCACCGCGGCTGGCCGGCCTGCTCCTCGGCCTGGGCATCCTCACCAAGCTGTACCCGGTGCTGTTTCTGATCGGGCTGGGCTTCCTCTGCCTGCGTGCCGGGAAGCTGCGGGAGCTGGCGAAGACCGTCACCACGGCGATCGTGACGGTGATCGTCGTCATCGTGCCGCTGTGGCTGTCCGCCGGCTACTTCGACGAGCAGAGCAACAAGGTCGGCGACAGCATCTGGACGACCTTCTGGCGCGGCGGGGACTGGCTGCGCCTGCTCGGCGGGGGCCCGGACGGGGCACGCAACGGTCTCGCCCGGTTCATCGACCTGAACTCCGACCGGGGCGCCGACTGGGACTCGGTGGCCTTCGGCGCGACCTGGCTCGCAGACCGTCACGACCCCGCCTGGTTCGGCCCGCTGCACCTGGTGGTCTGCGTGGTGATGGCGGTCGTCGTCCTCGCGGTGGCGGCGGCGCTCATCGTGCACCGCCCGGATACCCGCCGCCTCGTCGCCGCCTCGTCGGTAGCGGCGTGGGGGACCGTCGCGATCGGCGTTCCGCTGGTCCTGCAGGGCATCCGTGAGCACGGCCTGCCCATCGGGACACTGAACATCATCACTGCCGCGACCCTGGTGGTCGCGGTCGTCGCGATCGGGCTGCTCACCTGGTTCGCGCCGCGCCGGCCGCGGCTGCCCCAGGTGCTGTTCCTGCTGGTCGTCGCGTTCCTGTTGAGCAACAAGGTCTTCTCTCCTCAGTACACGATCTGGCTGCTCCCCCTGGTCGCGCTGGCCCGGCCGCGGTGGCGGCTGTTCCTGCTCTGGCAGGCATGCGAGGCGTGGGTCCTGTTCACCCGCTTCATGCATTTCATCTACAACGACACCCAGGGCCGGCACGGGATCGACCGGGGCTGGTTCGTGGGCGCGGTGGCGCTGCGCGACCTGGTGCTGGTCGTCATGGCGGCGTTCGTGGTGCGGGAGATCCTGCATCCGCGGACGGATGTGGTGCGGACCGGGGGGTCGCTGGACCCGGNCGACCGAATCGCCGTGGATCGGCCGGCGGCGGGGCTGGACCCGGACGCGGTGGACGACCCGGCCGGAGGGGTCCTGGATCACGCGCCCGACGTACGCGGTGGCTGGCGCGGCCGGCCGACGAGGCCGGCACGTGGCGCCCCGGAGCCGGAGCCGGCAGCCATCGCCGCGTCACCAGCAGCGGAGCCGCCAGCCGGGTCCGCCCCGCGGCCGGAGCTCGCGCCGATGGAGCCGGGGGCGCTGTTCCGGCCGCGGCAGAACCGGTCGGACACCGTCGGCGGAGCGGAACCCGACGGCAGCGGATCCGCTGGTGGCTGAGGCCGCTCAGGGGAACCCGATCGGTCAGGGGAACCCGATCGGTCAGGGGGACCCGATCGGTCAGGGGGAGCGGCCCGGTCAGGGGACGCGGGACCATGAGAGGGAGCGGGACGGATCGGGAAGCCGGGGCGGCGTGGACGAACTCGCCGGCCCTCGCGGCCTCATCGGCACCGCCCGTTCGGGCTGGTCCCGTCTGCCGGAGTCCGTTCGGGCCACGCTGCCGCTCTGGCTCGGCAGCCGGATCGCCGTAGCGCTCCTCTCCCTCGCCGCGGCGAGGACGCTGACCTCGCGTCCGGCTCGCGACGCTCCCGGGCTGCGCACCCTCTGGGACCACTGGGACGTCGGCCTGTTCACCAAGGTCGCCCGGTATGGCTATCTCTCCCCCGCCTACTCGGACCGCACCGAGGTCGACTTTCCCGGCCTGCCGCTGGCTATCCGCCTCGTCCATCTCGTCGTGCCGGACTGGATCGCCGCCGGTCTCGTCGTCTCCCTGCTCGCCGGCGCCGTCACCGCGGCCGCGCTCTGGCGACTGGCCGCGGACGAGGTGGGTGCCCCGGCCGCGAGGTTCGCCGTCGTCAGCCTGATCTCCTTCCCGTACGCGGTGTTCCTGTTCGCCGCCTATTCGGAGGGGCTGTTCCTGGCGTTCGCGACGGCGTCCTGGCTGGCCGCCCGCCGACAGCGCTGGTGGCTGGCCGGCCTGCTCGGCGCGGGGGCGGCGGNCACGCGGATCAGCGNCATCGCCTTCGGCGTGGCACTCGCCGTGCAGTACGTCGTCGGCCGGCGTGCCGCGGGACGGCCGGTGTTCGCCTGGCCGGCGCTGTCGTTGGCCCTTCCGCCGATCCCGGTCCTCGCCTACCTGGGCTACCTGCGCGCGCACACCGGCGGCTGGAGTGCCTATACCGACGCCATGCGCGACGGCTGGCACCGCGGCACCGACTGGCCCTGGTCCGGATGGGCGGCCACCTGGGCGTCGGCGACCGACGGCAACGGGGCGTCGACCTTCGTGTGGTTCTGGCGGGGGGAGCTGCTCGCGGTGGTCGTCGGCGTGCTGCTGACGGTCGTCCTGCTGGTCGGCCGGAGGNGGGGGGAGGCAACCTTCGTCGGCGTGATGACCACGATCATGGCCTGCACGAACTACTACGCCTCGGGGATCCGCGGAATTCTGGTCGCCTTCCCGCTCTACCTACTGCTCGCGCGGGCCGCCGCGCGCAGCCCCCGGGTCGCGCCGGTGTATCTGTTTCTGTGCGTCCCCGTGATGGCGGCGCTGGTCATCGCCTTCACCCAGGGTCAGTGGGTCGACTGACCCCGCCCGACGCGTTGGATGTCGGTGTGGCGGTACGACCCTCCGGACGGGGGATGCGCGACGATGTCGTTGACGCGTGTGTCGCCGCGTCGGGGCCAAGCGACGAAAGGGGCGATGCGGTGGATACCGGGGATCCCCGGCCGGGTCGGCCTGACGTCGNATTCGGGGCCGGCGTGGACGCTTCTTCCGGTGAGGGCCGCCCGGACGGCGGCAGCTCGGATGACGGCAGCTCGGATGACGGTCGCTCGGACGGCGCCGCGGGCATGGGTCCGCGCTCCTACGCCCGACTGGCGGCCGGGCTCGCGGGCCTGGCCGCGCTCGCGGTGCTCGGGCTGGCGATCGCGGATCCCNCTCCGTCGCGGCACCTGCGCGGGTTGCTCGTCTCGGTTGATCTCGTCTGCCTGGCCGGGGTGGCGGCCGCCTGGCTGCGTGTAGTCCTGGTCGTCGGGGCGCCCGGGATGCCGAAAAGGATCGAGTAAGCTCGTCGGGACACGCCGTGCGTCGGCGCACGCGTCTGTTCGCTGGTCAGCCGGTGATCTCGTCGGGATCATCAGCCTGCCGTGAGCGGCCGTAGTGCACTGCTGGTCGTCCGGATGTGCCGGTGGGCGATCCTTCCTGGATTCGCGCCGCCGCGCGCGTCCGCGGCGACGCAGATCCGTTCCACGGCTCCTCCTGCCACGGAGAATCCGTGGCCGCTGAGTCCACAGGAGGTGGGTTCAACCTTGGCACGTCACTACGAACTCATGGTGATCCTCGTATCGGATCTCGAGGAACGCACCGTTGCGCCGTCTCTCGACCAGTACCTCGGCGTCGTCCGGCAGGGCGGCGGTGTGGTCGAGAAGGTCGACATCTGGGGTCGGCGCCGGCTCTCCTACGAGATCGCGAAGAGCAACGAAGGTATCTACGCGGTGATCGACCTGCACGCGGAGCCGGACGTGGTCGCCGAGCTCAACCGTCAGCTCGTCCTGAACGAGTCGGTCATCCGCACGAAGGTCATCCGGCTTCCCGAGCCGAAGAAGCCTCGCCAGAGCCGCCGGGTGGCGGCATGACCCGGTCCGCGGCGACGGCGATCTCCTCGCCTTCGCGGACCGCCGACATCCGGGAGGGCGCCCGTGGCCGGTGAGACGATCATCACCGTCGTTGGCAACCTGACCAGCGACCCCGAGCTGCGGTTCACGTCGAACGGCGCCGCGGTGGCGAGCTTCACCATCGCCTCCACGCCGCGCACGCTGGACCGCCAGACCAACGAGTGGAAAGACGGCGAGGCGCTGTTCCTGCGCTGTTCCATCTGGCGTCAGGCCGCCGAGCACGTCGCCGAGTCGCTGCAGAAGGGCGCCCGGGTCATTGTCACGGGCCGGCTCAAGCAGCGCTCGTTCGAGACTCGCGAGGGTGAGAAGCGCACTGTGATTGAACTCGAGGTCGACGAAGTCGGCCCCAGTCTGCGTTACGCGACCGCCAAGGTCGTCCGCGCCGCCCGCGGTGGCGGCAGTGGCGGTGGCGGTGGCTACAGCGGCGGTGGCGGTGGCGGTGGCGGCTACGGCGCGCCCGCCAGCGTCCCCTCCGGCGCGCCGGCCGGCGGAGTCCCCAATGATGATCCCTGGTCGCAGCAGCCGGCCGGTGGCTACTCAGACGAGCCTCCGTTTTGAGCGGGCGCTCGTCGTCCTCGCGGTCGACACAACGAGGTAGGAGCACTTCCGTGGCCAAGGCGGCCGTGCGCAAGCCCAAGAAGAAGGTTTGCGTCTTCTGTAAGGACAAGGTCGAGTACATCGACTTCAAGGACACCTCGCTGCTGCGCAAGTACATCTCGGACCGGGGCAAGATTCGCGCCCGGAGGGTGAGCGGCAACTGCAGCCAGCACCAGCGCGACGTGGCGACGGCGGTGAAGAACAGCCGCGAGATGGCGCTGCTGCCCTACACCGCCTCGGCCCGCTAGGGGGTGGCGGGATGAAGCTCATCCTGACCCAGGAGGTCCCCGGCCTCGGCAGCCCGGGTGACATCGTCGAGGTCGCCAACGGCTACGGGCGCAACTACCTGGTGCCGCGCAAGTACGCGATCCTCGCGACGAAGGGCGCGGAGCGCCAGGTCGAGCAGATCAAGCGGGCCCGCTCGGCTCGGGCGGTCCGTGACCTCGGCCATGCCCAGGAGATCGCCGGCCAGCTCGGCGGACTCAAGGTCGAGCTGATCGGCCGGGCCGGCAAGGAAGGCCGGCTGTTCGGCTCGGTGACGGCGGCCGACGTGGTCGACGCTGTCACCGCGGCGGGCGGTCCCGAGCTGGACCGTCGGCGCGTCGAACTGACCACGCCGATCAAGTCCCTCGGGGCGTACACGGTCGCCGTGCACCTCCACCCCGAGGTGACCGCGTCGGTGAAGCTTCAGGTCAAGAAGGCATAGGACCGGCGGCACCGCCCTCGGGAGGCGGCATTGCCGCCTCGCCGGCGAGGCGCGGATGCCCCGGACTGACGAACTCCCCCGGCCGAACCACCCCAGCGGTGGTCCTCGGTCCGGGGGAGTTCGTCGTTGCGGGACCGGTCCGCGACGAACTTTCTTCCGCCCCGGTTTATCCACAGGATGCGGGTCGGCTGTGCTTGCTGCACCTGCGGACCCTCGGCCTCGTGGTCCTTGTTTTCCACAGGGTGTGAGCCGCTGTCCCGAGCTCCTCCCCAGGTTCCGGCAGGTTACCCACAGCTTTTCCACATGGGCCTGTGGATAACTTTTTGGTGGGGGTGCTCGTCGATCCGTATGGTCGGACCCTCCAGACTGGGTCCGCCGGACTCGCCTGGCCAGCTCGGCGGCCGCTCACCAGGTACACGGGTCGCGTAGCGGTGCGACCGGTCGCCGCGTGGCGCCTCGGTCGGAACGGACTGCCGAACCGGATCGCCGAGGCAGGGACGCCGAGGCAGAAACGCCGAGGCAGAAACGCCGGTGGGGCGAGCAGTCGAGGGTGGGTCGGTCGAGGGTCCGGCGGTCGGACGGCCGCCGGACCGGACGCGGCGTGACGGGGGTCGACGGATGGCCGAGATCTGCTGGACGTGGCGGCGTGGCCCGTTGACCGCAGCTCTGATGTGTACGAACATGTGTTCGAATCTGGATCTGCGGGAGAGCGGGGAGGGTGCGTCGTGAGCGTCACCGAGATCTCGCGCGGAGGCGCAGGCGGCGGCGCGGAGTTCGAGCGGACCCCGCCCCACGACCTTCCGGCCGAGCAGAGCGTGCTCGGCGGCATGCTGCTGTCGAAGGACGCCATCGCCGACGTCGTCGAGGTCCTGCGGATGGCGGACTTCTACCGCCCGGCCCACGGACTCGTCTACGAGGTCATCGGCGACCTGTACGGCCGGGGCGAGCCCGCCGACGTCATCAGTGTCGCGGCCGAGCTCAGCCGCCGCGACCTGCTGGAGCGGGTCGGCGGCCCGGGGTACATGCACACCCTGATCTCGAGCGTGCCCACCGCGGCGAACGCCGGCTACTACGCGCGCATCGTCGCCGAGAAGGCGATCCTGCGCCGCCTCGCCGAGGCCGGCACCCGCATCGTCCAGCTCGCCTACGGCGCCGCCCCCGACGTCAGCGACGTCGTGGACCGTGCTCAGGCCGCCGTGTACGAGGTCACCGAGCGGCGGTCGAACGACGACTACCTGCCGCTGGGAGAGCTGCTCAACCCGGCCCTGGAGGAGATCGAGTCGATCCAGGGCCGCGGGGAGGGCGCGCTGACCGGCGTGCCGACCGGCTTCGTCGACCTCGACGAGCTCACCAACGGCCTGCACGGCGGCCAGCTCTGGATCGTCGCGGCCCGCCCGGCCGTCGGTAAGGCGCTGGCCCTCGGCACTGCGCTCCCTACCCCGACCGGCTGGACCACGATGGGCCGCGTCGCCGTCGGCGACATGCTGATCGGTGCCGACGGGCGGCCGACGCGTGTGGTCGCCGCCACCGACGTGATGCACGGCCGGCCGTGCTACGAGGTCGAGTTCTCCGACGGGTCCGTGATCGTGGCGGACGGACAGCATCAGTGGATCACGCAGACCTGGGCGGAGCGTCGCCGTGACGGCACGGTTCGTTCGGGCTCCCGCGCCGCGACGCTCACCAGACCGGTCACCACGGAGGAGATCGCTCGCACTCTGCGTTGTCGGACTGCCGATCGCCGGTGCAACCATGCGGTGCGTATCGCCGGCCCATTCCAGTTGCCGGCGGTCGACCTGGCGGTCGACCCCTATGTGCTGGGAGCCTGGCTCGGTGACGGAACGTCGGCCTGCGCGAGCCTGACCTCGGCTGATCCGGAGATTCCCGAGGAGATCCGGCGCCGGGGATACGAGGTCGTGGGCAGCACCAGTGCGAGGTATCGCTATCGACTGGGGCTGCGGCGGTCCGCGGTGACCGAGAGGGCCTGCATGGTGTGCGGGCGGCCGTTCACCAACGCGATGCCCGGCGTCCGCACCTGTGGCCAGTCCTGCGGGGGCAAGCTGCGTTTCCTCGCGGAGCCGCTCCCGGCTCGATGCTGCGTGGACTGNGGGGGCCGGATAACCAGTTTCGGGCCGCGCTGCCGTTCCTGCCACGCCCGGGCCGGGACGTTGCAGGCCCGGCTGCGCACCCTCGGTGTGCTGGGCGACAAGCACATCCCGGCCGGCTATCTGCGGGCGAGCGAGCAGCAACGCCGTGACCTGCTGGCAGGCCTGCTGGACACCGACGGCACCGTGGCGAGCAACGGGTCGACCGTCCAGTTCGCCTCCACCAACCCGAGGCTGGCCCGAGAGGTGCGTGAGCTCGTTCTCTCGCTGGGCTATCGGGCGACCGTCACGACGAAGCGGGTGCGGGGCAGGTCGGAGGAGACGTCCACCTGTTTCACGGTGAACTTCGCTCCCCAGGATCAGGTCTTCCGGCTTGCGCGCAAGGCCGCCNGACTGCGGCCGACCGGACACCCGACGGTGGCGGTGCGGTACATCACGGACGTCCGACCGATCGCATCTGTGCCGGTCCGCTGCGTCGAGGTCGACAGTCCCGATCACCTCTACCTCGCGGGCGAGACCTGTATCCCGACCCATAATTCGACCCTCGGTTTGGATTTTGCCCGGGCGGCGTCGATCAAGAACGGGCTGACCTCGGTCATCTTCTCGCTGGAGATGAGCCGGATGGAGATCACCATGCGGCTGCTGTCGGCCGAGGCGCGGGTGTCGCTGCAGAACATCCGCACCGGCCGGCTCACCGACGACGACTGGGCGAGGCTGGCCCGCCGGATGGGCGAGGTGGCCGAGGCGCCGCTGTTCATCGACGACAGCCCGCACCTGACGATGATGGAGATCCGGGCCAAGGCCCGCCGGCTCAAGCAGCGCAACGAGCTGCGTCTGGTCATCCTCGACTACCTGCAGCTCATGTCGTCGCCGAAGAAGGTCGAGAGCCGCCAGCAGGAGGTCAGCGAGATCTCCCGGTCGCTGAAGCTGCTGGCCAAGGAGCTCGACGTGCCGGTCGTCGCGATCTCCCAGCTCAACCGCGCCTCCGAGCAGCGGGCCGACAAGCGCCCCCAGGTCTCCGACCTGCGCGAGTCCGGCAGCCTCGAGCAGGACGCCGACGCGGTCATCCTGCTCTACCGGGAGGACACGGTCGAGAAGGAGTCGGCGCGCGCCGGGGAGGCGGACCTCATCATCGCCAAGCACCGCAACGGGCCGACCGGCACCGTCACCGTCGCCTTCCAGGGGCACTACTCGCGCTTCGTCGACATGGCGAACTGACTGCTGCCCGGCCCCGTGCCCAGCCCGGCGCCCACCTGCGCCGGTCGGCGGACCACGATCCCCGGACGGTGACACACTGGGCGCTATGACGACCGGGAACGTGGGGACGACCGGGAACATGCAGCACATTGAGGAGACGTCCGGTGAGTGACGGCGGGAACAGCGGGCCCGAGGCGTCGGGCGTCCTGGAGATCGCCCACTTCGACGTGCAGCCCGGCACCGAGGAGAAGTTCGTGGCCGCCTATCAGGAGGTGCGCACGGAGGTGGTCGGCACGCCCGGCTGCCGGTCCGCGCGGCTGACGCGGGGCATCGAGTCGCCGTCGAGCTTCGTGCTGCTGGTCGAGTGGGACGGACTGGACAGCCACCTGAAGAACTTCCNGGAGTCCGACCGTTTCGTCCGCTGGCGCGCGGCGCTCGGACCGTACTTCGCCGGTCCGCCGTCCGTGGCGCACGGCGTGGACGTCCCGGCCGGTCCCGACCCGGCCTGACCTGCCCCGCGACCGCCTGGACCCCTGACCATGGCAGCGTTCTTCGGGTATCTGTTCGTCGCGCCGTTGACGGCCGGTTTCTTCGGCTTCCTCATCTGGCTGATCCCGGCGATCCTGCTCCGCGAGCAGATCACCAGGTTCCAGATCCGCCCGTTCGCGTTCTTCGTGACCGGCTACGCCTTCACCGGCGTCCTGACCCTCTACCTGCTCATCGCTCGATCCTGGGTAGGGCCGATCGCCGGCACCGCTGCCTCGCTGGGACTCGTCTGGGTGATCCGGGATCAGTGGCGGCGGCGCCGGCCCCTGGCCAGCCGACAGGGGACTCGCCGGGGCGGCCCGCCGCAGCCCGGCCAGCCGGGACCCGGCGGTCAGCAGCCGGTCGGGTACCCCGGCCAGCCGATCGGCCACCCGGGTCAGCCCGGTTTTCCGGCTCAGCCTGGCTATCCGGGTCAGCCCGGCCACCCGGGTCAGGCCGGCTTTCCCGGTCAGTCCGGCTATCCGGGCCAGGTCGGGCAACCAGGCTATCCGGGCCAGGTGGGTCAACCGGGCTATCCGGGTCAGCTCGGGCATCCAGGTTGGCCGGGCCCGCCGGGTCGGCCCGGCGGGCCAGGTCAGCCCGGTTATCAGGGTCCGGCGCCGGCCGCCTACCCGACCGGTCAACCGGGTGGCGGGGTGCCCGCCCCACCGCCAGGCTGGCCTGGCGCGCCGACGGGCGGCCCGGCGGCCGGCGGTCGCGGCGGGACACCTCCGGGGAAGCCGGACGCCCGCCCACCCGGGACCGAGGACGGTCCACCCGGCACGGACTTCCCGGCGATCCCGGACTACCCGCCGATGGCCGAGCAACCATCGGACCTCGACCTCCCCCCCATCCCCGGCTTTCCGCCGATCCCCGACTACCCGCCGATCCCGCCGATCCCGCCGATCCCCGACTACCCGCCGACCTTCGACGCGCTCACGGACCCCAAGGCCGGCCGCGGCGGCGGGGATGATTCCGACCGCCCGGCCGATCCGGCCGATCCGGCCGGTGGGCCGGATGGTGGGCCGGCAACCGGCGCTGGCTCGCCGCCCGGTCCGGCGGGGGGTCGCAATGCCGGTCGCCGGATTGCCGGCTACCCCTGGGCCGCCCCGCCGCCCGGGCAGCGTCCGGGTGGCGCGTCCCCGCGACAGCCGCGGTCGGCACCCGACGAACCCGACTCCGACGGCTGACCGGGCAGTTGCGCAGGGTGGCGTCCGGGATGTGGCGTACCGTCGTGACATCGCCAGTCCGCTGCCGGCGGCCCTCGTCGGGGCGTAGCCGTCGTGACGTCCGAGGTCGAGATGCCCGCTCTCCGCTCCCGTACCACCACGCATGGCCGGAACATGGCCGGGGCCCGCGCCCTGTGGCGCGCGACCGGCATGACCGATGACGACTTCGGCAAGCCGATCATCGCCATTGCGAACAGCTTCACCCAGTTCGTGCCGGGTCACGTGCATCTGCGTGACCTCGGCGCCCTGGTCGCGGAGGCGGTTGCGGAGTCCGGCGGGGTGGGCCGGGAGTTCAACACGATCGCGGTCGACGACGGCATCGCGATGGGGCACGGNGGGATGCTATACTCGCTGCCGTCGCGGGAGATCATCGCCGACAGCGTCGAGTACATGGTCAACGCGCACTGCGCCGACGCGCTGGTCTGCATCTCCAACTGCGACAAGATCACCCCCGGCATGCTGCTCGCGGCACTGCGGCTCAACATCCCGACCGTGTTCGTCTCCGGCGGGGCGATGGAGTCCGGCAACGCGGTGATCTCCGGGGGCACTGCCCAATCCAAGCTCGACCTCATCACGGCGATGTCCGCGGCGGTGAACCCGGAGGTCTCCGACGGCGACCTGTCGACGATCGAGCGGTCGGCGTGCCCCACCTGTGGCTCCTGCTCCGGCATGTTCACCGCGAACTCGATGAACTGCCTGACCGAGGCGATGGGGCTTTCCCTGCCCGGCAACGGCTCGACGCTGGCCACCGCCGCCGCCCGCCGTGAGCTGTTCGTCGAGGCCGGCCGGCTCGTCGTCGACCTGGCCCGGCGTTACTACGAGAAGGACGACGAGGCCGTCCTGCCCCGCTCGATCGCGACGGCGGCGGCGTTCCGCAACGCGTTCGCCGTGGACGTGGCGATGGGCGGCTCGACGAACACCGTGCTGCACCTGCTCGCTGCCGCCGTCGAGGCCGGCGTCGACGTGACGCTCGCCGACATCGATCAGATCTCCCGCACCGTGCCCTGTCTGTGCAAGGTCGCGCCGAGTTCCACCCGGTACTACATGGAGGACGTGCACCGGGNCGGCGGGATCCCGGCGATCCTCGGCGAGCTGGACCGGGCCGGCCTGNTCGACCAGGACACCCACTCGGTGCACGCGGCCAGCCTGNGGGAGTTCCTCGACCGTTGGGACATCCGCGGCGCGGACCCGGCGCCGGACGCCGTCGAGCTGTTCCACGNGGCGCCGGGCGGGGTGCGCACCATCGAGCCGTTCAGCTCGACCAACCGCTGGGATTCCCTCGACACCGACGCGGCGAACGGCTGCATCCNCTCCGTCGAGCACGCCTACTCCGCCGAGGGCGGCCTCGCCGTTCTGTTCGGCAACCTCGCCACCGACGGCGCGGTCGTCAAGACCGCCGGGGTGGACGAGAGTCAGTGGTCCTTCCGTGGCCCGGCGCTCGTCGTCGAAAGCCAGGAGGATGCGGTCGACGCCATCCTGAACAAGCGGGTCCAGGCCGGCGATGTGATCATCGTCCGGTATGAGGGCCCCCGCGGCGGTCCCGGCATGCAGGAGATGCTCTACCCGACCGCCTTTCTCAAGGGGCGGGGGCTCGGGCCCAAGTGCGCGCTGATCACCGACGGCCGGTTCTCCGGCGGGAGCTCGGGCCTGTCGATCGGCCACGTCTCGCCGGAGGCGGCGCACGGCGGCACGATCGCCCTCGTCCGTGACGGCGACATCATCGACATCGACATTCCGACGCGCAGGCTGGAGCTGCTCGTCTCGGACGAGGAGCTGACGCGGCGCCGTGCCGAGCTGGAAGCGGCCGGCGGCTATCGGCCGGCGGACCGGGAGCGCACCGTCTCGGCGGCCCTGCGCGCCTACGCCGCGATGGCGACCTCGGCGTCGACCGGTGCCGCCCGCGACGTCAGCCTCCTCGGCGGCTGACGGCGGGGGCGGCTGGCGGCCTGCCCTCGGGCGGGCTGCCGGGGTTCAGACCGGGGCTGCCGAGGGCGCGGTCGAAGGCGTCGCGAGGGTCACGGCGAAGTCGCCCTCGGGGTCGGTCCACTGCTGGGCCACCGCCCAGCCGGCGTCCGCCAGCTCCGCGGTGATGCCGTCCCGGGTGAACTTCGCGCTGATCTCGGTCAGCAGGTCCTCCCCGCGCTGGAAGTCGATGGCCAGCGCGAGGGAGTCGATGGTCACCCGCTGGTCGCGGACCGCGCGCAGCCGCATCTCGATCCAGGAGTCCGCCGCGTTCCAGCGGGCGACGTGCGCGAAGCCGCGGATGTCGAAGTCCGCACCCAGCTCCCGGTTGATCACGGTGAGCACGTTGCGGTTGAACGCGGCGGTCACCCCGGCCCCGTCGTCGTAGGCGGCGACGAGCCGGTCCGGATCCTTGACCAGGTCCGTGCCGAGCAGCAGGGCGTCGGTGGAGCCGCACTGCTCGCGCAGCGCGCGCAGGAAGGCACCGCGCTGGACGGGCCGCATGTTGCCGATCGTGCCGCCGAGGAAGGCGATGAGGCGCCGACCGCCNCCGGGCAGGTGCGACAGATGCCGCTCGAAGTCGCCGACGACGGCGTGCACGGCAAGGTCCGGGTAGGCGGCGATGAGGCTGCGACCGGCCTGCGTCAACGTGGACTCGTCGACGTCGAACGCGACGAACCGGCGCAGGTCGCCGCCAGCCCGCAGGGCGTCGAGCAGCAGCCGCGTCTTCTCGGACGTACCCGAGCCCAGTTCGACGAGCGTGTCCGCGGCGCAGGCGGCCGCGATGGCGCCCGCGTGGCCGTCGAGGACCGCCCGCTCACGCCGGGTGGGGTAGTACTCCGGCAGCCTGGTGATCTCGTCGAACAGCATGCCGCCGGCGGCGTCGTAGAACCACTTGGGTGGCAGTTCCCGCGGGTTCGCGGTGAGCCCGGTGAGCACGTCGCGGGCCAGGTTGACGGCGCGATCCGCCGCATTCACGTGCCTGTCCAGGGTCAGCCCCGCAGGCGGTGCCGTCCCGGCGACCGTGCCGTCCCTGCCGGCGGCGCCGTCCATGCCGGTAGTGCCGGCGCCACCCGCGGGGGTGGTCGTCGGAGTCCTCGCTGTCATCGTGGCGCCCTCCATCGACGTGGTGCAACCCACAGTAACCGATCTAAGGGATCAAACTACGAAGAGTGACTTTGCGTGTGTCGGCCATGAGGAGATGATGGTCCGGAACGTCGACCCAGCCGGGTTCGTCGTCATCCGGCTCGCTTGTGATCAGGACGCCGTCGGGTTCCACCCGGTAGGACAGGCTGTCCAGCCAGGCGGTCGCCACGAGCTGGGTGCCGTCCGTCACCAGCAGGTTCAGCCGGGCCACGTCGTCGCCGGCCACCGCCGCCGGCTGCGGTGCGGGTTCCGGTCCCGTCCCGGACGCCCAGTCGCCGGCCCACGGCACGATGCCACCCGCCCGCCGGTCCGCGAGCCCGGCGCCGCTCAGGGACAGCACGACGTCGGCCACGGCGTCGGCCAGGGGGCGCTTCGCGGCCCGCTCCCAGACCAGCGCGGCCAGCAGCGCCGAGTCGCACGCGGAGTCGGGCGTCGGCGCATCGGGCCGCTCGCGCAGCAGCGCCCGCACGGCCGCGGGGTCGACGCGCCCGTTGTGGCTGAGCAGCCGGGTCCCATCGGTGAACGGAGCCGTCGAGGACTCCTCCACCGGCATGCCCACGCTGGCGCTGCGCACCGCGGCCAGCACACAGCCGGACGCGATCGCACCCGCCATCGACGCGTAGGAGGCGTCGGTCCACATCGGCACCGCGCGGCGCACCCGGGCCGGCTGCGCGCGCAGCCCCGGGGCGTACCAGCCGACCCCGAAGCCGTCGGCGTTGATCGTGCCGTGCCGCATCCGGCGCGGCGCCCAGGACTGGCGCAGCAGGCTGTGGGGTGCGTCCATGGTCAGCCGCGCCAGGGTGCGCGGCGCTCCGAGCCAGGCGAGGTGACGGCACATCGGTTCAGCCGGCGTCGCGGGCCAGGCGGAAGCCCGCGAAGATCTGGCGACGAATCGGGTAGTCCCAGTTGCGGAAGGTGGTGCGCACGGCCGCGGGATCCGTCGCCCAGCTTCCCCCGCGCAGGACCCGGAACGCCGAATCCGCCCCCGGCTTCGGGAAGAAGACCTCGCTGTACTCGCGGTAAGGATGGGACCGGAAACCCGGGTACGGGGTGAAACCGCTCGCGGTCCATTCCCACACGTCCCCGATCATCTGCTCGGCTCCGCAGGGACTCGCGCCCGCGGGAAAGGCCCCCAGCGGGGCCGGGCCACTCGTGCGATGCCCCAGGTTGGCATGCTCTGGCGTCGGATCGGTGTCCCCCCACGGATAGCGCCGTGAACGTCCGGTGGCCGGGTCGTGGGCGGCGGCCTTCTCCCACTCCGCCTCCGTGGGCAGCCGGCGGCCGGCCCAGCGGGCGTGCGCCTCGGCCTCGTACCAGCAGACGTGCTGGACCGGCTCGTCGAGCGGCACCGGCTCGACCCGGCCGAAGCGCCGGCGCAGCCACACCTCACCGTCGCGCCACCAGAACGCCGGCGCCGTCAGGTTCTCCTGCCGGCGCCACTGCCAGCCCGCGGGCGACCACAGCCGCTCGTCGTCGTAGCCGCCGGCGTCGATGAAGGCGATGTGCGCCCGGTTGGACACCGGCAGGGTGTCGATCCAGAACGCCGGCAGGTCCACCCGGTGCGCGGGCCGCTCGTTGTCGTAGGCCCAGGGCTCGGTGCTCGTGCCGAGCGTGCACGGCCCGGCCGGCACCAGCACCTCGGCGCGCGGGACGGTTCGTCCGGGCGGCGGCGCCTGTCCGGGGGCGAGCAGGGGCGGTCCGGCGCGGAGCTGATGGGTGGCGAGCATCGTCTCGTCGTGCTGGTGCTCGTGCTGGATGACCATGCCGTAGACGAAGCCACCGGCGAGCAGCCGGCGCCGGTCCGCGGCCGGGTCGCCGGGTCTGGCCGGCTCGCCGGGTCCGCCGGTGCCGGGAAGCGGCGGCGCGTCGGCCTCCCCGGGGCCGGTGGGCAGCGGCGCGAGCCGGTCGAGGGCGTCGAGGGTTCGGCCGCGGACCTCGTGCAGATAGGCGCGGGCCTCGGCCGGGTCGAGCAGGGCGAGGCGGATCCGGCTGGCCCGGCTGTGCCGGAAGGCATCGTAGACGTCGTCCAGGCCCGGCCGGGTCGCGGCGGCGTCGCCGAGCGCGCGCACCAGCCACAGGTCCTCGTAGTTGCCGATGTGGGCGAGGTCCCAGACCAGCGGCGACATCAGCGGCGAGTGNTGGCGGACGAGCTCCTCGGCGTCGATGTCGGTGTAGGTCAGCGAGCGCGCCCGCGCGAGGTCGAGCGCGCCGGCCACGGACTGGGCGGTGACCGGCGCCGCCGAGGGTGCCGGGTCCTGAGTCAGGCGACCGATACGCACAGTTGTGCCTCCTCGCGCAGCAGACCGGTCGGGCCGATCAGAATGAACCGCTCGGACAGCTCGTCGGCCGGACATCGGCCCCGCTGTGGATAACGCTCGGCGAACATCTCGACCGCGTCCGCGAGATCGGCGCAGCCGGCGCGGCGCAGCGCGGCGGCGGCCAGCTCCAGGCAGCGCACCGCCGCCAGCCTCAGGGGCTCGTCGGCCATGCCGAGCATCGCCGCCGCCGGCCAGCGCCGCGCCACCGGCGCGCAGGCCTGTGCCGCCCCCTCGGCGGCGACCGGATCGTCGAGCAGGGCGGTGGCCACCGCCACCGCCACCCGCCAGCCCTCCCCCGGCTGAGCGTCGAGGTAGCGCAGCTCCCACCAGCCCCGCGGGCGGACGGGCGGGAACAGCGTCGTCGCGTGGTATGCCAGATCGTCGAGTGTGGGCGCCCGCTCGACCGGGCCCCGCCCGGCGATCCAGTCCCCCAACGTGTGCCCGCCGGTGGCCGCGACGAAGCGGCGGTCCTCGCCGGGCCCGCTGTCGCCCGTGGGGTCGCCGATCATCATCAGTTTCGCCTCCAGCAGGTACCGCGCCCAGCGGCCGGCGAGATCGCCGGGGCGTGCCGCCGCCGCGCCGGGCCCCGCGTCGCCGCCCGCCGCCGGCAGCGCGGGCAGGTCCAGCACGGAGCCGGTGCGGCTCGCGTCGATACCCGACCAGACCGCCTGGCGGGTCGAGCGCCAGCCGGTACGCCGGCCGGTCAACGCCGGAGAGGCGGCGAACATCGCGGTCAGCACCGGCCCGACCGCATGAGCCAGCCGAAACCGGTCGGCCGCCTGCGCGGGCGTGGCACCGAGATCCAGATTCACCTGGACGGACGCGGTCGAGAACATCATCACCTTGCCGGAGGTCCCCCCACCGGTACGGAAGTGCTCCTCCATGGCGGCGTACCGGGACGCGGTGGTCTGGCGTACCCCGGCGCGCAGCGGGTCGACCCCCATCCCGACGATCGCGAGGCCGTCCTCGGCCAGCGCCGCCCGCACCAGGTGCAGATCCGCGGCGGTGGACTGGACGGCGGCGGCGAGCCCGGCCGGCGGACCCGACAGCTCCAACTGGCCGCCGGGCTCGAAGGTGAGCCGGCTGCCCCCCGGCAGGACCGGCCCGGCGGCGCCGGTGGTCAGGCCGGCGATCCGGTCGAGCGCCCGGCGGGTTCGCACGGGCGGGACCGGCCGGTGGACCGCCCGGCTGTCCACGACGAACCACTCCGTCTCGATCCCCACCGACGTTCCGAGGCGCGCGACATCGCCGGCGGGTACCGAGAGCGACCCACCCGCGGGGATCTCGGTCGGGGNGACGCAGCCGGCGGCGAAGGCCCATACCGCGTCGAGGTCGACCGGCCGCTCCGGGTGAGCCGACTCCGGGCGAGCCGGGGCGGATGGCTGTCCGGTAGGCGACTGTCGGCTTGGCGACGGCGCTGCGGGCGACCGGTGGGACGACAGAGGCTCATCGTCCCCGGATCCCCGGAGTGTCACGTGACGTGGCATTCTGCGGCTCCTTCTCGGTGCTACCACCGGCCGGCACGGCGCCCGGTGGCGGCCTTCCCGGGGGATTCTCCCCTNCACGGCCCGCCCCCTACCCGGCGGTCGCGTGTGGTGTCGCCTCGGCCGGTTCGCCGACGGGNGGTATAGATGTGGGTTCAACGTGGTTCTCGCTCGCATATTCCACGCCCCTGACCCTGTCGCTGTTGTGTATTCGATGGAATGGTGACCGGGATGGACCAGAAAGCCGGTAGCGCGCCGTGACGAACTGGCGCCCGACCCGGTCCCGGACCCGGAGACAACGCCGAGCGCGACGGCGTCATGACGGCGCCGGGAGGTGGTGACCGCGGCCGTGTCCGATCGACAGTCAGCGGGACGTTCGGCCATGGCCGAGTACCTGCGGCGCAAGCAGTTGTATTCCGCCGAACGCGGAGATCACAAAGGTCGGGCGCTGGCCACCGGCGGGGCCCTCGCGGTGGGTGCGGCCCTGGTCATCGCCGTGCTGTGCGCCCTCGCCGGGTTGCCCGGCGTCGGAACCGCCCAGCTTGCGGTGCTTGCCGCGCTCGCGGTCGGTGTCGTCGGCGCCGTGCGCTTCCTGCGTACCCCGCCGGAGATCGAGGCCTGGCGCGAGGACGCGGAGGCCGAACGCAGCACCGCCCGCGCGCTCGACCGACTGGTCCGCGCCGGCTACACCGTCCTGCACGATCGTTGCCTGGCGGACTCGGCCGGCAACATCGACCACCTCGTCATCGGGCCGTCCGGGGCCTGGGTGATCGAGACCGACGCCCACCAGGGGCCCGTCCGGCAGAACGCGGCCGGTGTCTGGGCCGGCAAGGTGCCGCTGCGGGCGATGCTCGGCCTGGTGGCGTGGATGGGCGAGGAGGCCACCGCCCAACTGCTCGGCGAGCTGCCGGACGGCTGGCAGCTCGAGGTCCAACCGGTCGTCGCCTTCGCCCGCGCCGAAGTTCCGGCCGGCCTCGCCCTCGTCGAGGGCGTGCTCCTGCTGCCCGCCACCGGGGTGGCCGAGTACGTCCTGTCCGCCGGGGTGGTGCTGCGGCCCATCGACGTGGCGATGCTGGTCGACGTGGCCGAGCGGGCGTTCCCCGCCTACGAGGTGTCGGGGCCGCCGCCGTCCTGGCCCGCCCGCTCTCGGCTGCGCGGACTGCTGCGTCGCTGACCCGTCGCGGACAGGCCGGCGATGGTCGGGATACCGTGGAACGACTGAGCCACCCCCGGCCGAGGACGCCGACGAAGGAGTCGACATGGCGCGCAAGATGACCGTGCTGGCGCTGCTGGCTGGTGCGGGGGCCGCCTTCTCCGCCGCCCGGCGGCGATCCCGGGGCAAGGAGGAGATCGACCTCTGGCGGGAGGCGACGTCCACCACCGGGTCTCCGGCCGGCGGCCGCTGACCGGCAGCGCGGCGGCGGCGCGCCCGCAGCGGCTCGGCGGCGCGGAACTCGCCTGACGTCGCGTCCGTCGTCGGGCACCATGGGAGCCATGCTGCCCCGTGAGATCCCGGTTCGCCCGGGTCTCGTACTGCCCTCGGCCGAGCTGCGCTGGCGGTATTCGCGCTCGTCGGGGCCGGGTGGCCAGTCGGTGAACACCTCCGACTCGCGGGTGGAGCTCTCCTTCGACGTCGCCGGCTCGCCGGCGCTGTCACCGACGCTGCGGCAGCGCGCACTCGCGCGCCTGGGCGACCGGCTCACCGACGGCGTGTTCACCGTCGTCGCCAGCGAGCAGCGCTCGCAACTGCGCAACCGGGAGGCCGCGCTCGACCGGCTGGTCGACGCCCTGCGGGTGGCGACCGCTCCACCACCGCGGCCGCGGCGGCCGACGCGGCCCTCGCGCGGGGCCGTCGAGCGGCGCCTGCAGGCGAAGAAGCAGCGGTCCGCGACGAAACGGGACCGCCGCAGCCGGCCCCCCGACGACTGAGCCCGACGCTGCCGCGTGGTCAGAGTTCGACGATGCCGACGTCGGCGACGAGCATGCCGAGCAGGCCCGTAGGCGCGGCGAGGTGCAGCTCGATGCGGGTCGCGGGGGCCAGATCCTCGACCACGCGCAGCGGGACGTGGACCGAGCCGCGGGCGCCGATCGGGAAGAAGCGCATCGGCGCACCGTCACGCTGCAGGATCAGACAGATCAGNTCGTCGGTCGAGTTGCCGCCGCGAAAGTACAGCGGCTGGGCGGTGACGCCGGCCGGGACCACGTAGCTGAACGCCGGCCCAAGCGGGAACGGCGCGTCCAGCCCCCTGCCCTCGAACGGGACGATCCCCTNCAGGAAGCGGGGCGTGGTGAACATCCCCACCTCCTCCCCTCGAGGCCTGCGCGCTTCCCTCGGGGCCTGCGCACGCAGGCCGTCGGTACGCCGCTGTCCCGGGGATTTTCGCGCGAGCGTGTTTCCGTCATGTTACGGCTGGCTCAGGGTCAGATCCGACGGCGGCGCAGCAGGAGCGCATTGCCGAGCGCGAGCAGCACGCCGACCACGAAGATGATCGTGGCCATCACGTTGACCTGGGGCGGCACACCGACCCGGGTGGCGCCGAAGACCCACAGCGGGAACGTCAGGGTGCTGCCGGCGTTGAACGTCGTGATGACGTACTCGTCGATCGACATCGCGAAGGCGAGCAACGCCCCCGAGGCCACTCCCGGNAGGATGAGCGGCAGCGTGACCAGGCGGAACGTGGTGAACGGGCCGGCGCCGAGGTCGCGTGCGGCCTCCTCGACGGAGCTGTCGAAACCGGCGAGCCGGGCCCGCACGACCACCGCCACGTAGGAGATGTTGAACATGATGTGCGCGATGAGGATGGTCAGGTAGCCCCGCGGCACGCCCATCGTGATGAACAGCGACAGCAGCGACGCGCCGAGCACCACCTCGGGCGCGGCGATGTTGGCGAACATCAGCAGCTCCACGCCGCCACGACCGCGGAAGCCGTGCCGGCCGAGCGCGAGGCCCATCAGGGTGCCNAGCACGGTGGCCACGGCGGTGGACAGCAACGCGATCGTCAGCGAGTTGACCAGCGCGGTGGTGAGGTCGGGGATGGCGAACAGCTCGCCCCACCAGCGCAGGGTGAAGCCGTTCCAGGTGTTGTTGCGCTTGCCCACCCGGTCGTTGAAACCGAACACGATCATCACGATGATCGGTAGCACCAGCCAGAGCAGGATCAGCCAGGTGTAGGCGTGCAGGAGCCGCTCACCCAGCCGCCCGCCGCGCCGGCCGGACCGAGAGCGGCCGTCGCCCGCCGGGTCGAGGCGGGCCGGTGTGGCCTCCAGGATGGTCACCGTGCGCTCAGCTCCAGGACGTCCCTGGTGCCGAGCAGGCGGGCGTAGACGAAGATCCCGACAAGCAGCACGGCCATCAGGATGAACGACACCGCCGAGGCGAGGGGGTAGTCCGCGTTCGTCAGGTAGGTCGTCTGGATGATATTCCCGATCATGGTGGTGTTCGTGCCGCCGAGGACGTAGGCGTTGACGAAGTCCGACGTCGCCGGGACGAACGTGAGCAGGAATCCGGCGAACACCCCGGGCATCGACAGCGGCAGGACGACCCGGCCGAACACCCCCCGGCGGTTCGCGTACAGATCGTCGGCGGCCTCCAGCAGCCGCGGGTCGACCCGCTCCAGCGCCACGTAGATCGGCAGCAGCATGAACGGGAAGAAGTTGTACGTCAGGCCCGCGACGACCGCGAACGAGGTGGCCAGGACGTGGAAGTCGGCCGGCAGCAGCCCGGCATCCTTCAGGTTGCCGAGCACGATGCCGTCGTCGGCGAGCAGGAACTTCCAGGAGACCGTGCGGATGACGAAGGAGACGAAGAACGGCAGGAGCACGAGAAACANGTAGTTCGACTTGTTCCGGCCCGCGTGGAAGGCGATCCAGTAGGCCATCGGATAGGCCAGAAGAATCGTCGCCACCGTGGCGATCAGGCCAAAGATCAGTGAGCGGATGAACTGGGTGTCGTAGGTGGTGATCGCGTCGGCGTAGACGCCGACGTCGAAGGTCTGGGTGAAGCCGTCGACGACGTTTCCGGTCTGCAGGGAGACCGACAGCATGACCGCCATCGGCACGACGAAGAAGATGGCCAGCCACAGCCCACCGGGCAGGACGAGGAAGTAGGGGGCGAGGGCCCCGNCCCGCCGCCTCACCGCGCGCCCGTGCCGACGGTGGCCGTCACGACTGGTAGACCGGCTGGAAGATGCGGTTCCACACGGTCTCCTCGGCGGTGGTCAGCACCCGGAACCGGCTGACCCGGGAGAGCTCGTCCGCGGTCGGGAACAGCAGGGTGGATTTCNCCAGATCCGCCGGGACGTGCTCGGCGGCCTTCGGCACCGGCGTGATGTAGTTGATGTACTCGGTGAGCATTCCGGCGATCTCGGGCCGGTAGACGAAGTCCATGTAGGAGATGGCATCCACCGGGTGCGGCGCGGTCTTCGGGATGCACATGTTGTCCGTCCACAGCAGACCACCCTCGGCCGGCACCACGAACTTCAGGTTCGTGCCGGTGGCGATCTGCTGGTAGACGTCGCCGGACCAGGCCATCGAGATCCACAGGTCCCCGCCGGCCAGGGCGTCGATGTAGGACTGGTCGTAGTACTTGCGGACAATTCCGTCCCGGCGCTGCGCGGTGAGCTTCGCGGCGGCCTTCTTCCAGTCGTCCGGGGTGGATTTCGCCGGATCGACGCCGATGCCGAGCAGAGCGAGGTTCGGCAGATCCTGGTTGTCACCGAACATGCCGACCTTGCCGGCGAACTTCGGGTCGAACAGGTCGTTGTAGCTGGTGATCTCGCGGCCGGTCTTCGCCGGGTTGTAGGCGATTCCGGTGAGCCCGGACTGCCAGGGGATCGTGAAGGCGTTGCCCGGGTCGTACGTCGGGTTCTTCACGCTCGGCGAGGCGTTCGCGGCGAACGTCGGCAGCCTGGCGTGATCGAGCGGCGCGAGGTAGCCGAGCTGCATCACCCGGCTCAGCGTGATGCCGTTGGTGAGCACCATCAGGTCGTAGCCGATCGACCTGCCGGCGGCCAGCGTCGGTCGGATCTGCGCGAAGAACGACTCGTTGTCCTGGATCACCTCCCGGTAGGTGACCTTGATGCCGGTCTCCTTCGTGAAGATGTCCAGCGACGGATGGTCGGCGTCGGTGGAGCCGACGTCCATGTACAGCGGCCAGTTCGCGAAGTCGAGGGTGCCGGCCTTCGTCCGGTCCTTCCAGAACGACGCGGCATCCGCGCCTGCGGAGTCCTTCTTCTCGCCGCTGACGCCGCAGGCGGCGAGAAACGCCGCCCCACCGGCCAGCCCTGCGAACCGCAGCAGACCGCGGCGGCCGAACCGGGCCTGCGTCAGGCCGCGCAGCATCGCGGGGTCCGCAAGCGCCGCGGCGTGCAGATCACCGCCGCTTCGGTGGTTGCCGGAGCGGCCGGTGTCGCCGGGGGTGTCGGGCTGCGTCACGGTGCGCGTTCCTCCGCATCGGGGCAGGCCCGGCCGGTATGCCTGCCGGGCCCGCGTGCTGGTCTGCGCTGTCAGTGGGAGACCCGGTAGGCCACCGGGTCCGTCGAGGTCCCTGCCGCCGGGTCGACCGCCTCGGCCGGGTCGACCGAGGCGGGCAGGGCAACCGCCTCGGGCAGGGCAACCGCCGCAGGCAGGGCAATCGCCTCGGGCTGGTCATCGGCCTCGGGCAGGTCAACCGACTCAGGCAGGACGTAGGAGTGTTCCGGCAGCCAGGACAGCCAGATCTCGTCCCCGCGTTCGGCGATGTTGCTGGCGCCGGTCGAGTTCTGCCAGAACACGGTGATCTCGTTGCCGCNGTGGGTGGCGACCGTGTACGTCGTGTAGGTGCCGAGGTAGACGACCTCGACGATCCGGCCGCGCAGCGCGCAGCCTGGCCCGTCCGGACGGGTCGCCGACATCTCGATCTTCTCCGGGCGGACGGTCAGCTCGACCTGGTCCCCGGCGCGCAGCGGGCCCGTCTGCGGGTGCAGCGGGGCGCTGAGCCGCTCCTCGACGCCGGCGTCGAGGACGACCGTGGGGCGCCCGTCCGGGCCAGCCGCGTCGACCGCGCGCACGGTGCGGCGCAGCAGGTTCGACGTGCCGATGAACCCGGCGACGAAGCGGGTCCGGGGCCGCTCGTAGATGTCGCGCGGCGAGGCGAGCTGCTCGACCCGGCCGCCGTTCATCACCGCGATCCGGTCGGACATCGTCAACGCCTCGCCCTGGTCGTGCGTGACGTAGACGAAGGTGATGCCCACCTCGCGCTGGATGGCCTTGAGCTGGATCTGCATGGTCTGGCGCAGTTTGAGGTCGAGGGCGCCCAGCGGCTCGTCGAGCAGCAGCGCCGCCGGCCGGTTGACCAGCGCGCGGGCCAGTGCCACCCGCTGCTGCTGGCCGCCGGAGAGCTCCCGCGGCCGCCGGTCGGCCAACTCCGACAGCTCGACGAGGTCGAGCATCGACCCGACCCGCTCGCGCAGCTCACGGCCCTTCACCCCGCGCCGGCGCAGGCCGAACGCCACATTGCCGGCCACGTCCAGGTGCGGGAACAGGGCGTAGCTCTGGAAGACGAGGTTGACGTCCCGGCGGTTCGGTGGCACCGCGGTGACGTCGCGGCCCTGCAGCAGGATGCGACCGCGGGTCGGTTCCTCGAAGCCGGCGATCATCCGCAGGGTCGTCGATTTGCCGCACCCCGACGGCCCGAGCAGCGAGAAGAACTCGCCCGACCTGATCTCAAGATCGACGCGGCTGACCGCCGGCACCGCCCGGCCGCGGGACTGGTAGTCCTTGGCCACCCCGACCAGCTCGATCGCCGCCGGCACCCCGGTCGCGGCGTCGCGGATGTCGGCGTCGCCGGTCACGGTGTCGCCGGTCGCCGTCACGTCGTCACCACGGGCATCGCTCAGCTCGCATCCGCCCTCGGCCTCCGTCTGTCGCCCATCCCGACACCGCAATGACCTGACGGCGCTGTCCAGTCGGGTTCGACCCTCCCAGCAGCCTCGCGGGACAGCAAGGGATCGGGCGGTAAAGAGTCTGTGTCGCGACTGATTCAATTGTGATCTTGATATGAAGCCGGGCTTTCCTGCGATGTTCGGACCATCGTCACGGGAATGGCGTTTCGCCTGGCGTATCGCCGCCCGCAGGGGGCACGGTGGGAGCATGGCTGCCCCGTCATCTCCCCGACCATCCGTCCTCGGTGTGCCCGAGGCCGACGCCGACGCGGCTGCCGACCGTGAGTTCGGCCCGGTTCTCGGCGGCGTGGGCCCCGACCCGGGGCCGGCGCAGGAGTCCGGCATCGAGTCGTCGGCGTCGTCCGCGGCCTGGTCCGCCGGCCCCGACTACCTGCCCTCCGTGGTGCCGCACGACCGCCTGGCCGGCTGCGCCGCCGCCCACCGTCGGCTGCTGGACCTGGTGGAGCGGGTGGACGACGACGCGCTGCGCCGCCCGTCGGGGCTGCCCGGGTGGACTGTCGCCCACCTGCTCACCCACCTGGCTCGTAACGCCGAGGGCCACAGCGGGATGGTCGAGGCCGCGACCGGGGGCGACGTTCGCGACCAGTACCCGGGCGGTCAGGAGCAGCGCGACGGTGACATCGCCGCCGGCCGCGACCTGCCCGCCGCCACCGTGCGGGCCGAGGTCGCCGCCGCCGTCGTGCGGTTGGAGCGGGCCTGGGACGCCGTCCACGTCGACGTCTGGCGCACCGGCTTCGGCCGGGTCAGCACGTACGGCGTGACGACCCTCGCCGATCTGGTCTTCCTGCGGTGGCGGGAGACCGAGATCCACCTCGTCGATCTTGCTCTCACCGACCTCGGTGGCCCCCGCTGGGCGGATCTGAGCCCCGCCTACGTCGAGGTCGAATGGGCCTGGGCCGTGCGGGGCCTGCCGGCGCGGCTGCCGGCGGAGGTGACCGTCCTGCTCGCACCGGGCGACCGGCCGTCGACCGCGGTCGGGCGGGGGGATGAGCTGGTCGTCGTCGACGTCCCGACCATCCCCGCGCTGGCCTGGCTGACCGGCCGCGACCCGGGCCGTCCCGAGTGGCCCGCGCTCGGCCCCTGGTGGTGACCGGCGGGAGCCCGCCGCCGAGAGGCGACCGCCCGGGGNAGGAGTCTCCCGCTCACGCCCGTGAATCGGGCAGGCGAGAGAATGCCCGGCGTGTCGGACAACAGGGACAACCGGGGTGAGGCCACACAGGGCGGGCGGCGGGACCACGGGCGCGATCGGATCCGCGCATGATCACGATGGCGCTGTTCAACAACAAGGGTGGCGTCGGTAAGACGACCCTGGCCTACCACCTGGCGCACATGCTTCAGCGGATGGGCCACCGCGTGCTCGCCGTCGACCTCGACCCGCAGGCGAACCTGACCGCGCAGTTTCTCGACGAGGACGAGCTGACCCGGCTCTGGGCGGAACCGGAGGACACCGCGTCGTCGGCGCCGAAGCCCGTCGAGTTCGACGTGCGTCCCGCGCGGGTCTTCCCCGGCACGGGGACGATGGCCACCGCCATCGCGCCGATCATGGAGGGCATCGGGGACATCGAGCTGCCCGACCCGGTGATGATCGAGGACGGACTGTGGCTGCTGCCCGGGGACGTCGAGCTGAGTGTCTTCGAGGACCGGCTGTCCGCCGCCTGGCCGAACAGCTTCCTCGGCAAGGACATCGCCGCGCTGCGGACGACGACGGCGCTGCACCGGGTCATCGACAACGGCGCCCGGAGCGTCGGCGCGGAGATCGTGCTCATCGACGTCGGTCCGAACCTCGGCGCCATCAACCGCGCGTCGCTGCTGTCCGCCGATACGGTGCTCATGCCGCTGGCCGCCGACCTGTTCTCGCTGCGCGGACTGCGCAACCTCGGTCCCACGCTGCGGGAATGGCGTTCGACCTGGCAGGGCACCGTGCTGCCGAAGGTGCCGGAGCGGATCCCGGCGCCCCGCGGCCTGATGATGCCGATCGGGTACATCGTCATGCAGCCGCCCGCCCGCGCCGACCGCCCGGCCAAGGCCCATGACCGCTGGCTCGACCNCATCCCCGAGGTCTTCGCGACCTCGGTGCTCACCAGCGGCAACCCCGGCCNGCACGACCGTTCCTTCGAGATCGCGACCCTGCGCCACTACGCCAACCTGATCCCGCTGGCCCACGACGCCCGCAAGCCCATGTTCGANCTGCGCGCCGGCGACGGCGCCCTCGGCGGCACCCAGACCGCCGTCCGCCGCTGCTACTCCGACTTCCGCGACCTCGCCGTCAAGGTCCGCGAACGCCTCGCCTTCATCGACCCCNCCCTCCGCCGCTCCTGACCCGCCGGCCACCGCGACCCGGCCCGCACTGCGGTGACCCGGCTGGGTTACCGCGACGTGGAGTCGCTCCGACCACAGCCCCCCGAGGGTCAGCGAGGAGTTATCCACAGGTCTCCTCGGTGACCTCCAGCGGTTAGCGCGGGAGTTGTCCGCAGGACAGGCGTCACAGCCCCGCGAAGGGCAGCGTGAAAGTTATCCACAGGACCCGTGCCGCGACTCTCGGAGGGCAGCGTCGGAGTTATCCNCAGCGGCGGGAGCCGCGCCACCCTGCTCCCGGGCAGGCACCGAATCGGTCGGACAACGCCCCGGGAGCAGGTGCTGACGCGCCGGCCTCCCACCCTGGTGAAGGTCCGAGATGGTCTCGATGCCGTAAGCTAGGGGGCGCTTCACCGAGCGGCGCCCGCCTCCGGGCGGCGCGGCCCGGCCGAGGCAGGTCCAGGGGGCGTAGCTCAATTGGCAGAGCACTGCCTTTGCAAGGCAGGGGTTCGGGGTTCAAGTCCCCGCGTCTCCACGCGCTGATTCCTCGTGTTCGCTGCCCTTCGGGCAGCTTCCCACCAGCCGTGATGCTGGCCGGGGGGACGGCCCCCCGAACCCCCCGGATGTGGCGTGGCAGCTACCTAAGATCGTTATGTAGCCAGTTCTGTAGCCAAACGGCGAAGGCCCCGTACGAGTACGGGGCCTCCATTGCTACCGCACGGCTGGGCGGGACAGGACGAACACCAGGATCACGATCCAGACGATGACCCGGATGATTCGTTCCTGCCGCAGGCGGCAGCAGGATCTCCTCCATCAGGTCCGAGTAGCCGTCGTCCCACGGCGCGCAGATCGCGTGGACAGCCCGGCAGCGTGCCTACCGCCGGCGCGCGTTGATCCAGTCGATGGCATCCTGCACGGTGTTGATCTCCTCGGCGTCCTCGTCGGAGATACCGATGGAGAACTCCTCTTCCAGGGCCACGCCCAACTCGACAAGGTCCAGGGAGTCCGCTCCCAGGTCCTCGACGAATGACGCGTTGTTCGTCACCTCTTCCGGTTTGACGTTCAGCTGCTCCACGACCACGTTCTTGACGCGCTCCTCGACGGTGGACACTCCGCGGCCTCCTGCTCCGACGTGCATGGGAACGGACACGACCCGCATGTTCTCTGATCGGTCCACGCAGCGAGCTCCGTCGCCCACCCCTGATGAGTGATGCTCGCCACGTGGGCTCTGTCCCGTCTGGCGCCATGCCCGCCCGGCCGCGGGTAGCAGCGCCTGTAACAACGGGCGCGTCGTCGGCGGACGACCATGTATGCCGACGTACACCGCGACCTGCGAACAAGCCGACGCAGCAAGGAGCGGAGCTCGCCTTCCAGGCACCGGGNCGAACCCGGGGCAGGACGCGGACTCGTGTAGCCAACTGTGTAGCCAAGCCGGCGGACGTCTACGGACGNCGGTGGTCGATGGCGGTGGAGACGGCCAAGGAGAAGCGGGTGCAGTGAACCGCCATGGACGCCAGCGAACGGAGCGGACCGACTTTGCAAGGCAGGGGTTCGGGGTTCAAGTCCCCGCGTCTCCACGCGCCGGATTCGGCTGTTCGCTGCCCTTCGGGCAGCTTCCGGTTGACCGTGCTGTCTGCCCGGGGGACGACCCCCTCAGACCCCCGATGTGGCGTGACGGCTTCTTAAGATCGTGATGTGGCCGAGTGCGTGGCCAGACAGGTCAGCTTGAGCTTCGATCTCGGTGCGAACCGCGTCTACTTCGTCCTTCGAGGCGAGGAAGGCCCCCTGAACCAATCTCACCGNACCCTTCTGCGACTCTGCCGGGTTCCGGCTGCAAAGGAGTGCCGGGCAGTCTGTCGGCGGATCCGGAGCAGGCCGTTATGCGCCACGGACACGGCTCCAATAAGATCGTTTAGGTCGTGATTTGTGACGAGATCTTCGGCGGCCGCGATCGCGGCACGTGCGGACTGATCGTCAAGCCGGAAGACCGCGATTCCGCTGTGCGACCCAGGCGGATAAGCACGGATGTTCCCGAAGCCACGGTCGAGGGTGAACACCATGCGGTTCTCGTCGACCGCAGCCGCGAGTACCTCAGGATCGGAGNGGCCTGCCAGGCCCTCGGCGCACACGGTGTCGGCGTCGATCCCGTGCTTGGCAAGCCTTTCAGCGAGTGAGACAGGTAGGCCCTTGTCGAGCTTGACACTCACGGGACAGTATGAAGCGGCACGAGATCCTCCCGGGCCAGGCGCGCGCCGTACGCAGCGGCGGCCCGGATCCCTGCCACGGTCAGTGACGGGTACTCCGTGACAATCTCCTCACCCGACATGCCGTCGGCGAGGCAGTCGAGCACGACGCTCACGGGCACCCGGGTCCCCCGGATGTAAGCCTGCCCATGGCCGACCGAGGGGTCGACCACGACGAGCGCCAGGAGTTCGTCCGCCATGCCTCCCAGTATGGGCCCTGATTCCAGCGCTGGCCGCCCGTCACGTGATCCAGAACGTGGCATGGTTGACGGCTCGAGGCGCACGCCAACCGCCAGCGGCCTTCACCAAGATCACTGCATGGCTGTCCCGGGCCGTCCCGAGCGCCGAGTCTGCCGAGACCCGTGACTGTGCCCGATCCGTCGGCCAAGGCGGCGATGGTGTGGGAAGTTCGGCNGGNAGACGCGAAGGCGGAGCCGTGCATTTTCTGCGCAATCGTGCGGGGGGCGGCGCCGGCGTGGATTGTCGACGAGGACCGCTGGACAATGTCGTTCCTCGACATCACGCCGGCGGGCAGGAGGTCTTTCACCTGCATGTCCACCTTGTACCCCGCTACACAGGTGACCAGCTTGTCCAACGGTGGCCTGCGGACCGGGCGAGCCCGGCGGACCTGGCCAGGACCTGGGAGTCACTGCGTCCGTCAGGCCACGGCCAGCACGACCAACACGGCCAGCACGACCAGGACGACCGGCAACCGGATCATGGCTGACCGCCACGCTCGCCACGACGATCTGCCAGCGGCGCACCCCCTCGGGACGGGACCGGTTCAGGCGTCCTCGAGNAGGGCTTGGGCGAGGTAGCCGCCCGGGCTGGGTATGGGTGGGACCGCGAACAGGGCGCTGGAGGTGTGGCGGGTGAAGGCGTTCAGCGCGTCGGACGCGGCCATCGTCCGCTGGATCGGGACGAAGGCCGTCCGCGGATCGGCCTGGTAGGCCGCGAAGAACAGGCCCGCGTCCCGGGCGCCCGTCGGATCCAACCCGTCGTCGTAGGAGTAGCTGCGCCGGTACAGGACGGCACCTCCGTTCACCGGCGGGCTCGACACCCGGACGTGGGCGTCGGCGGCGATGGCGAATTGGCCGTCGGCACGGCGGACATTGATGTCCGGCACGGTGAACGCCGTGCCGCCGGGGCCGGCCGACAGCGGGACGCCGTCGGACTCCCGCCGGCCGATCACCTCGTCCCGGTCCGACTCGTCGAGTCGTTCCCAGGCGTCGAACAGCATCCGGATGCGCCGGCAGACCAGGTAGCTGCCGCCGCGCATCCACGCGGGCTCCCCCGAGGCCCAGACGGCCTGATCGAACTGGGGTGTGCCCGGCTGTGGGTTGCCCATCCCGTCGAGCTGCCCCATCAGGTTGCGGTGTGTGCCCGGGGGGTCCGCCGAGTCGGGATCGGTGGGCAGGAATCCCCACTGCTCCCAGCGGGCGGTCGCGAACGGCGCGGCGAGCGCACCCATCCGGGCTGCGGCCGCCACGGCCGCCGCCGGATCGGTGGCGCACACCTGCACCCCGAGGTCCCCGCCGCTGCGGGCCGGGTCGAGCTGATCGCCGGGCATCGCCGGAATGTCGGTGAGCTCCCCGGGAACCCGCCCGTCGAGGCCTGCGCGGCGCAGCGCCGACGCGCCGAGCCCGACGGTGACGGTCAGCCCCGCCCTGCCGTCGCCCCTCGCCTCCGGGTCGCCGCCGTCCGGCGCCGGCACGGTCGTCAACGCCGCCGCGCCGGATGTCCACGCGCGCAGCACCGCCGCGAGCGACGAGCGCGCCGTGTCGGGATCGGCAGCGGTCAGGTCGTAGGCGGTGAAGACCAGCCAATCCGGGGGAGGGTCGGCGATCCCGGGCTGGTGGCGGGCGTCGTCGGCGGCCAGGGCGGTGCCGACCCCGCGGCCGGGCAGTCCCCTCGGGGCGAGAGCGCCGCCGATGATGCCGGCGCCGCCGAGCAGTCCCGCGTTGCCGATCAGCCGCGCGGTGCTGAACAGCCGCGCAGCGCCGAGCAACCCGGCGGTGCCGAGCACGCCGCGCCGGTGCGGATCCCGCGACTCGGGGGACTGCCCGGCGACCCGCTCGGGGGGCCGATCCGCCGGCCGCCGGAAGGCGGNCGGAGCCCGGCCCTCCACCAGCACGTCATCGGATAGTCGAACTGCGTCATCGTGGCCTTGCGCCGCGTCCGCCGGATGCATGGGCATCATGTGACCAGTAACAGAAAGCGATGACACGTAACCGACGGTCTGCATCGCTCGTGTCGCCGGACATCCGGCTCAGGGACGGACCTCATGGACGCGCCGCGCCGCGCCACGGTCGAGGACGGGCATCGCGCGCCAGTGAGCACGAGTCAGCCTTCGCGCCGTGGAACGCGCGATCTTCTCCTACGCCGCCGGCACGCCCAAGGTCGGCGTACCAGTCCCACGGCAACCGCCCCCACCGGCCATTCTCGGGAGTAACAAGGGATCGGCGGCCCAGGCCACGTCGAAGGACCTCGGGCAGGCATTGCCCCGCCAGGTGCCGGCCGGCCCTCAGGAGGAGGCGGCTCCGACCGGAATCGGTTCGATGAAGAGATCCCGATGACGAGTCGTACTACGCCGACCCGGGCGCGATCCCGCGCGGAGGAGCGGACGAGCCGGGAATGCGTGACGGAAGAGGTGCCTGGTGGGTAGCTTTCTCCTCCCGCCGGGTGCCAGCCTCTTCGGACTGGCGTTTGTTCTGTTCGGTGACTCCCGCACCCTGGTGACGGCGGTCAGCAGTCGACCGAAGAAGGCTCGCCACTGGGCCGCGAAGAAAGCGGCGGACCGGGTCGCGGCGGTGGTCGATCACCTCGACGGGCCTGGTCACCCGCTTCCCGTCGCGGAACTGGTCTCGCGTGACGCTCGACGCCGGCAGGTCACCTTACGCGCGATAGTCCTGGTTGCTCCGCCCTACCTGATCGGAACTCTCGGCTTCCTTGGTACTCGATCACGATGCCTCGGGACGTCGCGGAGGCCGCCCGTGCCCGCAGCGGCCCCTCGGGGCTGTCCGCCTACGTCGCCGCGGCTGTCGCCCGCCAGATCGAACGGGACAACCTCAACGAGCTCATCTCGGTCGCCGAGGCCGACCATGGGCCGATCGGTGAGGAGGAGATCCAGGCCAGGCGGGACATCCTGCTGCAGGCCCGCCGCCAGCAGCAGCGTCCGTCCGATCCGCACGCGGCGTGACCCGTCCGGCCGCGGTGCCGGGCGGCACCCTGGTCCTGGACAGCGAGGGGCTCGCCAAGGCCGTCCAGCGGGACCGCGACGTCACCGGATGGCTGGCGCTCGCCCGCGCCGACGACATGCGGGTGGTCACCAGCGCGGCGACCCTCGTCGAGGTGGTCCATCCGCGGATCAGGCGTCCCGCGCTGGAGTGGACGCTGTCTCGGCTCGTCGTCGAGCCCGTCACCGAACCGTTGGCCCGGCACGCGTCCGCCCTGCTGGGCGAGGCCGGTCTGCACGGCCACCGGCACGCGATCGAGGCGATGGTCTGCGCGACCGCGCTGGCCGCCCCCGGCCCGGTCGCGGTGCTCACGTCGGATCCCGACGATCTCATGGTGTTGTGCGGCGGGCGGGTCACCGTCATCAAGATCTGATGGTCGACGACTACCTGTCTCCTCGGAGCTGAAAAATCTGTACCCGCGGCAGTAGACATCGGGCGCTGCCCCGGGTAGAGTTCTTCTCGTAGCCAAGAGAGTCCATGGTCGCGCCAGACAGGAACTGGCGCGAGCGGGACGGCAGCCAAGGTGGGCTGTCGAGCACGATCACGCACGATCAGAAACACCCGGCCATAGAACGAACGAGGAGAGAGAGGAGCAGACGCCATCAGGATCGCCGGAGCGGCGCTCTAGGTCGCTCNGCTACCGCAGGCCCCAGATTGGAAGGTGGTCCCCGGTCACGCATATGCGATCCCCGCGTCCCCGCCCGTCCCGGGCGGCCTCGCGGATACAGAGATCCGGCGTACCTCGCCGGTAGATGGTGTTGACCCTCGGGACCCTGGTGCCATGCGGCACCGGGGTCCCTCGATGTGTGCTCAAGAGGCGCGATGACCCCTGGAACCACCCGCAAACCGACTGACAGCCTCGACGACGACGACTACCCCGCCTACACCATGGGCCGCGCGGCCGACATGCTCGGCACCACCCCCGCGTTCCTGCGGGCCCTCGGCGAAGCCGGCCTGATCACTCCCCTGCGTTCGGACGGCGGCCACCGCCGCTACTCCCGCCACCAACTCCGCCTCGCCGGGCGCGTCCGCGAACTCGTCGACGGGGGCACCGCGATCGATGCCGCCTGTCGCATCGTCCTGCTCGAAGACCAACTCGCCGAAGCCCGGCAGCTCAACGAGCAGCTACGCCACCAGGCCACCGGACCGCCAGCCATCGAACCCTCGGCCTCATCACCTGCGGTCTCGTCACCCCCGGCCTCGTCGGTGTCGGGCGGTGGTGAGTAGGCCAGCGAGGGCGAGCAGCATCCAGTCCGTGAGATAGCCGAAGGCGGCGGTGGGGGAGACCACGGTCCACAGGACGCCGGCGACGGTGCTGGCGGCGAGGTTGCCCAGCGACTGGACGGTGGCGAGCAGGCCGAACGCCGAGCCACGCAGATCGGTGGGGGCGAGGGCGGCGACGGCGGCGTGCTGGGCGGTCTCGACGGCCCCGATCCCGAGGCCGGCGAGCAGGAACGGCGCCGCCAGCAGCGCGACCCCGGTGATGTCGGTGGCGAGCAGGCCGTAGGCGCCGGCGAACGCGGCGACGCCGACGGCGAACACGCGGACCGGGCCGCGCTCGCCGAGCCGGTCGGCGAGATGCCCGGCGGGAACCGAGGCCAGCGTCGCGGCGACGTTGTAGCCGACGTACAGCCCGAGGGCCAGGGTGGTCGCGGTGTCGTGGCCGTGGGCGGGGGTCAGCTCCTCGGTGGCCCGCAGGATCAGCAGGGTCGCGGCGACATTGCCGATCTCGAAGGCGGCCACGGCGCCCAGCAGCCGGCCGAGGTCACCGTGTACCAGCGGGCGCACGACGACACGCAGTGGCGCCCGGTCCCGCGCGGCCGGGCGGGCGGTGCGGCNGATGGCGTAGACGATCGCGGCCGCGGCCAGCAGGCCGGGGATCACCGACAGGCCGATCGCCCACGTGGTGCCGAGCCAGGCGACGAGACCGAGGGCGAGCAGCGGGCCGACGATCGCGCCGAGGTTGTCCATCATCCGTTCGAACCCGTAGGCCCGTCCGTAGGCCGTCGCCGGGACGAGGTCGGCGAGCAGGGCGTTGCGGGCCGGCACCCGCAGGCCGCGGGCGGTCCAGGCGGCGGCGCGCAGGATCCCCACCTGCCACACGGCCGTCGCTCCCGCGGTGGCCGCGCCGAGCAACGGCGGTGGTGGTGTAACCACCCACGGCCACCCGGCGCCGCCGGGCCGGATCGTCCGCGAGCGCGCCGCCGGTGAATCGTCCCGCCCCCGCCAGCGCATCGGCGACCCCTTCGATCGCCCCGAGTGCCGCCGCGGGTGCGCCGAGGGTCCCGGTGAGCAGCGAGGGCAGCAGCGCGGTCGGGATCTCGTGGCCGACATCGGCGAGGAAGCTGGCCGCGCCGATGCCCCGCACCCCGGGCGAGAGCCATCCCGCCCGAGCGACGTCGCCATCCTCGGCCGGCTCCACGGTCGGACTGGTCGGCGGTGTGATGGTCACCAGGGCCATGGTCCGGGTACGGATCGATCATTGTCTCGGAATTCCGACGAAGAGTGACGAGCGGCACCTCCCCGATAGCCGCCGTCAAAGTCCGTCGAAACGTTCCGGTCGGGGCGGCCTGAGTAGCCTGCGGGTATGGGCGNCAATGGTTTTTCCGTCGGCCGGGATGCCGAGATCGCGGCGGCCCGGGTCATGGTTGTACACACCCTTGCCGAGTGGATTGTCGCCCGGTGCCGAGAGTGGGTCGTGCGGGTCGCCGTCGACGGTCCGGACGCGGCCGGCAAGACGACTCTGGCCGACGAGCTGGCCGAGCGGATCGGCGGCCGAGGGCGGCCCGTCATCCGCGCCGGCGTGGATGCGTTTCACCGGCCGCGGGCGGAACGTCGTCGGCGCGGTGAACTTTCACCCCACGGGTATTTTCTGGATGCCTTCGACTACGGCGCGCTGCGGCGCCTGCTACTCGATCCGCTCGGCCCGGGCGGCGACCGGTGGTATCGGACCGCAGCGTTTGACCTGCGGGCGGAGTCGGCGGTCGACACGCCCGCCGACCTGGCACCGGCCGATGCGGTGCTGCTCGTCGACGGGGTCTTCCTGCTGCGCCGGGAGCTGCGCGAGCACTGGGACGTGAGCATCTTTTTCGGCATCAGCCCCGGCGAATCGCTGCGCCGGGCGCTGCTGCGCGACGTCGACCTCTTCGGCTCCCCGGCCGCGGTCCGGGAGCGTTACGAGGCCCGCTATCTGCCGGCTCAGGAGATGTACCGCCGGAATGCCGCCCCGCACGAGCGCGCGCACTTTCTGCTCGACAACACCGACCCCGCCAACCCGCGCATCCTGCGCTCGCCGGCCTGAATCCCGAACAGCTCACCGCGACCGGGCGCGACATCTGTCTACCGGACGCTCCTGCCATCAGGACGCGCCTCGCCCGCGACCGAAGGGGATTGCTGCTCAGCGAGCGGGGCGATCGGCGGTAATGACCACCAGGTCGCGGTGCTGCCAGGTGACCGCGGTGTCGAAACCGGCCTGGTGAAGCCAGTCGAGCTGGTCGGGCAACGGGCTCGGTTTGTCGTGGACGCCGTCGATGGGAGTGACGACGTCCCCGGGGTCGTCCGGTACGACCACATCCGCGAGCACGAAGCGGCCGCTCGGCGGCAGGATCGCGGCGATCCGGCGGAACAGGTCGGCCTTTCCGGGCCCGTCGAGATGATGGACGGCCAGCGCCGAGATCACCAGGTCGAACGGGCCGGCGGGGAGCGGCTCCTCGAGCCGGCCGACGCGTAGGTCCGCGGGTGGCAGACGGGGGCGGGCGGCGTCGAGCATCGCCGGGCTCTCGTCGAGCGCGACGAGAGCGGCGTCCGGATGGACGCCGAGCACGCGCCCGCTGGTCTCGCCCGTGCCCACCCCGAGATCGAGCAGGCGCGTCACCCGCCGGCCCGCCGTCGCCGCCGCCACCTCGTCCTGGAGCCGTTCGTAGTGCGGCACCTCGGCGACCACCATGGCTCGGTAGGTCCCGGGGTCGAAGTGATACTGCGACATCCCTCCCTTGTACGCCGTCGGGCGCGACGAGACAGCCGGATTGCCCACCCCGCGACGAGACGATGGCGACGGCGAGGCCGAGGCCGAGAACGAGGCCGAGAACNAGGCCGAAGCCGGCGGCGGACGGCCGCGGGCGCCTCAGCCCGCGGCGGGAGGCTGAAGGATGCGCAGGGCGGTGTGGAGGATCTCGGCGCGGTCCGCGGGATCGAGGACGCCGTCGTTGAGGGCGAGCGCGGCCATGGTGGCGTGCTTGACCGCGGCGAAGGCGGCGTGCGCGCGCAGGACGGCGCCGCGGTCGGCGTCGGGGCCGGCCAGCGCGGCGATCACCTGCTTGGTCATCCGCTCGATGGTGCGGGGCAGCCGCTTGTCGACGACCGCCAGCACGCTCGGATCCCNGTCGATGAGCGCGGCCAGCTCGCGGGAGTCCGCGGCGAGGTCGATGAACGCGCAGAGCAGCTCCGCCGGGGCGGGCGGCCCGGTGTCGAGGTACTCGATGATCCGCTGGTAGGCCGCCAGCGGTTCGGTGAGCAGGCCGTAGAGGATCGCCGCCTTGGACGGGAAGTGGTAGTACAGCGCGGCTGTCGTGGTGCCCAGCTCGCGGGCGATGTCGGCGTTGGTCGTGCCGGTGTAGCCATGACGGGCGAACAGCTCGCGGGCGATCGCGAGAATCCGGTCCCTGGTCTGGCTCACGGCCCCCAGGCTACTTGCCTATTGATCAGTAAGCGGGTGGAACGAAGGGAAACCGCTGATCAGTGGGGCCCGGACGGGCCAAGGACCGTGTCGGCGTAGGAAAGCAGCCGGGCGGTGACGTCGGCCGGGTTGGCCAGCGCGACGATGTGGCCGCCAGTGATCTCGTCGGCCTCGAGGCCCAGGCGTTCGCGGGCGACGCGGCGCTGGAAGGCCGCCGGGAAGAAGCGGTCGTCCCGGCCGACGAGAACCCGGGTCGGCACCGCGGGCCAGGCGTCGATCGGCAGGCGCGACCCGAAGACCGCCTCCGACTGGGCGGGCTCGCCCGCCATCGCCTCCGCGGCCAGCGGGGCCGGCAGGTCGTGGAAGAAGTACGTCCTGGCGTCGAAGTCCGCGTCCGGCGGCCGGCCGGCACGGGTGTCCGACGCGCGCCGGGCCGCCGGCTGGCCGGTCGCCTCCCACCATTCGCCTGGTGTCTCGCCGGGCAGCGGGATCATGCCGTTGACCAGGGCGATCAGCGACACCGGCAGCCGCTCGCACACCAGCGGCGCGACGAAGGCGCCCAGGGAGGCCGCGACCACCACCACCTCGCCGCTGCCGGACGGGGCGTGGCCGGCCCCGTCGACGCCCGGCCGGACCGCGGCCGCGGTCACCGCGGCGACCGTCGCGTCAGCGTACTCGGGCAGGCCGGCACTCTCGTCCGCGGCGGGGAGGTCGACGGCGACGACGGTCCCGCCCGTCTCGCACAGCCCGCGCGCCACGAGGTGCCAGTACCAGGACGCGCCCCCCGCACCGGGGATGAGCACCCAGGTCACACGCGCCGCGGCCACGGCGCCTGNTCGGCCGGTACCCGTCATCATTGCCTCCCGCCAGGAGCCTGAGGAAGGGTCTACTCCTACGACCGAGCGGATCGCAAGCCACGCACCGCCGGGCACGGCGGCGCAGGGCAGGGCGGGACGGGACAGCAGCGGGCAGGGCTGCACCGGGCAGGCCGGGGACCGGGTCGGGAGGGAGGCGCGCAGGAATGACGCCTGTGGCGGCGGCCGACGCAGGGCAGGGGTCAACCGACCGTCGGATCCGTGCCGGGCGAGGCGTCGGATCGACACGATCGGTGATCTATGGGCGGTGTTCGGCCCGGATCCCGCGGGCGGGTAGGGCTCGTGGTCGGACGGTGACCCAGGCTTTCTCTCGCAGCGGCGCACGAGGTCGCCACTCCGAGAGAAAGCCCGTGGTAGCCGCCGTCCCCAGGCCCGCGCCGGTGGCTGCGATCTCCGGGCCGAGTCGACGGGCAGGCGGTGCCTCGGCGATCGGCGAGAATCGCTGAGGGTGCCGCCTACCGGTCGTTTACGGCAGTGGACGCATGCAGTCCCGGCATCGGTCGTTCAGGATCGACAGGAGCTCGACCGCCTTCAGCGAGGCGTCACGCACCTTGGCGATGTCCTGCGACGAGTTCAGCCGGATCAGGGCGGTCTCGGCCCCGTCCGAGGCGCCTTCGCGGACGGCTTCCACGATCTCGGCCGCGGGGGTGCCGTACTGGAAGAGCAGGATCTCCTTGTCCTGGTATGCCGGCAGCTCCATGGGTAGGTGACCGAGGCCGATGCCCGCGAGGTTGCGGCTGAGGATCTGCCGCACGTTCGTCCCGAGCCGGCCGTAGCCACCGATCTCCCGCAGCATGCCCATGGTGGTCCTGAAGACTCCGTTGTTCCCCACCACGGCTGACCGCAGGTCCTCCCAGCTCCCGGGGGCGTCGGTCGGCACACCGATCATCTGCGCCTCCGACATCTCTACCATCCCGGCTGGCAACCGAAGTACCCCGCGTATACGTGTACCGACACGCCCAGCTCCTTCCGCTTCCCCGGGGGAAAGCACTGCGTGCTGCCGGGCCGGCCTCGCCCGGCTTCGCCCGGCGTCTTTTTGTTATCCATAAGATATCCGACCCGCTCGGCGAGGTCCAACCCGGGAAGAAGTTCAAGGGTTTCGATAACGTTAACCCTTGCTGCACAGGCCGATGGTGATGCCATCGGGACGTGCCGATTAGTGCGTACTCCGCACCGCCGCCGTGCCTCCCTCGCGACCCCCTCGCGACCGCCCTGGATTCCCGTCCGTGACATTTGCGCTACGGAAAGGAATCGACCGGGCGGTCCGGTCGGATAACCTGGCGTATGCACGGTCGGACGCATCGGCCGGTGCTCCTTTTCGTCCAGGACGGGCCCGCGCCCTCGGTGAGGTGCGTGACCAGGAGGGCCCCCGGCCGCCCTGGGCGGCCCACCCTCGCCGGGTGAGCTGGGCCACCTCCGGCCCGCACGAAGTCCCCCAAAGAAAAATCCAAGGATAAGTTTTTCCTGGCAGATATCCTTCGAGATATCCCGGCGGAAAAGCTTGCACTCATCCGCCGAGAATACCTGTTAACCCGGAAGTTACCGGCGCTTGCAGCCTCGAAATAATCGCCTCCTAGTCTGATTCATGTCGCCGCCGGACAAACACAGAACCACAGTTCGCGGCGCAGCCCATGGTCTTCAGTCCCGGAGCAACGGCTGGTGATGACAGTGCGAGACCCCCGTTTTCCCAGCTCATCTACCACGGCGATACAGTCGGACGCGGCGATCAAATTCTGCGACACCACGCTCCGCGACGGCGAGCAGGCGCCTGGCGTCGCATTCACCGCGGCCGAGAAACTCGCCATCGCCGCTGCCCTGGACGCCATCGGGGTACACCAGATCGAGGCCGGAATCCCGGCGATGGGTGTCACCGAGCGGGACGTGCTGCGGGAGATCCTCGCAACCGATCCGCACGCGGAGATCGTGGGCTGGTGCCGGGCCGACCACCGCGACGTCGAGGCCGCGGCAAGCTGCGGCCTCGTCACCGCGCACCTGACCATCCCGGTCTCCGACTTGCACCTGAAGAGCAAGTTGGGGCGGGATCGGGCCTGGGCGCGGCTGCGGGTCCGCGACTGTGTCGCGGATGCGACGGACCGCGGGATGCGGGTGAGCGTCGGTTTCGAGGACGCCTCCCGCGCCGACGACGCGTTCGTCACGGACCTGGCGGGCGAACTGCGGGAACTGGGCGTCACCAGGCTGCGCTGGGCCGACACCGTCGGCCTGCTCGACCCGGTGAGCGCGCACGATCGGCTGGGGCGACTGGTCAGGGCGGTCCCGGGGCCGTGGGAGATCCACGCCCACGACGACTTCGGCCTGGCGACGGCCAACACCATCGCCGCCGTCCAGGCGGGGTTCACCTGGGTCAGCACCACCGTGCTCGGCCTGGGCGAACGCGCCGGGAACGCCCCGATCGAAGAGGTCGCGATGGCGCTTCGGCACCTGCTGAAGCTGCCCGTCGACCTGGACACGACGTCGTTTCGCAGCCTCGCCCGGCTGGTGTCGCGGGCCGCACGCCGGCCCCTGCCGGCGGGCAAGGCGGTGGTCGGCGAGTCGGTGTTCGCGCATGAGTCGGGCATCCATGTGCACGGCATCCTGCGCCACCCGGCGACGTACGAGCCGTTCGACCCCGCCGAGGTCGGCGGGCGCCGGCGGCTGGCGATCGGCAAGCACAGCGGGCGGGCCTCGGTGCGCTACGCGCTCGAGCAGTACGGGCTGACCGCCGAGGACGACGAGATCGAACCCCTGCTGGAGCGGGTCCGTGCCGCCGCCACCCAGCACAAGCGCGGCCTTCACGGCCGCGACTTCCAAGAGCTTCTCGGGCGGGTAGAGATGCCGACCCCCCGAGCGGAGGCCCCCCGGCGCGAAGAGCAGGTCTGACCGACCTGCCCGCGCCAGCGGGCTCGTACGACCAGCACCACGGTAGTGCCGACGTCCCGGTCCAATCCGACCGGCGGCACGTCCGGCAGCTCGCGGGCCGACCGGCCCGGCCAGCCCGATCGGCATGGCCGAGCCCCGGTGACCGCGCGCCGGGCAACCGTCCCAAGGAGGAGCACCGCATGCGCCAGATCGCCTTCTACGGCAAGGGTGGTATTGGCAAGTCCACCACCCAGCAGAACACCATGGCGGCCATGGCCGAGATGGGCCAGCGGGTCATGATCGTCGGGTGTGACCCGAAGGCTGACTCGACCCGCCTGATCCTGCACTCGAAGGCGCAGACCTCCGTCATCCANCTCGCGGCCGAGAAGGGTTCGGTCGAGGACCTGGAGCTCGACGAGGTGCTCGTCGAGGGCCAGTGGGGCATCAAGTGCGTCGAGTCCGGTGGCCCGGAGCCGGGCGTCGGCTGCGCCGGCCGTGGCGTCATCACCTCCATCACCTACCTGGAGGAGGCCGGCGCGTACGAGAACCTCGACTTCGTGACCTACGACGTCCTCGGTGACGTTGTGTGTGGTGGCTTCGCGATGCCGATCCGCCAGGGCAAGGCGCAGGAGATCTACATCGTCNCCTCCGGCGAGATGATGGCGATGTACGCGGCGAACAACATCGCCCGAGGCATCCTGAAGTACGCGCACTCCGGCGGCGTCCGGCTCGGCGGGCTCATCTGCAACAGCCGCAAGACCGACCGCGAGGACGAGCTGATCATGGAGCTCGCCCGCCGCCTCAACACCCAGATGATCCACTTCATCCCGCGTAACAACGTCGTGCAGCACNCCGAGCTGCGCCGGATGACGGTCATCGAGTACGACCCGAAGAACAGCCAGGCCGACGAGTACCGCCAGCTCGCCAACAAGATCGTCAACAACGACATGAAGACGATCCCGACCCCGATCACGATGGACGAGCTCGAGGAGCTCCTCATCGACTTCGGGATCATGGCGCAGGAGGACGAGAGCGTGATCGGCAAGGCCGCCGCGGTCGCCTGACGATCCCACGCCCACCTGCACCGACACCGTCGAGGATGAGGTCCCGACCATGACGACGACACCGGCACCCGAGCGGGCCGAGACCGAGGCGATGATCGCCGAGGTTCTGTCTCAGTACCCCAAGAAGGCAGCCAAGTTCCGGGCCAAGCACCTCAAGGCCAACGACCCCGAGGGGTCGAAGGAGTGCGAGGTCAAGTCCAACATCAAGTCCCGGCCCGGGGTCATGACGATCCGCGGCTGCGCCTACGCCGGTTCCAAGGGCGTGGTGTGGGGCCCGGTGAAGGACATGGTCACCATCAGCCACGGCCCGGTCGGCTGCGGTCAGTACTCCTGGGCGACCCGGCGCAACTACGCCCACGGTCACCTTGGCGTCGACAACTTCACGGCAATGCAGATCACGACGGACTTCCAGGAGAAGGACATCGTCTTCGGCGGTGACCCCAAGCTGGAGCAGGTCTGCGACGAGATCGTCGAGCTGTTCCCGCTGGCCAAGGGCATCTCCGTGCAGTCCGAGTGCCCGATCGGTCTGATCGGTGACGACATCGAGGCCGTGGCCAAGAAGTCCTCCAAGAAGCTCGACATCCCGGTCATCCCGGTCCGCTGCGAGGGCTTCCGTGGCGTCAGTCAGTCGCTGGGTCACCACATCGCGAACGACGCTGTTCGCGACCACGTGCTTGGCACCGGTGGCGACTCCTTCGAGCAGACCGACTACGACGTCGCGCTGATCGGTGACTACAACATCGGCGGTGACGCCTGGGCCTCCCGGCGCATCCTCGAGGAGATGGGCCTGCGGGTCATCGCCCAGTGGTCCGGCGACGGCACGATCAACGAGATGGCCTCGACGCACCTGTCGAAGCTCAACCTGATCCACTGCTACCGCTCGATGAACTACATCTGCACCACCATGGAGGAGCGCTTCGGCACCCCGTGGACCGAGTTCAACTTCTTCGGCCCCACGAAGATCATCTCCTCCATGCGCAAGATCGCCGAGTTCTTCGACGATGAGATCAAGGCGAAGACCGAGGCGGCGATCGCCCGGTACCAGGTGCGCTTCGACGAGATCACCAAGGCGTTCCGGCCGCGGCTCGAGGGCAAGCGCGTCATGCTCGCCGTCGGTGGCCTGCGCCCCCGGCACACCATCGGCGCGTACGAGGACCTCGGCATGGAGGTCGTCGGCACCGGCTACGAGTTCGCCCACAAGGACGACTACACCCGGACCTACAGCATGCTCAAGGAAGGCACCGTCCTCTACGACGACCCGACCGCGTTCNAGCTCGAGGAGTTCGCCAAGTTCCTCAAGCCGGACCTGATGGGTGCGGGCGTCAAGGAGAAGTACGTCTTCCACAAGATGGGCATCCCCTTCCGGCAGATGCACTCCTGGGACTACTCCGGGCCCTACCACGGCGTCGACGGCTTCGCGGTCTTCGCCCGGGACATGGACATCGCCATCAACAGCCCGGCCTGGGACCTCCTCGAGGCCCCCTGGTCGAAGGCCGGCGAGGTCGCCTGATCCACCGCCCTCCGGGCACCCGGGCGCGAGGCGCCCAGCAGTAGACGGCCACTTGCCGTAGACGGCCACTCGCAGTAGACGGCCACTCGCCGTAGACGGCCACTCGCAGTAGACGGCCACTTGCAGTAGCTGACCAGTAGTTCATCCAGGCCTGGCCGAACGCAGCCGCCAGCGACCCCGTGACCGGAGAAACGGTCGCTGGCGGCTGCCGCGGCAGGCCTCAAGCCCCACCTGGGGACAAGCCCCACAGGGGAGAGGAGGGACGTCCGGTGACGACGACCCCCGAGCACACCAGCGCGGTCCCGCTGCGGGTCCTTGACCACAACGACATCTTCCGCGACGAGGTCTACCAGAAGCAGTTCGAGGGCAAGCGCGAGTTCNAGAACGCGGCCCCGAAGGAAGAGGTCCAGCGGGTCCTCGACTGGACCCGCGGGTGGGAGTACCGGGAGAAGAACTTCGCCCGGGAGGCCCTGACCGTCAACCCGGCCAAGGCCTGCCAGCCGCTCGGCGCGGTGCTCGCCGCGCTCGGGTTCGAGGGCACCATGCCGCTGGTGCACGGGTCGCAGGGCTGCGTGGCGTACTTCCGCAGCCACTTCGCCCGGCACTTCAAGGAGCCGGTGCCCGCCGCCTCCACCTCGATGACCGAGGACGCCGCCGTGTTCGGCGGGATCAACAACCTCGTCGAGGCGATGGAGAACATCACCGCCCTCTACAAGCCGAAGCACATCGCGGTCAGCACCACGTGCATGGCCGAGGTCATCGGTGAGGACCTGTTCGCCTACATCGGCGCGGCGCGCGAGCAGGAAGCGATCACCCAGGACTTCCCGGTGTCGTACGCCCACACCCCGTCCTTCGTGGGCTCGCACATCACCGGCTACGACGTGATGCTCAAGGGCATCCTCGAGATGCTGGCGAAGTCGCCCGACGCGGACGCGTCGAAGGTGGCGAAGTCCGACAAGGTCCGGCTGAACGTCATCCCCGGGTTCGACACGTACATCGGCAACCACCGCGAGTACAAGCGCATCCTCGAGCTGATGGGCGTCGACCCGNTGATCCTGGGCGACCACTCCAGCTCGCTGGACTCCCCGGCGGACGGCGAGTACGACCTCTACCCGGGCGGCACCCCGCTCGCGGAGGGGGCGCTGGCGAAGTTCAGCCGCGCGAGCCTGGTGCTGCAGGAATCCACGCTGCGCAGGACGGCCGAGTACATCGAGAAGGACTGGAAGCAGGAGACGGTCCTGCTCGAGACCCCGCTCGGGGTCAAGGGCACGGACGCCTTCCTGACCGCGGTCGCCAAGGTCGCGGAGGTCGAGGTCCCGGCGGAGCTGACCGCCGAGCGTGGCCGCCTGGTCGACGCGATCACCGACTCGCACGCCTACGTGCACGGCAAGCGGGTGGCCATCGCCGGCGACCCCGACCTCGTCATCGCGCTGACCCGCTTCGTGCTCGAGCTCGGGATGATCCCGGTGCACATCGTGAGCACGAACGCCGACACCACCTTCAAGGCCCGCATGGAGAAGGTGCTCTCCGCCAGCAAGTTCGGTGAAGAGGCGACCGTGTGGCCGGAGAAGGACCTCTGGCACCTGCGGTCGCTGGTCTTCACCGAGCCGGTCGACCTGCTCATCGGCAGCATGCAGCTCAAGTACATCTCCCGCGAGGCGAACGTGCCGCTGGTCCGGGTCGGATTCCCGATCTTCGACCGGCACCACCTGCACCGGTTCCCGATCATCGGGTACACGGGTGGTCTGCACCTGCTCACCCAGCTCGTCAACANGATCCTCGACGAGATGGACCGCAACGCCCCCGACCACAGCTTCGACGCCGTTCGCTGATCGGCGCCGCGCTGTAGCCGGTCCGGCCCCCAGCCGGGTCCGAACGTGGTCGGCCGGCCGCGCCCACCGCGCTCCCTGCGGCCGGTCGACCACCTCTCGCGGGTCGACCGATGGCGACATCTTCCCCGCGCCGGGTCGATCGGCTCCCTCCCGGGCCGATCGACCCCCTGTCCAGCCTCTCCCGAGGACCGCCCCCTCCCGAGGATGGCCCATGGCTGCTACTGAACGTGCCGCATTGTTCACCGAGACGGCCTGCGACCACAACAACGCCAAGAGCGCCAAGGCTCGCAAGGCGGGCTGCCCCAAGCCCAAGCCGGGTGGTACCTCCGGCGGCTGCACCTTCGANGGGGCGATGATCACCCTCGTCCCGATCACCGACAGCGCCCACCTCGTGCACGGCCCGATCTCCTGCGCCGGCAACTCCTGGGACGGCCGGGGCAGCCTGTCGTCCGGGCCGACGCTGTTCCGCCACGGTTTCACCACCGACATGTCCGAGAACGACGTGGTGCTCGGGGGCGAGCAGCGCCTGTTCGACTCGATCTGTGAGGTCGTCGAGCGGTACGCGCCGCCCGCGGTCTTCGTCTACTCGACCTGCGTCACCGCGATGATCGGCGACGATCTCGGCGCGGTCTGCGCGGCCGCCGCGGAGCAGACCGGGGTGCCGGTGATCCCGGTCGAGGCCCCGGGCTTCGTCGGGAACAAGAACCTCGGCAACAAGATCGCCGGTCAGACCCTGCTGGACCACGTGATCGGCACCGTCGAGCCGGGTGACGTCACCGACCTCGACGTCAACCTCATCGGCGAGTACAACATCGCCGGCGAGCTGTGGGACGTCGTGCCGCTGCTGACCCGGCTGGGGATCCGGGTCCGGTCCTGCATCAGCGGGGACGCCCGCTACCGCGACATCGCCGCCGCCCACCGGGCGAAGGCGACCATGGTCGTCTGCTCCCGGGCGCTGCTGGGCCTCGCCCGCGGCCTGGAGGAGCGCTACGGCATCCCGTGGTTCGAGGGCAGCTTCTACGGCGTCAGCGCGATGGGCGACACCTTGCGGGGCTTCGCCCGTCTGCTCGATGACGACGAGCTCTCCCGCCGCACGGAGGAACTCATCGCCGTCGAGGAGGCGGCCGTCGAGGCCGCGATCGCGCCGTACCGCGCCCGACTGACCGGCCGCAAGGCCGTGCTCTACACCGGCGGCGTCAAGAGCTGGTCGATCGTCTCCGCGTTGCAGGACCTCGGCATCGAGGTCGTCGGCAGCGGCATCACCAAAAGCTCCGACGGCGACGTCGACAAGATCCGCGAGCTGCTCGGCGACGCCAAGATGATCTCCGAGGGGAGCCCGCGGGAACTGCTGCGGGTGGCCGAGGAGACCGGCGCCGACATCCTCGTCGCCGGCGGCCGCAACCAGTACACCGCGCTCAAGGGCCGGTTGCCGTTCCTCGACATCAACCAGGAGCGGCACATCCCCTACGCGGGCTACACCGGCATGGTCGAGTTCGCCCGCCGCCTGGACATGGCGATCGCGAGCCCGGTCTGGGAGCAGGTCCGCCGGCCCGCCCCCTGGGACCTGGTCGGGGCCCACTGATGACCGAGATCATCACCGGGGAGCGGCGCGCCGCGATCGACCCGCTCAAGTTCAGCCAGCCGCTCGGTGCCGCACTCGTCTTCCTCGGCCTCGCCGACTCGCTGCCGATCATGCATGGGTCGCAGGGCTGCGCGTCGTTCGCCAAGGCCCTGTTGACGCGGCACTTCAACGAGCCGATCCCGCTGCAGACCACGGCGATCAGCGAGGTGACCGCGGTCATGGGCAGCGGGGAGGCCATGGTGGCCACCCTCGACGCCATCCGCAAGAAGCAGCGTCCGGCGATCATCGGCCTGCTCACCACGGGCGTCACCGAGGTCTCCGGGGAGGACATCGGCGGCCAGTTGCGCACCTACCTGGCCACCTGGGCCGACGCCGACGCCGACACCGCGCCGCTGATCATTGGGGTGTCCACCCCGGACTTCCTCGGCGGGCTGTCCGACGGCTGGTCGGCCGCGCTGGAGGCGCTGATCCGGGCGGTGGTGCCCGCGCCGATGACGGCCGAGGCCGGCTCGGACGCGCCGACCGCGCTCATCGCGGCCTCCGCCCCGCCGGCCGCCACCCTCCCCGCCGCCCCGCCGGCCGCCGCCTCGTCGGCCGCCACCATGCTGGCCGGCGCCGCCCGCGCGATCCCCGCCGCGGCGCCGGTCACCACCACCGTCCCGGCCTCGCCCCTGTCCCGGCGGGCCGGTACGACCGACGAGGACGTCGCCGACCGGAATCTGGTCGCCGTCCTCGCCGGTCCCGCCCTCACCGCGGCCGACCTCGACGAGGTCGCCGGGCTGGTCCGGGCGTTCGGGCTCGACCCCGTGCTGGTGCCGGACCTGTCGGCCTCGGTCGACGGCCACCTCGCCCCGGCCTGGCAGCCGACGACGACCGGCGGCGCGGGCCTCGCCGAGCTGCGCTCGCTGCGCCGCGCCGGCGCCGTGCTTGTCGCGGGCGCCACCGCCGCCCCCGCGGGCGAGCTGCTCGCCGCCCGCACCGGCGCCCGACTGCTGCACCACCGGCACCTGTCCGGCCTGACCGAGACGGACGCCCTGGTCGCGGAGCTGATGGCGCACACCGGCCGGACGGCCCCGGAGCAGGTCCGCCGGGCCCGCGCGCGCCTTGCCGACGGCCTGCTCGACGCGCACTTCGTCCTCGGCGGCGTCCGGGTGGCGATCGCCGGCGAGCCCGAGACCCTGCTGGCCGCCGGTTCGCTGCTGCGCGACGTTGGCGCCGAGATCGTGACCGCGGTGTCGCCGACTCCGGCGCCGGCCCTGGCCGACGCGCCGTGGGCCGAGGTCGTCATCGGCGACCTGACCGAATTCGCCGAACGGGCGCAGGCGGCCGGTGCCGAGCTCGTCCTCGGTTCCAGCCACGCCCGGGGAATCGCGGAGCGGATCGGCGCCGCTTTCCTGCCGATCGGATTTCCGATCTTCGACCGGCTTGGGACGGCGTTGGCCGGCACCGCCGGCTACGCCGGCAGCCTGCGGCTGCTGCTCGACGCGGCGAACCGGGTCCTCGACCACGGGCACGCACACGCCCGGCCGGGTCGGCCGCCGCTGCCCGCCTCGCCGGGATCCGCCGCGGCCGGCCACCGGGCCGCCACCGAGATTCCCCAGCAGGGGCGCGCGACGGCAGAACCCGACGAACTCGACAACCTGTTCCAGGAGTCCCCGTGTTGAAGATCGCCTTCGCGACCGGCGACGGCACCGCCGTGGACCAGCACTTCGGCTGGTGCCGACGGTTCGACGTGTACGAGGTCGGCCCCGAGGGGTCACACCTGTTCGAGACCCGGCTGCTCGAGGCGGCGTCGGACGACGAGCAGGACAAGATCGAATCCAGGCTCGCCGCGGTCACGGACTGCGTGATCCTCAACATCGCCGACATCGGCGGGACCGCCGCGGCGAAGGTTGTCAAGGCCAAGATCCACCCGGTGAAGGTGGCCAAGGGCACCAGCGTGGAGGACCTGCTCACCCGCTACGTCGCGACGCTGGCCGGGACCCCGCCGCCCTGGCTGCGCAAGGTCCTCAAGGCCCGCGAGCCGCAGCCGGCCGCGCAGAGCTGGACCCGCAGCGTCGCCGCGGTGCTGAAGGGAGACGCGGCATGAGCGAGGCGAAGGACTTCCTGCGTGACCTGCTCGATCAGGTCCGGGCCGGCGACTCCTACGGCCAGCTCGATCGGTTCTCCGACTCCCAGCTGCTCGCCCCGTTCGTGGTGACCAAGGAGCAGCGCCGCACGATCGCGACCAACTGCGACCTCGATATCGCCACCGCGGCCCGGCTGCGGTCGTTCTACCAGGCCGTCGCCGCCGCCACCGAGAAGGCGACCGGCGCGTTCACCACGACGATTCTCGACCTCAACAGCGAGGGCTTCGGTCGGGTGATCATTTTTGCGGGTCGACTCGTCGTGCTCGACAACGCGCTGCGCGACGTGCAGCGGTTCGGCTTCAACTCGTCCGAGGAGCTCGCCGCCCGTGGCGAGGCCCTGGTGCTCGGCGCGAGCAAGCTGATCGAGCNCTGGAGCGAGGTCGCCCGCGATGACTCCTGAGCCGCCAGCCCCGGACACCGCGAGCCGCGACGCCGAGAACCTCGACGCCGCCGCCGCCCAGCAGCGGCTGCGCAAGCTCCACAGCAAGGCCACCCGACTCAAGCTTGATCTTCACGACCTCGCCGAGGACCTCCCGATCGGCTGGGAGGGCCTGCTCGACGTCGCCCGCCGGACCTATGACGCCTATGCCGAGATCGCCCTGTTGGAGGGCCTGGCCGAGAAGGAGACGTCGCGATGAGCGCGACCACCGACGCCGGCCAACTGGCCGAGTTCAACCGCTGCTCCACCGCGGAGCAGTACTTCGACCTGCTGGAGGTCGACTACGACCCGCGGGTCGTGGCGGTCAACCGGCTGCACATCCTCAAGCACTTCGCCGGCGAACTGGCCAAGCTGCAGGACGCCGGCGCCGACACGGAGAACCCGCGGCATCTCCTGCGTGACTACCGCGACGCGCTCGTCCGCTCCTACGAGGCGTTCACCAACGCCGGCGCGCTGGACCACCGCCTGTTCANGGTGCTGAAGGATCGCGCGCCGCAGGCGGCGGACTTCGTNCCGACATCCGAGATCACTGTGCAGCGGCCGGNCTCGACCCAGCCATCGGAAACGTCCGAGCGGACGGAGGAGGCCCGATGACCACCAACACCTACGACGTCGGCGACGTCGTCATGGCCGCCAAGGCGCTGCGCAACGACGGCACCTACCCGGACCCGGCGATCTCCATCGGCGAGATCCTGGTCGAGGCCGGCACCCGCGGTCAGGTCATCAACGTCGGCCTGTACCTGCAGGAGCACATCGTCTACGCGATCGCGTTCGAAAACGGCCGCATCGTCGGCGCGCTGGAGCGCGAGCTTGAGGCCGCCGAGGACGCCGAGGACGCGACGCAGGCGGAGCCCGCGGCCACGCCCACCGCCGCCGCGGCGGCGGAGGGCTCGGCCCCGGCCGCCGTCCTGGTGGCCGAGAAGGTGCCGGCCGAGCCCGCGGCGCACGGTGCCGGCGGGCACGCGGCGAAGACCTGCAAGCACGGGTCCGCGAACTGCAAGTCCGCCGCAGCGGACGCCGAGCCCGCGGTACCGAGCACGCCCGCCGAGCCCGCCAAGGCCGCCACCCCGGCCAAGCCCGCCACCCCGGCCAAGCCCGCGCCGCCGGCCAAGCCCGCGGGCAAGACCGTCGGCGCCGGCACGCCCGGCGCGAAGGACGGTCGACGGTGACGGGGGAGCCGGCGTTCGCCGCCGCCCCCGCCGGCGGGCTCCCCCGGCGCAGTGCGCAGGCGCCCGCCTCCGCCGGCGGCTGCAAGACCACGACGAGCTGCGGCACCAGCGCTCCCGTGCAGGACCCGGAGATCGCCGAGAAGATCGCCAACCACCCGTGCTACAGCGCCGAGGCGCACCAGTACTACGCCCGCATGCACGTCGCGGTCGCGCCCGGCTGCAACATCCAGTGCAACTTCTGCAACCGGAAGTTCGACTGCGCCAACGAGAGCCGGCCGGGCGTCACGAGCACCCTGCTGACTCCCGAGGACGCGCTCGCCAAGGTCAAGCTGGTCGCCAGCGAGATCAAGCAGATGAGCGTGCTGGGGATCGCCGGGCCCGGTGACCCGCTGGCGAACCCGAAGCCGACGTTCCGCACGATGGAGCTGGTGGCCCGGGACTGCCCGGACATCAAGCTGTGCCTGTCGACCAACGGCCTGCGCCTGCCGGAGTTCGTCGACCGGATCGCCGACCTCAACGTCGACCACGTGACGATCACGATCAACATGATCGACCCTGAGGTCGGCGAGCGGATCTACCCGTGGGTCGCCTGGCGGGGCAAGCGGTACACCGGCCGGGAGGCCTCGAAGATCCTCTCCGAGCAGCAGCTCGCGGGGCTCGCGGCGCTGACCGAGCGGAAGATCCTCTGCAAGGTCAACTCGGTGATGATCCCCGGGATCAACGACGAGCATCTCGTCGAGGTCTCCCGGACCGTCAAGGGGCTCGGGGCCTTCCTGCACAACGTGATGCCGCTGGTCTCGGCGCCCGAACACGGCACCGTCTTCGGCCTGACCGGCCAGCGCGGCCCGACCCCGCAGGAGCTCAAGGCCCTGCAGGACCGGTGCGAGCAGGACGACGGCGCCGAGATGAACATGATGCGCCACTGCCGGCAGTGCCGCGCCGACGCGGTCGGCCTGCTCGGCGAGGACCGCGGCGACGAGTTCCTGCCCGAGACGTTCCAGGGCCGCGAGATCGTCTACGACCTCGCCGGCCGCCAGCAGGCGCACGAGGAGATCGAGCGCTGGCGCACCGAGGTCGCCGCGACCCGGCAGACCCTCAACATCGCCACCGGCGCGCGCACCCCCGACGTGCCGGCGGCCGAGCCCGTGCGGCCGGCCGAGGTCGTCCTCGTCGCGGTCGCCACCAAGGGCAGCGGCGTCGTCAACCAGCACTTCGGCCACGCCGGCGAGTTCTGGATCTACGAGGCCGGCCCCGGCTGGGCCCGTCTCGNGCAGACCCGCGACGTCGACCGCTACTGCAACGGCCCGTCGGACTGCGACGAGGACGCCTCCAAGCTCGACCGCACCATCGAGATGTTGTCCGACTGCGCCGCTGTGCTGTGCAGCAAGATCGGCCTCGGGCCGCGCGAGGCGCTCGAGGAGGCCGGCATCGAACCGGTCGAGATCTATGACCTGATCGACAAGGCGGTGGCCGAAATCGGCGCCCGCCTCGTCACGGACCGCGCCCCAGCGGAGGTAGGCACCCCATGACCGCGACCGCCACCGTCATCGAACTGACCGACAAGGCCGTGGCGCAGGTGCGTCACCTGCTCGGCTCGACCCCGGGCACCGAGGGCTTCGCCCTGCGCATCGGCGTCGACCCGGGCGGCTGCTCCGGCTACACCTACAAGCTGGCGCTCGTGCCCGGCGCCGAGACCGGCGACGTCGTGCTGCCGCAGGACGGCTTCGACGTCGTCGTGCACACGACGAGCGTCGACCTGCTGCGCGGGATGCGGGTCGACTACACCGAGACGCTGACCTCCTCCGGCTTCACCTTCGCCAACCCGAACGCGAAGAGCTCCTGCGGCTGTGGGTCGTCGTTCGGCTCGTCCGACGATCCCGAGCGCACCGCGGCCGACGCGAAGCTGCGCGAACAGGTCGAGGAGATCATGGAGGAGATCCGCCCGATGCTGCGCGGGGACGGCGGGGACGCCGAGGTCGTCGCCGTCCTCGCCGGGGGCGGTCAGCCCGGCTCCGCCGAGGTGCACCTGCGCCTGACCGGCGCCTGCGGCGGCTGCTCCAGCGCGAACGCGACGCTGACCGGCGTGATCGAGGCCCGACTCAGGCAGCAGCTGCCGGAGATCGGCCGGGTCGCGCTGGTCGCCTGACCGCCCCGCCCGGACGGGGGTGACGGCATCGGATGGCCGCGGGTCCGCGGACCTGCCGGCCATCCGGAGCCGCCCCCCCCGGCGGACACCCCGCCCGACCGGGCCGCCCTGGCCCTGATCCCGCCCCTGGCTCTGGCCCTGACCACGGCCCTGACCCCGCCGATGGTCCTGTTCCACCTCTGACCCTGTTCCGCCCCTGGCCCTGACCCGCCTGACCAGTGCGCCTTTCCACCCGTCCTGCCGAATCCGCGGAGAGCTCGATGGTCACTGCTCGGTCTCACTCTCACCCGCGCCTGCGGTCGATGTGCCCCGGCCCGCCTGCGCGGATCCTGCCCGTCCAGGCGGCCCCGCCCGCGGCCGAGACGTCCCGGCGCTTCGACCGGCAGTTGACCATCCCCGGCTTCGGGGTGGCGGCCCAGCGGCGGTTGAGTCGGGCGACGGTGCTGGTGGCCGGCGTCGGCGGCGTCGGCGGGGCGGCCGCGACCTACCTGGCCGCCGCGGGGGTCGGACGCCTCATCCTGATCCACCCGGGCGACCTGGAGGAGCCCGACCTGAACCGGCAGACGCTCATGCGGCCGGAGCGGGTCGGCGAGCCTCGGGTCTTCTGCGCGGCGGACACCCTGCGCGCCCACCACCCGGGCGTCGAGATCGTGGCGGTGGACCGCGACCTCGCGGACCCGGCCGTGCCCGGCCTGATCGCCGAGGCGGACGTCGTCGTCGACGCCCGGCACAACTTCCCCGAGCGGTATCTGATCAACCGGCTGTGCGTGCGGGCGGAGGTGCCGCTGGTCGTCGCCGCGATGAACGCCACCGAGGCGTACCTGATGGTGGTCCGGCCGGGGGAGCCGTGCCTGCGCTGCGTGTTCGGNGAGGGCGACCCGGCCTGGGAACCGCTCGGCTTCCCGGTGCTCGGCGCCGTCGCGGGCACGGTGGGCTGCCTGGCCGCGACGGAGGCGCTCAAGGTCGCCGGCGGATTCGCCGAGCCGGCGGTCGGCCGCCTCGTCCATCTCGACCTGTGGGACGTCGACCTGCGCACCCCGCGGACCCGGCGCGACCCGGCCTGCCCGGACTGCGGCCCGGGGGGCACGCCGTGATCTACCTCGACCACAACGCGACGACGCCGGTCGACCCCGAGGTCCTCAACGCCATGCTGCCGCTGCTGCGGGAGCATTTCGCCAACCCGGCGAGCCCGCACTCGGCCGGTCAGGCCGTCGCCCGGCTCGTCGAACGGGCCCGTCGCGACGTCGCCATCCTGGCCGGCGCGCGCCCGCGCGACGTGGTGTTCACCAGCGGTGCGACCGAGGCGGCCAACCTGGCGATCGCCGGGGTGCTCGCCACGGCGCCGGCGAACCGGCGGCGCGTCCTGGTCGGGGCCACCGAGCACCCGGCCGTCCTCGCCGCGGCGCACGCCGCCGCCGACCTGCACGGGGGCAGCGTGCAGACCGTCCGGGTGCATCCGAGNGGCGCCATCGACCTGGCCCATCTGCGCGCGCTGCTGCACCCCGTGCCGCCGCCCACTGCCGGGCCGCCGCCCACTGCCGTGCCGCCGCCCACTGCCGGGCCGGCCGCGGATCCCGAGGGCTCAGGGGGCTCCCGGGGCCGCGGCGAGGCCGGCGAGGCCGACGAGGTCGCGCTGGTCGCGGTCATGGCGGCCAACAACGAGACGGGGACGCTCAACGATCCCCGACCGGTCGCCGCCCTCGCCCACGAGGCCGGAGCCCTGTTCCTGTGCGACGTCACCCAGGCGTTCGGCCGCATCCCGGTCTCGGTGACAGAGACGGGGATCGACTTCGCCACCGCGTCCGCGCACAAGATCTACGGTCCCAAGGGCACCGGCGCGCTGATCGCCGGCCGGTCGGCGCGGGCACGCCTCGTGCCGCTGATCCACGGCGGCGGGCAGGAACGCGGCCTGCGCGCGGGCACCCTCAACACTCCCGGCATTGTCGGCTTCGGCGCCGCGGCCCGCATCGCCGCGGCGATGATGGACGACGAGGCCACCCGGCACCGGGCCCAGACGGAGTTGCTGTTCGACCTGCTCGTCGGCTGGCTCGGCCTGAGTGCCCTGGAGGTCAACGGGCCGGTCGAGGACGGCACCGNCCGGCCTGGCCCGATCCGGCTGCCGAACACGCTGAACCTGCGCTTCGTCGACGCCGATGCCGACGCCGTCCAGTCCTGCCTGCCGGACGTGGCGGTGTCCGCGGGCTCCGCCTGCCACGGCGGCGGGAACGAACCGTCCCCGGTGCTGCTGGCGATGGGCCGCTCGGCGACCGCCGCGCGGGAGAGCCTGCGGTTCAGCGTGGGCCGGTTCACCACCGTCGACCAGATCCACGCCGCCGCCGCGACGGTGGCCCGCGCCGTGCTGCGCGTGCAGTCCCTGCGGGCGGTCGGGTCCGGCGAGGTCCCCCAGCCCGCCGAGCCCGCCGGGTCCGAGCGGCCGGGTGCGAGCGGCCGGCCCCCCGCCGGCTGGTCCGACCCGGTCACCCCGCCCCCGGGGCGGACCCCGGAACTACCCGTTCCCCGATCTGCCCTGCCCTGAATGACCGGCCCGCGCTGCCAGTCTCGCCACGTCGTGGTCCTGGCACTCCCGGCGCGGGATCGCGACGTTGAGATGAGGTCCCTCATGCCCACCGAGCAGTTGTCCGAACGGCCCGAAGGGGCCAGACGGCTGGAGAACGTGGTGATCCGCTTCGCCGGCGACTCCGGCGACGGGATGCAGCTCACCGGTGACCGGTTCGGCGCCCAGGCGGCCGCGATCGGTAACGACGTGGCGACGCTGCCGAACTACCCGGCGGAGATCCGCGCCCCAGCGGGCACCGTGGCCGGCGTGTCGAGCTACCAGCTCCACATCGCCGACCACGACATCCGGACCCCCGGTGACCAGCCTGACGTCCTCGTCGCCATGAACCCCGCGGCGCTCAAGGCCAACGTCGCCGAGCTGCGCCCCGGCGGCGTCATCATCCTGGACACCGACGCGTTCACGGTGCTGGGCCTCGAAAAGGCCGGCTACGACGTCGACCCGCTGACCGACGGCTCGCTGGACGCCTTCCAGGTGCACGCCGTCAACCTGACCGGGTTCGCCGCGGCCGCCGTCGCCGATCACAACCTCAAGCGCAAGGACGCCGCGCGGACGAAGAATATGTTCGCCCTCGGCCTGGTGTCCTGGATGTTCAGCCAGCCGATCGAGGACACGATCGCCTACCTGCACAAGCGCTTCGCCTCGAAGCCCGATGTGCAGGCCGCGAACGTCTCCGCGCTGCGCGCCGGCTGGATCTACGGCGAGTCGACCGAGGCCTTCGCGAACGTCTACGAGGTGAAGCCGGCCCCGCTCCCGGCTGGCACCTACCGGCACATGAAGGGCAACAAGGCCGTCGCGTACGGCCTGGTGGCTGCGGCGCATCAGGCCGCGATGCCGCTGTTCCTCGGCGCCTACCCGATCACCCCGGCGTCGGAGATCCTGCACGAGCTGTCCGCGCTGGCCTCGTTCGACGTGCGGTCCTTCCAGGCCGAGGACGAGATCGCGGCCATCGGCGCGGCGATCGGCGCGTCCTTCGCCGGCATGCTCGGCGTGACCGTCACCTCCGGGCCCGGGATGGCGCTCAAGGCCGAGGCGCTCGGCCTCGCGGTGATCATGGAGCTCCCGCTCGTCATCGTCAACGTGCAGCGCGGTGGGCCGTCCACCGGCCTGCCGACCAAGACCGAGCAGTCCGACCTGCTGCAGGCGCTCTACGGCCGGCACGGCGAGGCGCCGATGCCGGTGATCGCCGTGCGCTCGGCGGCGGACGGCTTCGACGCCGCGATGGAAGCCGCGCGGATCGCGCTGGCCTACCGCACGCCGGTCATCCTGCTCTCCGACGCCTACATCGCCAACGGCAGCGAGCCCTGGCGGGTCCCCGAGGTCGAGGAGCTGCCGTTCATCGGGATCGACCTGGCGACCGAGCCGAACGCGGTCGACGCGGAGGGCAACCCGGTCTTCCTGCCCTACGCGCGTGACCCGATCACCCTCGCCCGGCCGCTGGCGATCCCGGGCACCCCGGGGCTGACCCACCGGATCGGCGGCCTGGAGAAGGCCGACCTCACCGGCGCGGTGTCCTACGACCCGGACAACCACGACCTCATGATCCGGACTCGGCAGTCGAAGATCGACAACATCGACGTGCCGCCGCTGGAGGTCGACGACCCGAGNGGTCCGCCCGGATCCGGTGCGGACGTGCTCGTGATCGGCTGGGGTTCCACGTGGGGCCCGATCGGGGAGGCCTGCCGGGAGGTGCGGGCGCAGGGCATGAAGGTCGCCCAGGCGCACCTGCGCCACATCGCGCCGCTGCCGGCGAACGTCGCCTCGGTGCTCTCCGAGTACCACACCGTGCTCGTGCCCGAGATGAACCTCGGGCAGCTCGCCGGCCACCTGCGCCGCGAAACCCTGATCGACACCGTCGGTTACAACCAGACCCGCGGGATGCCGTTCCGGACGGCGGAGCTCGCCTCCGTCATCACCCGGGTCATCCAGGGAATCGACGCCGACTCCGACACCGCGCCGGACGCGGCCACGAAGCCGGTCGGCNACGTCGGCGCGCGCCTCGCGGCCCGGTCGGAGGCGGCGTCGACGAAGTCCGCGGCCCACACCGGCACCCCCACTGGTACCCAGCACGACGCAACCCGGGAGGCGGGACGATGAGCACGGTCAACGGAAAGGCCGAGGAGCCGGCCGGCGCGAGCGGCCGGCGGGCGCCCACGGTGGCGGACTTCACCACCGGCCAGGAGGTCCGTTGGTGCCCCGGCTGCGGGGACCACGCGATCCTGTCGACGATGCGCGGGCTGCTGCCGGCCCTCGGCGTCCCGCCCGAGAACACCGTGGTGGTGTCGGGCATCGGCTGCTCCTCGCGGCTGCCGTACTACCTCGACACCTACGGCATCCACTCCATCCACGGTCGGGCGCCGTCGTTCGCAACCGGCATCTCGATCAACCGCCCGGACCTGTCGGTCTGGGTCGTCACCGGTGACGGCGACGCGCTGGCCATCGGCGGCAACCACCTGATCCACGCGCTGCGGCGCAACGTGAACCTCAAGATCCTGTTGCTCAACAACGAGATCTACGGCCTCACCAAGGGGCAGGCCTCGCCGACGTCCAAGGTCGGCACGATCGGCCCGTCGAGCCCGTTCGGCTCGCTCGACAACCCGTTCAACCCGGTCGCGCTCGCGCTCGGCGCCGGGGCGACGTTCGTGGCCCGCACGCTCGACTCCGACCGTCGCCACCTCACGGCGACGCTGACCGCCGCCGCGGCGCACAAGGGCGCGGCGCTGGTGGAGATCCGCCAGGGCTGCCCGACGTTCAGCGCGATTCCCCGCCAGGGCGGCCGGGGCGCCGCCCAGGCGGCCCCCGCGGAGCCGGACAACCCGGGTGCGCCCGAGCACGGCCCGATCCGGCTCTCGCCCGGCCTGCCGATCGTCTTCGGCACCAACGAGCAGTGGGGCGTGATCCGCGACCCGAGCACCGGTGAGCTGGGCATCGGTCACGGCGGCGACTCCCGCGTCGTCGTCCACGACCCGGGCACCCAGAACTCGACCTACGCCTACGCGTTGGCCCGCCTGGCGGAGACGTCGCTCGCCGAGCCGCCGATCGGGGTGTACCGGTCGGTCTCCCAGCCGAGCTTCGACCAGCTCTACCAGGAGCGGCTGGCGACGGCTCGCCCCGGCGGCCGTGGTGATCTGCGGACGCTGCTCAAGGGCACCGACTCCTGGACGCACGCCGGCTAGCACCCAGATCGCCGGCCGGGGAGCTGCGCCCCCGGTCGGGGCGGACGGGCGGCCGGGCGGACCGCCCGTCCCGCGATGTGAGGGGACCAGGCCGACTCCGGTCGGCCTGGTCCCCTCGTGTGCGTGCCCGCCCTC